>NZ_JBGCUR010000016.1:0-77415 GCF_041361455.1 Chryseobacterium gossypii | reverse complement strand
TTTATCATTCTTACAAGACACCAGAAACAAAACCGCAGCAAAGCCCGCTATTATACTTTTTTTCATTGAACTTCCAATATTTTCCCCAAAAATAGCAAATTTTATTCCGCTTTTCTAATTTCGTCCGCAGATTGACCAAATTGTAATATATAGCCGTTATTGTCATACACGGCAAACTCTCTCATTCCCCAATCAAAAGTTTCAATCTCGTAGCAGATCTTAGCTTTTGTTTTCAGATCTTCCCAGAGGTCATCTACATGGTCTACGTTAAAATAGAATGAACCTGTAAAGCAGATCCCATTAAGATTTTCATGTTCATTAGGCTTTGACAGCATAATCTGAACCTCATCTTTTTTTAGTGAGGCCCATTGCCAACGGTCATTTCTTTCCAAAAGCTCAAAGCCAAGAATCTGCATATAGAAGCCGATGCTATCATCCAGGTTTTCTGTCCATAATACGGGACGGAGAAAGGTATATTTTGTCATCTTTTTTGAAGACTGCCAGATTAATTGCTTTCCAGATAAGGCTTCAGGCTCTGGCCGATAATGCCGTTCCAGCCTTCCGTGAAACTGTCTCTTGAAAAATTTTCCCCGAGGCTGTTAAAATTCTCAATATCATCATGGGTAAGCGTAACAAGGGTTCCGCCGGCATCTTCCCCGAGTTCCCAGGTTACCACTGATTCTTCATTCAAAAATTCAGGATACGACCAGGTATGCTTCAGTTTCCGGTTTGGAATGATTTCCAGGATCTTTCCCCGGTGGTGGAATCTCCTGGCCTCTCCAGGCTCATAGAAATTGAAGGTTTTCCCAACCTCAGGCTCAAAATCAGAGATATCGAAATACCAGGATCTCATTTCATCCTTATCCGTTAAGGCATTCCATACTTTTTCAACGGGGGCGTTCACTTTATACTGAACAATAATCGGAGTGCTCATATGTGTTGTTTTGTTTGTTTCTGTTTATCCGTGTGAGAAACCCGTGATTTTTGCTTCATCGAAATCCAGCTGCATTTCAATGGCTCTCATTACATGGTCATCAAATATTTTTTCGCGTTTCATGCGATGGAGCTCATTTCTCTGAGCCTGAATGATCTGTCTGAGGACATCTTTATTTTCATTGATCGCTGTTACATAGTCTCCCGTGGAAGCCATGCACTGGGCCTTATCAGCCATCAGCATCATTTCATTTTCCAGCTTATGCTTCTGATGGCGTACCAGGCTGTTTCTTTCCGCCAGTTCAGAAAAATCATTTTCCAGTTTCTGCAAAGCTGTTTCCTTTAATTTTCTCATCAGGATCACTTCCTGTTTTTCTTCCGGCAATTCACTTCCGGCATCCTGGATCTTTAACAGCTTCAAGATCGGTGCCAACAGTAATCCCTGCCCTACCAGGGTAATCAAAATAATAACAAAAGTTACAAATAAAATGATGTTACGGTGCGGAAACGCTTCCCCGTTCGGCAAAAATGCAGGGATAGAAAGGGCTGCTGCCAGCGAGACCACCCCTCTCATAGCGGCAAAGCTTATAATGAAAGGTTCCCGCCAGTCCGGCTTCGGAACTTTCATTCTCAGTTCCTTTGAGCAAAGCCTCGGAAAATACATCAGGGCATAGCTGTAAATAATTCTTGTAAAAATGATCGCACCGCCAATCACTACGCTGTAAAAGATTCCTTCTGAAATGGTATAGTCTTTCATGGCTGCAACCACAACCGGCAATTCAAGGCCGATAAGTATGAAGATCAGGGTATTCATCAGGAAAATCAAAACACTCCAGACATTCCCCGACTGGATCCTTGATGTATGGCTCAGGTAGCAATGTGAATTGTACGACATCAGCAGGCCTCCCGCTACTACGGATAATACCCCGGAAAAATGGAAATGTTCTGCCGCAATATACATTATGTACGGAACAATAAGGGTGATAATAGTATCAATATTGGAGTTTGACGGGATAATTTTCAATAGTGCCCCGAAAAGGAAACCTGAACCCACACCGATAGCTATTCCTCCTATAGCCATCGTAAAAAAATCCTTTACGGCCTCCCCGAAAATAAACTGGCCGGAAATTACGGCTGCAAGGGCAAATTTAAAGACAATTAAACTTGAGGCATCGTTGATCAGGCTTTCTCCCTCCAGAATGCTCGTGATCTTCTTAGGGATCTTCATATGCTTTAGAACCGAAGTTGCTGCCACAGCATCCGGCGGGGAGTTTACCCCTCCCAATAAGAATCCCATGGCCACCGTCAGTCCCGGTATAATGGAAGATGACAGATAGGCAACTACTATGGAGGTCAGAAATACTAATCCGAAAGCCATGGAAAATATCTGTTTTCTCCATTTATGGAAATCCTGCCATGAGGTAAACCATGCGGCTTCAAATAAAATCGGCGGCAGGAAAATAAGGAAAACCAGATCCGGCTCAATCTCTATATGCGGCATCCCCGGAATAAGACTGATCAGCAGTCCGGCAATAACCAGAAAAATAGGATAAGCCACTCTAAGTTTTTGCCCGATCATCACCAATATCATGACAGACAACAAAACTGCAATTGATATTATTACATAATTGTGAATCATTATTTCTCTTTTTTTACAGTGGTTATTCAAATAACTGATAATCCTTTTCTTTTTGTGTTTAATTATACTAAAGTACGATATTATTTTTCGCGGCGATCGCAGGCGGAAGCTCCGCCTCATCCAGCATATCCCTCATGTCAATCTCAATTGTACGGCTGATCTGGGTAATCGGCACATCATTCGGGCTTCCTTCAAAAGGATTCACGGATGCCTCTCCCACACTATCCAGCGTATGGAAACACCACGTCACGAGAAGGGAAAATGGGATGTTGAACCACAGCGTCCAGCCTTCCACCATAGTACCATCTCCGAGCTTATCAAATTCTTTCAGTAATCCGAAAGGCACAAAAACAATGAACAGCAGTAAAAGATAAGTGGTGATTGAAGAGAAGTTCCTGGGATAAGGAAAGTTTTTAATTCTTTCCGCTTTGCCCTGGTTATCGGTAAACTTCACCAGCTGTTGGTTGATCTGCGTCCATTGGAAATCATTGATCTCGCCTTTTTCATAGACCTCGGCAAGGGCTTTGCTTTGCGCTGCCATCAGCTGGGTAGCCCTGTTCTTTTTACTCAGGATATATCCGAGATCCGCTGCTGAAAGATAGCGTTTCAGCTCTTCATCCAGCGTTGAGAGCTTTTCGGGAATATCATATTTTCTTGCATATTCATCAAATTGTGCCGTACTCATATTTTCCCATACCCTTGGCTCACGAAGCTGAAAACGCAGGGCCGTAAGCCAGGCGTAATGACGCAGAAACATTTCTTTTACCTTATCTGGATTTTTTCCGGAAAGAGCATCCCTCAGAATATATCCGAAACTCCGGCTATCATTAATAATAGCTCCGTAAATCTGTCTTGCCTCCCAAAGCCTGCTGTAGCTCGCATTGTTTTTGAAGCCCACAATAAAGGCCACGGCCGTTCCCATGATGGCAATAGGCTGCCAGGGAACGGAAAGGAATTTCCAGCCAAGGTAATATAAAACTGTAGGGATTGTCGCTAAAACAATCAGACAATAAATGCTCCTTCTTGTCCAGATGACAAATTCACGGGCACCGAATCTTTTTCCTGAATGCATAAGTGTTTTATTTTAGTCTATTTTTTGGTAAACGGAATGTTATTGTAAAACCCTATCTGGATTTGTCCGCGATTTTTGTTTTCCTGGATCTGGTTCATATATCCGGCTTCGATCCTGAGGTTTTTACTGATCACATATCCCAGAGCGCCATAAACCCTGTTCCTGTCGAATACCGGACTGTCAAAATGCAGAAATATCTCATTATATACTGATGCGTAAAAGGTTTTAGGAAGCATTTCTTTCTCATTGATCGGAATGTTAAGGCCCAGGAAATAGCGGAACCTCATTCTGAAATCATCCTGCAGGAAACGTTCTTCCACCCTGTACCGGTGCTGGAGATTAAAACGACCGAATTTTTGTTTTGTAATGTACTGTTGAAAAATCCTGTGCTCCACATTTTCAGATTTTTCGCCATTGGTATAAGGCCGGCTTAGAATAAAACCGTACCCAAGCAGGACATTGTTATTGTTTTCCGTTAAATCATACCCAATCCCGGTACGGATCAGGAGCTGCTCCAGATCTCCTATGGCATCAAAATTACGGTACTGGATCTCATTATGCCAGTTCCACTTATTGCTGATTTTATTGTTTCCGAAGTACATATACCAGGCTCCCAGATCATTTTTTTGGGCTAACAGCATCCGTGCCGTTCCAAAGGTAAAAATGATCAAAGCCAACGCCTCTACAATCCTCATAAAAGTTGTTTTTTCTTATATTTTTTTAAAATTTATCCTGTGCTAATCAGCCTGTCCAATTTCGAGCTTATCAAATTTGCCTTCATTGTTCAGATGAAATTTAAAATAGGTTTTGAAGTCGCCCCAGCTTTCCGTATGGAACGGTCCGTAAATATCCCTGCCGTTATTCTCCACTTTATCAATAGACATGAATTTCTCATGTCCGCAGGCCTCTTTAACAAACTTTTTAAAGTCTCTGGGATTTCCGTCATCATATAATTTAGCATCAGCTGTAAAAAATGAGGTAAAACTTTCCGCATCACCATTCTGCCACGCTTCGAATGCTCTTTTTACGGTTTCATTCAACTGTGTTGTATCCATGTTATTTTTTATTTGTTGTTCATTTAGGGTCATTTTATGCTCATCCTTCTTCTGGGCGCAGGCCGAGAACATCAAAAGCATCATTAAAAGGTGGAAAAGATTTTTCATCAGAATCTGAATGGATATTTTAAGAAAATGATAATTATATTCAATAAAATAAAGGGCAGTTCTATGAAAGCTCCTTTTATATCACCATGAAAGAGTTCAAGGACTAAAATCAGCAGGATAGTTCCCGCCATCAGAATATTGCCGGGAACAAATGTCTGTGGAATAAGGATCATTGCAGCACTTGCCAGCGTAAGAATGCCCAGCAGCATTATCATTCCGGAGCTCAGCCCCAGCTTTCCCAGCATCTGCAGCATTTCCGGTTTTCCCGAGACCATTGCCCAGCCTTGCTTTATCCCCATATATACTGCAAAAAGTATAAGTATGATGTTTAAAATTTTCGTAATCATCTGTGTTAAATTAATAGTTAGTGATTTATATCCGGGATTTGCTCCGTCAGAACATCATTTCCCGTTTTATCCAGATACGTACAGGTCATTGTATTCAAATTCACATTCCAGCCTTTAATTCCATTACGCGCACAATCTTTGCAGAAGGACCGGTAATCCGTACCTCCCTGCTGGTGAAGCTGCAACCTCAACTTGAAATGTTCCGGATCTGGATTTTCCGCAATGGTCAGTATATCGTACTCCGCTCCCGTGGAAACTGAATGCCCGTGTTGATCAAAATATTCTGTATTTCCGTCAGCAACATTGACCGTATAACGGGAAACTCCCATTTTTTTAATGGCCTGGATGTATTTCGGAAAATCGGTACCGCTCTTTACTTTTCGGTGTTCGGCTTTAATTTTATCGATGGTAAACATCATTTCAGCTGTTTTTATGTCACTAATTTAACTATTTTTTTTCATCCGTTTTTTATAAGAGCGGAATACATCTTATCATGGCTGTAAACGGAATCTCTTTCACCTATTTTCTCTACTTTTTCAAAACCGAGCTCTGTGAACAGCTGCTTCAGCTTTTTAAAGTTGATAGGAAAAGGTACCCACTGATTGGCATTTTGAGTATCGTATTCTACAATAATGAGCTTTCCGTCCGTTTTTAAGCTTTTTTCCAGGCCTGTGATCAGTTTTTTCTTATCAGCTATATAGTGGAGGGAATTGGCCATCAGGATCCCGTCCAGATCCTCAAGGTCCGGAATTTCTTTCTCAAAATCATTCAGGATAAATTCAATATGCACTTTATCATTAATGGTCTGTATATCCTGCTGGTACTGGTCTATTGCGTAGATCATGCTCCCATCACCCAGGAAAGCAGCTAAGGAATTGGTAAAGGCTCCGTCACCACATCCCAGATCTGCCCATTTTTCCATATTTTTCCTGCCGGTAAATGCCGCTTCAATTAATTTTTTTGATTCAGATAATTTCAAAACAGATTCTTTTTGATGAAAGTTATTTAATTTTTTCGAAAATCAAAGGTATATAAAAACAAACTGACGGAAGCTTCCGTCAGTGTCAGTATAGGTAAAAATATAAATATTATGGATGTTGCTGCATTTTTGCAGGATCGTCATAATTTACCATCCAGTTGATCCCGAATTTATCGGTAAACATTCCGAAATAGGCTCCCCAAAAAGTATCAGCCATTGGCATGGTAACCTGTCCCCCTTCGGAAAGGCCTGCGAATAATTTATCCGCTTCTTCTTTAGATTCCGCATTTATCGATACGGAAAAATTGTTTCCCTGCTTGTAGTGGGAAGACCATTCTCCTCCCGTATCGCTTCCCATCAGGACCGTTTCTTTAGAGATCGGCAGAGAAACATGCATGATTTTGTCCTTGTCTTCTTCAGCGGTTTCTTTTCCTTCCATCGGCGGCATTTCTCCAAAAGTTCCGATATAAGGATATTCTCCTCCGAAAACTGATTTATAAAAATCAAAAGCCTCTTTACAGTTTCCGTTGAATGTCAAATAAATGTTTACTGTTGCCATAATAGTTTTTTATATTGGTTAATGTTTTTCTTTTGATGTTTACCTGAAGTTATCTGTGCTGGTCAATCAAGATCATATTCCCGTCCGGGTCTTTCAGGAAAATATGTTCGGGACCAGCAGTTGTCTCATCCGCTTCTTTATCCAGCTGCACGCCATGTTTTTTCAGGTGCTTCTGAATATCCCGGACATCATCGAAAGTTTCCAGGTTCTGTGCATTCTCATCCCAACCAGGATTGAAAGTAAGCATATTTCCATCGAACATAGCCTGGAAGAGGCCGATCAGGGTGCTGCCGTTTTTCATGATCAGATAGTTTTGTTCCATACTTCCACCCATCTGGGTGAATCCTAATTTTTCGTAAAAATCTTTCGATTTTTTAAGGTCCTTTACACTCAGGCTCACTGAAAATGCTCCTAGTTTCATACTGTTTTTTTATTTAGCGCTAATTTACTTCCTACCCAAACCAATCCCCAGACCAGGATCCCTGAGATCCAGAACCATAAAGGGGTCGGCAAAACCGCCATATTATAAATGGTAACTAACAGGAAGATTATTCCGCATAGGGTTGCAGCTGCATGTTTCCCGTTGTTAGCAATTTTTGTAGCTATGAATCCTGAGACCAGCGCCCCCACAGCATAAGCCAGTATTACAAAAAAAAGGGCCATGAAAGGGGCCGTAGCCACATATTCCTTAAATCCTTCCAAGTCGTTGGGCTTCATCCCTTCCGGAAGCGGATACAGGTAATGTCCAAGGCTTTCCATGATCCAGATGCAGACAGAACCTGCTATGATCCCCCCTGCAACGGCCATAATTCTCTTTAGCATATTATTGATTTTTTAAGCGGGTTTTGAAGTTCAGAGTTCCATCATAACTTTTCCAGTCTCCTGTAAGTTCAATATTCTGCTCCTCAATTTTTTCGGTTTTCTTATTCCATTTGAACGTATAAATGAATTTTCCTTTAAAGATTCCGGAATGCTTTCCCTTGTTTTCTTCAGCCAGTTCGTACTCGCCGTATACAGTGCCCTTCTTATTGGCATCTTTGTATTTAGTGATGGTAAATACCCCTTCAAACTTTGAATAGTTTCGATCAACAAGCGAATATCCTGAAACAAAATACTGCTGGTCATTTTTTTTATTTTGTTCGGAAATATTGATTTTGAGTTTGATCTCCTCCCGGGCATTCCCTATTGTTCCCAGATAGGGTTTGCTGTTATTAAGCCAGACACTTGAAATATTGGGCATTTGGGCGAAAACAAAATTGGAGAGGAGGATGAGAAGTAATAAAAATTTTTTCATATTCGTTTTATTTAAAATGACTTTGGAATACCATAAACTTCCGTAATACGGCATGATCCCCTTAAAGCTTAAACTCCGAATTGCGCTAAATGATGATTTAAATGTTTGGCAAACATATTATTCCATTCATTCGCAGAAAGCTTTCCGAAAGAAAAGGATTCTTTCCCGTCAAAGGCTGAAGCTCCGAGCTGCTGGGTTTTCTGGATAAAACCTATCAATCTTTTCTTTTCTTCTTCAAAGTTTTTTCTACCGGTAATGATGAACTGCGGTGCAGTGGGCCCTCCTTTGGAATATGCTTTTTCACCCACTACCTTAGGCTTTACAAAAGTCTTTAAAATAAACCTGGCAATGGCACCCGGCTTTTTATGTTTTTCCGGCTCGAATATCATCTCATAGGATACGCAACAATGAGCCAGCATCTGGTCGACCGTCATTTTTCCCCACAGGCCCTGAGTATCCGGTGTCAGTTTATTGATCCTCTCAATATAATTCTGAGCAACTTTTGTGTCAAATACGTTTTCCATAGTTTTTAATTGTCCGGAACAAATATATCAGTTTTTTATTATTTTATATCATTAAAAAATCATTCGTATATCAGCAATGCCGGCATAGGCTGATTTTCAGGTTTAAACCGGGCCTGTCCTCCATCATTTTATGCGTGAATAGTCCGGATCATACAGAAAGAGACCACCCTTGTTTCATGGAGGTCTCAAAACACAAATCATCAACCATTAAACACGATGAAATAAAAACTATATAAAACTAACTATGGAAACGATCTTAGGTTTATGAGTTGTGAAATTCTTATTTAACAATGCAAGCTTCAACTGAATCAATATTATTCGCTACAAAGCTACCCCTGTAAGCCATTACTTCCAAAAATAAGCCTACTACATATATACTACAAAATTCCCTATAAAGGGACTTATTTAGTATAATATTGTATTTTTTGCGACCGTTCCGGATACACCATCGTCTCCTTCCTTCTACAAAAAAACTCCTCACTGCTTACGTGAGGAGTTTGGCCTGATTGATCTGACGTTTAAGTCATGTATTTAAAATTTTAAGGATCCTTATCATTCGGTAATCTGAACATAAGAACCCTGACTATGGGTATTCATCTGGGGCGCATAATAATTTTGCATGGTAGTGATCCCGTTGGAAAACTTACCGGACGCATTAGCTACATAATCATATTCAAATACATATTTCCCCTTCGGCATATACTGGATATAAAAGTTGGTGGAAGCATCCTTTGTAGACTGGTAATATCCCAGGTTATTCTTCCATTGGTATCCGGACAGCACATCTACCGGCTCAAATCCTGCAGCACGCATATCCTTGATATGGATGAACTCCATCGGACGATCTGTATTCAGGATCATTCTCACCGTCACCTTATCTCCCACCTTCAGCGGGGTTTCAGAAGTAATTTTACGGAGTTCCTCACCATTCACGGTTTTCACCTTTTTATACAGCTCTTTGGTAATAGAAACATAGTTTTCTGATGATCTGATCTTATCCAGGTCTTCGTAATACTGCCAGAATAATCCGCCCTGAACGATTCCAGGGCCGGTTTTGGTTACGGTAACGCTGCTTAAGCTTTTATCTATTTCACCGGAGATCACCACAGACTTCACATAGCCTGTTGCCCGGGTCTGAGGATCCAACGGCCTTCCGCCCCAGACAATGGTAGCCTGATCACTCTCTGCTCCGGTCCAGGATCTTCCTGAATTTAAAATGGTAAAGATCACTTCCGAAGTTCCTCTTGAGTTTCCCCATGAGTTTACTTCTTTTTGGGTAACCAGCCATATTTTCAAGTCTTCAATAAATTTCTGGTCATCAGGCTTCAGGGTATTAAATGCCTCAAGTGCGCCTGCGTGATTCACCACCTTAGAGCTGAACCATCCCCAGTCATTAAGATTCTGTTTCCAGTAAACGCCCTGGGTCCTGGTGTCTGTAGATGTCTCTTTAAGATAGTTCATCAGTTTGGCGGACGTATCCTTCAAACCATAATCATTCATTAGTAAAGCTGCACGGTGCAATCCGAAGAAGGTAAAGTCAGTCAGTTTCGCTGTTTTCGCTTTTTGTTTTACCAGCGATTTCAGCGTTGCTCCCTTACCTTTCAGAGGGTATTCTTTTTCCCAATAGTTTCTTGTATTGAGATAATCCAGGGTCCAGTTATTCCAGACGTTCTCTTTCTTCACATCCCAGTATTTATCAATTTCATTGTCTACATACTGAACCAGCCTGGCCACCAGCTCTTTCTGTCCGGAATTTTGATAGTCCTTCACATTATCTTTTAACCAGGAATTGATCTTGCCCAGATTCTTCAGGATATATAATGAGGTTCCATAAGAACTTGGATACCCCTGATACCAGGAGAATCCACCGTCAGGATTCTGCAGCTTTCTGAAATCTTCCCAATCCTGATTAATTGAGTTTCTCATGGTATTGGCATCAAACAGGGATGCAAGCTTCTGCATCTGTTCTTTTTCATTTTTGCTTTCCAGAACCCATGGTGTTTCTTCCAGCAACAGTTGCTTAAGCTCCTGATTTTTCTCAAGATTAGAGCTCAGCAATCCTTTGCCCTGATATTCCTCGAAAACGGTTTTCATTTTCGGATTGGCCTTGAAAATTTCCGAAGCCAATACGTCTGCAAACCACTTATTGAAAATGACATCTGCTGAGCTGTTCTGATCATTTTTCAGGCTTGGAAGCGCGAACATGATTTCCCAAACCGGATTGGTGGTAAGCTCCAGGGTATTTGAAACATTGGAGATGGTTGCCGAGTTTGCGTTTTTAAGATGGTCTAAAACAAAGGTCTTTGTTTCACCCTCTTTCACAAAAACCGGAACCGCATCTGTTACCAGCATCCTGTTCGGCAATATTGCAACAGCCTGCTGCTCCCCATCCGAATAATTTCCTGCTTTAGCCACTACTTTTAAGATCACGGAGGAAATATGGTCCGGTACCTTTAATTTCCATGTTAAGGCCGAATTTCCCTTTTCATTGATGTCAAAGTTCTGCGAAGCTGCATTTAATCCGAATTTCGAAGAAATATCTTCATTCGTAAAGGCATCAAGGATCTGCAGGCTTGCGGAGCCGCTCAGCTTTTTATCGGTCAGGTTGGAAAGTTTTGATTGCAGATTTAGCTCATCACCTTCTCTCAGGAATCTAGGATAGTTCGGTGTAACGGAGAATTCTTTTTGTGTCACAACCTCTTTTTCCAATGTAGCCCCTCTTGCGTCTTTCGTATGGGCAAGAAACATCAGCTTCCATTTTGTCAATGCTTCAGGAGAAGTGAATTCAAAGCTTACATTTCCATCCGCATCGGTCTTCAGATCCGGATAGAAGAATGCGGTTTCATTCAGATTTTGGCGAACCGGTACTTTATCAAGCTTTTCTTTAGCTGTATCAGGGCTTATAACATCTGTATATTCCATTTTCTCCTCCTCCGTCAACTGCCTTCCGGAGTTTACCACTGCCGAATCTGTCGCCCTTTCCTGCTTTGCCATTACAGGAGCCGCCATAACTTCCATACGAAGTCCGGCAACTTTTCCTGACAAACGATTCAGAATATTGCTGTCAAACCAGTTAAAGGCAGGTACTTCCACATAGGCCATATCAAAATATTTAATCCTTCTCTGGTAAGATTTAGACATAAGATTTTCCCTCATATCATAGGAGGCTATAACAGAATAAGGGATATATAGCTGCTGCCAGGAGAAACTGTTGGCTTCAAACTGGTCCAGAGATCTGTCGTACATATTCGCCAGAACCTCAGCATTGATCTTTTCTTTATCGTTTCCTGAAACTTTCACCGACCATTTTTCTTTTGATCCAGGCTCCAGCTTATCCCTGAAAGTAACCGTCTCTATTTTTAAAGGTTTTTCCGGGTTTTTTATTTTCAGATCAACAGAGTGGGTTTGTACATCGTTAAAGGCCACTACCTGAAACTGGACATTTAAGGCCGATATATTTTTATCTTTCGGAATATCTACTGCATAATCAAGGATTCCGTTTTTAAATTTATGGGTTTCCGTAACCGTTTTTCCCGAGCCATCCTGAATGAAGATATTCACCCAAGCATCAGGAATAGCCGAATAAGCATAGATTCTCGCCTTTTCTCCCCTTGAAAATTCATCTTTCGGTTCCAATACCGTTAAGAATGTTTTCTGGTACGGCTTCAGAGATTTTTTGTCCCAAACACTAAAGTTCTGGACAGCTTTTATGGTATCTTTCCCTTCAATATTATACAGTTCCAGCTGATAATCCCCTGCTTCCAGCTTCCCTAAATCCAGATCGGCTGCCGGCTTCTGATCATCAGTTGGCTGCTGCACTCTATTAATCATCACTTTTTCCACTTCCCAGTTTTTAAGATCGTCATTCTTGTCGTAGAAATCATGTGGGAATCTGCTGATGAACTCATCTTTTGAAAGCTTCGGCAGATCCTGAACCGCAGTTTGAAAATTATCCCGGAAAATCCTGGACGGAGCCCTGAGCTTTGAAAGCTTTACCTGATAGGCTTTTTTAAGATCCTGCTCATTATAGTTTTTAGTTTCAACTTTTAGTTTTACATTTTCATCCGCAAAGGTATTTTTTATTTCTCCCGCCTTGATATAATGGGAAACGGAAGCTACTTTCAGCTGTGTATCGGCAGACTGCGTTTCTCCGTTAATATCCGTAACTGAGGCATTGATCTCATAATTGTCAACCTGGATACCTTCCAGTCTTTCATCTTTTTGAAGATCCAGGCGGATCACAAATTCACCTTTTTCATCAGTCACCGTCTCTCCCAGAATTGAATTCTCATGATCATTGGTCTGCGGATACCACCAGAAATACTTCCAACGGATATTATGCTTCTTGATCTCATATTCTACTTTTGTATTGCTTAGTGCAACCCCGGAGAACATCATGGCCTTACCTTTAAGCTCAATGGTCTGCCCATATTTGTATTCATCTTTTACCGGATCGAAAGTGATTTCAAACTTCGGTCTTTTATATTCTTCCACGCGGATATTTCTATATCCCTGAGTATTTCCATCAGTGGTCAGATAAAAGGTCCCGTTCAACTTACCTTTCGGCAGGATAAAGCTTCCGTGATAGGAACCAAATTCATTGGTGGTGAAATTCTGGCTGGAAACTTCTTCATTATTGGCATCTAATAGGGTGATCTTTTGTTTTAAACCAGATGTAACGGATTCAATTTCTTTATTGATACTGGTGTTTATCACCTTAAAATAAACAGTCTGTCCGGGTCTGTAGATCGCCCTGTCCGTAAAAATCCGGGCTGCTGTGCGGTTTTGCTTGTTAGGATCATAATCTTCTTCATAGGTGTTTCCATACACCTGCATCAGCTGAAAATCATTTGTCCGGGGCTGCTGGATCAGAAAGCTCCTGTAGTACTCTTTATTTTGTGTCTGTGGGAATTTGAAGACACCATTCTCACTGGTTTTACCTTCGATCTTATTCAGGGTCTGATTGTTGACAAATTCATACAAAATAAGATTTTCATTGGCTACCGGTTTTCCGTTTTCACTGTTCACCAGCTTCAGCTCATCGGAAGGGTTATTCCTGTCTGCCTTGTTCTGGTATATGATCTTATTTTCCGATACGAGGAAATAGAAATTCTGCCGGGAAATATCATCCTTTGAATCTTTTCCGGCAGCAAGATATTCAACAATATAAATACCGGATGGAAGCGGCTTGATTTCCAGGGATGTTCTGTGAGCCTGGTAATCTTTCGGATCAGGAATCTGGTAAGTTTCCTTCCTTACCAGGTTTTTCTTCAGCTTGCCATATACGTCAGAATAAGAGCTTCTCGCATATTGCAGGAACGGCGTAAAGGATTCTTTTACCTCATATATATTGAGTGTAAACTCCGAAAGATTCTTGTATTCAGCAACGAAATGAACCGGCAGGTTGCTTTGGGTTTGCTGCTCATACCTGATATTCAGAAAAGGGTTAATGATCTGGGTTTCCCTGTTTTTAATATTCTCTATGAATGGGGAATCAGGATACCGGCTTTTGGCCTGGGCAGCGATTTCCAGAGCTTCTTTTCCTTTCTTTTCACTTATAAGCTCATTTATGATCTCTTCTGCGATCAGCACTTTATAATCGCCTTCCACATCAGATCTCATCAGAGCCTGAAGTTGCTCCAGCCTGTCTTTACACAGGTTGAAACTACAGTTATCCAGTAGTTTCTGGTGCATGAAATACAGTTTTGAATTTCCATTATTCTGCGCGATCAGTTCGTCAAAGGTCCTGTTGACCTCATTCCTGTTTTCAGCCAGCTCATTTTTTGTGAACAATTGGTTATCCGACAGAAAGCTTATCTTCTTCAGAGCATACCACTCCCATAAAGTGGGGAAATACTCTATATTTTTTGTGTTGGAGAAAACATCTGTATATTTTTTTAAAGAGATCTTTTTCATTTCCTGTTGCTGCTGATCAAGATCCCGGAAATTTTTAGCCAGGTAGCTTTTAAAGTCGAGCCTGCTCCAGGTTTCGATCTGTGAAACATCCTGAGAGTTCAGATTGGTCCTTCCGTTAACCTTCCAGGAGTTCATATCATAGTAATCCATGAAAAAGCTGTTCAATAAGACAGTGTAGAGCAGTTTTTCCCCGCCTTTCAACTGTTTTTCCACCTCCTGCAGTTTGACAAAAAAGCTGGACGCGGCATCATTCTGGTCATCATCCACGGTCAGTTTTACAATACTAAATTCCGCTTTGAGGGAGCGGATAAGCTGAAGTGTATTATTTTCTTTCATAGCCTGGTTCTGAATGTCTAAAATGATGGGAAGGTTGGATTTATATGCTCCTTTCTGACTGTTCCCCTCTATTTTTTTCCATTGTGCATCATAGTATTGCTGGGAAAAAACAGCTGAAAAGTTCAGTATAAAAAGTAAAAGCACTAAAATCTTGGATTTTTTTTCCATATATGTTATTTTTGATAAATGAACTTCTTAAAAATACTGAAAAAAACTGTAATTGACAGTCAAATTTATGTCTCCCTGATGGGAACCCTTTTTGCAGTATTTTTCATGGAAGAGCAAAACACGTTCCGTTTCCCCACCGTTATCCTGATTTTCATCACCTATTTCAGCGGCTATCTTTATACCAAATACCAGTATACACGCCATTTCTTAAAAATATTGGTCCTGAATGTCATCGCAGGCATTATCTGCGCTTTTTTGATCATTCATAACCATAATGAGGTACGGCTGTTGAAATGGTCCATAATAGTTGGTTTGGGGTTGCTTTATAACAGCTTCTTTCTGGATGTATATATCAGGAAGATCCCTTTGCTGAAGGTCTTTTATGTAGGACTGGTATGGGCGTTGGTCAATTGCTGGCTTACTTTGCCGGAATTTAATTTTCCGATCTTCCTTATCAGCTTCTTTTTTATCACGGCCCTGGTTCTGCCTTTCGATATCCGGGATATGAAAAGTGACACAGTAGAGACTTTCCCCAAGCTGATCGGGATACAGAATACAAAATACATTGCTTATATCCTTGTTTTCCTGAGTACAATGCTTGCCATTTTTTACCTGGAACCTGAATATTCATCCGCTTTTTATCTTTCAGCCATTGTCACTTATGTGCTCATCTATTTTTCTGAAAACGAAAACAGTGATGCTTATTTTTCATTTGGAGTAGAAACCTGCTCGGCACTTCCTTTTTTATTTTTAGGAATAATGAAGTATTTTTGAAGAATGATTATCAACAAACTTTCCCTGTATAATTTCAAGAATCATTCTGAAAAAAAGTTTGAATTTTCACCGCAGATCAATTGTTTTGTGGGAAACAACGGTGCGGGCAAAACCAACATTCTGGATGCGCTCCATTATTTGTCGGTAGGAAAAAGCTTTCTGGGAAACACGGATATTAACAACATAAAAAAAGACGAGGATTTTTTCACCATCGAAGCGGAGATTCTGAATGAGGAAAGTGAAGATATCATTAAGGTCTTCCAGCCTAAAGATGCCAAAAAGATCATTAAAAAAAATGATAAGAGCTATGAAAGGCTGGCAGATCACATCGGCTACCTGCCCAGCGTGATGATCTCCCCTTATGATTCAAATTTAATTTCAGACTCGGGGGAAAGCAGAAGAAGGTTTCTGGATTCTATGATCTCCCAGACGGATACCGAGTATCTTTTTAACCTGATCCAATATCAGAAAACCATCCAGCAAAGAAATGCCCTGCTGAAATATTTTGCTAAAAACAGGACATTTGATAAGGATTCTCTTGAAATTTATGATGATCCCATTATCAGTTTCGGGACCAGGATCTTTGAAAAACGGAAAGATTTTGTAGCCAGGCTCAATCCTATTGTACAGAATTTCTACCACACCATTTCCGGTGGCAAAGAAACCGTGTCCGTGATCTACGAATCCCATCTTCTGGAAAGTCCTTTTAATGATCTTCTACAGGAAAGCCTGGAAAGGGACCGGATGCTCACCTATACTTCAAAGGGGATCCATAAGGACGATCTGCTCTTTGAGATGGACCATATCCTGATTAAAAAAACGGGTTCCCAGGGACAGCAGAAGTCTTTTCTGATATCCCTGAAACTGGCGCAGATGAGCCTTATAAAGGAATTAACGAAGAAAACGCCTGTTCTCCTGCTGGATGACATTTTTGACAAACTTGATGATATCCGTGTCTCCCAGCTGATCGAGCTGGTAAATCAGGAGAATTTCGGGCAGATCTTTATCACTGATACGCATAAGGAGCGAACAGAAAATGTAGTGAAAAAAATCAATGAAGAAAGTGTAATTTTTGAGATTTAAATATAAATACAGCCAGGTCACAGAGACCGGATCATACAACCACTATAAGCCATCCTGACAATGAAGAAAAAAAAGCGTGAATATCAATCTTCCGAACTGGTAAGATCCTTCGCAAAGATGTATGGATTTGAGGATAAGCTGCTGGCTTTTGAGATCAGAGACTTTCTTGAAGAATATCTTGATGAAAGCCTCTTCAACGAGATTGCAAGCGTCAATATCCAAGATAAGGTCATTATCATCAAGATCAGTTCACCCTTGCTGAAAAATGATTTTAAAATGCGAAAAAACTTCTATCTGAAAAAGTTCCGGGACAAATTCGGTGAAGACCAGTTTAGTGATCTTCAGATTTTGTAGGGATGGTACTGCTCATCAGATCATCTGCCTTTTTATCCAGCCTTGAGCGTATCGGAAGGAAAAATTTAAGCGGGTGCTTGAAAAAATACCTGAATATTTCTTTGTAAATTTCGCTTACCTGTCCGAAATTCAGCTTTCTGGATCTGAAGGCCAGGAACATGGATAAGGTAAAGCTCACCAGGAAATTAAAAAAGCCTATCAGAAATACCGTGATGAAAGAGAGCCAGAAGGTATAAGAATCTACGGAAAAATCTTTTCCATATAAACCCAACGCAAAATTCCCGGCAGCAAAGGTGATATGCCTGATGTCCAGATCCAGACCCAGAAACAACCCTACCGGAGCGGTAGCTCCCAGGAAAACTCCGAACCAGAAATTTGAAACGATTCCGGGCCAGTTTTTAGCATAGTATTTTGACAGGCCTTTTGCGAACTTAGGCCCAAAAAGCCTCCTGATAGACAAATTTCTGGCTATTCTTTCCGGAATCTGGTAAAAAACCGAATTATTCCCTATATTTCCTGAAATGATGCCTGAAATAAAAAGATAAAAGCCTGCAATGCATGCATGCAGTACAGCCTTGGACCGGAACGGGTCCAGATCCTTCAGCAACTTGTCTGACCGGTCTACGGCCAGGTTCTGGGAAAAGAATACATCCAGCCCGTAGATGATTATCAGAGCTACCGGAAAAGAAAGCAAAACGTTTCCCACAAAAGCGATGAACTGGCTTCTGAATAGCTTGGATACCAGGTGAGCGAATTCCGTATTGTTTCTTTTGCTGTTTCCTTCCTCCGCAAGCACCTTGGTCATGGTAGCGGCAGTCATTGCCGGCTGTTTCGTTGCCAGTGTAAAGCTCATCAGGTAGATCATCACGAATCCCATAGCATAATTCATCGAGTAGAAAAAGGCATGGGAGAAATCACTTCCCGGGATATAGCCGTAAAGAACCTTCAAAACGCACAATGCCCCTACGATGATCCCGCCTCCGCTGGCTTTATAGAACATGGTCATATACTCCTTTCGGGTAGAGGTGATATAATGGGATCCTGTTTCGGCTGTGTGGTTTGTGATAAGGTGTGAGATCAGTCTCGTACTGTCATTGATGAGTTCCGAGATATTATTTTTATGGGATTTATAGCTGAGAATATTAAATACCAGCTGTTTGGAATTAAGAATAACATCTTCCTCGGTATCGATCACCAGCAATTGTACAATTTCATAAATCCTCTGTATCTGCTGACGGATTTTAAGGAGCGACTGGTTAATTTTGCCCGAAATCCCGTATTTGGAAGAGTTTTTGAAGGCAATATTCACAAATTCCAGGCATTGCTCAATATAGATCTTGATCTGTTTGTATCTGCTGTCTTTGGAATGAAGCTGAAGCCCGGGATCCTTATCCAGCTCTTCTGCCAGCCCTTCCAGCTCATTCTGTAAGGCCAGGAACGGATTGTCGAAATTACGATATTCGGGAGCCATCCTCACGACCTCTACTTCCATTGCCATCCCCGTAACCCTCCAGGAAAGGATATTCATGGAGAAGATCATCTCCTTCTTCACTTCGGGCTTTTTAATAAAATCCGCTATTCCCAGAATATGAAAAAATTCATCGACTTCATTTTCAGGGAGATTGTGGAGGTATTTCAAATCCCCTTTCGGGCGTAGGCTGATATTGTCAATCATGTACCACACCGTTTTTTCATTTTCTACGGGTGGCAATACTTTGTTCAGGATCCTTTTTTTAAGCTCGGGGAAAAAAGCATTCTCAGAAAGAATATTGGCCTCGGTGAGAGAGAGGTTAAACGGTCTTCCTTCAAAAATATGATGAATATAATATTTAAAATTCTCGGTAAAACCGGGGTTAGCCCTGAAAAAATTCAGCACCTCCGTAAAATCAGCCCTTTTTATGCCGTCTAAAAATTCGGCAAAAGGCTCTAATGAAAGAGTTTCGTTCTTAAAAGAAAAGTATTTTTTAAGAACAGACTCAAAATTTGTACCGGAATTAAACCATTTCATCAATGCAAAGATACTATTTCAAACTCACATTCCTCATCTGTCTTATGATCCAGTTATGTTTCTTTTTCAAATAGGCTGAAGGGTTCTTGGGGTCATATTTTTTCGGATTAGGCAAGACGGCGGCTATCCATGCGGCTTCTGAAGTTGTAAGATCTTTGGCATGTTTCCCGAAATAGTATTGCGAGGCAGCTTCCACCCCAAACACTCCCTGTCCCATTTCAATGGAATTAAGGTACCTTTCAAGGATAATATCTTTGCTCCAGACTTTTTCTATAATAAAGGTATAAACGGCTTCCAGTCCTTTTCTAAACCAGCTTCTTCCTTGCCAGAGAAAAATATTTTTGGCCGTCTGCTGTGAGATGGTACTTCCTCCTCTTAATTTTTTACCCTTTTCATTATTCTTCATAGCCTTTTCAATTGCAGTATAGTCGAACCCGTTATGGGTAAAGAACTTCTGATCTTCTGATGCGATAACTGCCTTTTTTACTTTATCTCCCATGTCATCATAGGATATATAATCTCTCTGCAGTTTTCCGTACTCAAAAAGGCCTCCTATCTGGGTAAGGGTGATCGGGGGATTAAAAAACCGGCACCATATGATGAATGCGATATTCAGGATGATGGCGATGAACAAAAGCTGTTTAATTTTCTTCCACATAACGTTCTAAAGGAAATGCAAAAATAAGTAAATACTATGATTTATTGTAATTCTTTCATATAAGTCAGCTGATAACCGGGTAACAGCTCCGGATGAAAAATTTTGATGTAGTCCTTCAGAACCAGGTCCGCTCTCACGATCCCGCTTTCAAAGAAATCATTTGCCTTTTGTTTTTCCCTGCCGCCTACGCCGTAGATCTTACCATTGTTGAAAACATCTAATTTGCTGTAAACCGGATTCATTCCCAGCATTTCTTTTTTAGAAACATGATTTCCTGCATTCACCCAGTATCGGGCTCCGGCTGATTTTGAAAAAACTTCTTCAAAATTCATCGTCACAGCTTTTTCATCATTGTTCTCCTTTAAAATATAGTTAGCGTTGGCATCTGCAATGAAGTTGGCAACAGAGGTCTTTCCCCCCGGAAGATACCATACGTCACCATACATTTCATTTGCCAGAACCATTGGCTTTTCCTTCGTCCCGGAGGCCAGCCGTTTCAGTTCATTATATTTTTTTTCGATTTCACTGTATTTTGCGTCAGCCTCCTTCCCTTTTCCCAAAAGCTTTCCGAAAAGCCTGATATAAGCGGCCTTTTCCAAAGGTTTCTGCTCCATATATTCGTCCAAAAATATTACCTGGATTCCATTTGTTTTTAAAAGCTGATAGGTATTATCAAAGCTGGCTATATGGTTGGTAAAGATAGCGTCAGGCTTCAGCGCAATTATCCTTTCCACATCGTATTTCTGCTCATTCCCTACATTCCGGATCTTCCCTTCTTTGATTAAGCTCTGAATTTTTTCGGAATAGATATACTCAGGACTTGAAACACCAACGATCATATTCTCAGCTCCCAACTCTGAAATATAGCCCGCCATACTGGCATTTAACAGAATAACCTTTTTGAAGGGGATCTTATCTGACTTGAAATCATAGGTGAAATTCCCCGATTTCAGATGCAAAACATGATCCTGCTCCCGATACTGCAACCTGCCGGAAACGGAGATCCAGTCCGGCGATGATATTTTTTGTTCTCTTTTACAGGAGGTTAGCGTACAAAGTATAAATAGCAGTAAAATTCTTAGTTTCATCTTTCAAAGAAAGCAAAAAAGTACTATATTTGCAAACCTAAACAGGACGCATAGCTCAATTGGATAGAGCGTCAGATTACGGCTCTGAAGGTTGGGGGTTCGACTCCTCCTGCGTTCACAACTAAGGAAACCTAATCCCAAAGGTTTCCTTAAGTTTTTAAGTCCTAAATTTTGATAGTTGTTTTGAAATCATCAAGTAACAGCAACTATGGAAAATAAAAACTTATCATACGGTGGGCGAAGCTCCTCCATCCACAGAAATATTAGCTCCTGTGATGTATCGAGCTTCAGAAGAAGCAAGAAAAGCAACAATGTTCGCTACTTCATCAGGTTCTGCCATCCTTCCCATCGGCACGCCGACAGTCTTAATGATATTTTGAAAGGATTCTTCAAAACTTGACCCTGACTGCCGGGCAACATTTTCAATAAATTCATTCATGAGCGGTGTTTTTACCGCGCCTGGAGAAACAGTATTCACTCTGACGCCTTTTGGTCCGACTTCATTCGCCAGCGCTTTGCTGTACGCATTCAATGCGGCCTTGGCCGATGAGTAAGACATCGTCATATCCCAGATTGGCTGCTTCGCAGCTCCTGTAGATATATTGATGATCACACCCTCTTTCTGCTGAAGCATAACAGGTAATAATGCTTTGTTGATTCTAACCACCGACATAAAATTAAGTTCCCAGTCTTTGAACCAATCTTCATCTTCTAATGTGCTAAAACCTCCTCCAGGACTTAAATTGGCACCCGCGTTATTAACGATAATGTCTATTTTCCCGTACTTTTCTACTATCTCTTTTGCAACTGTTCCCGCACTGTCTGCCCGAGTAAGGTCAGCACCTATAAAATGATGGTGGTTAGAGTTGTCTTTTGATTCACTGCGGGCTGTAATTATTACTATTGCTCCGTTTGCACTAAGCGTATCGGCAATAGACTTACCTATTCCTTTCGTACCGCCTGTTACCAAGGCCACTTTTCCTTTTAAAGAATCATACATAATGAATTTTATTTAAAATTAAGTCCCAAATCTATTTCCATTACTTTATATTTGCAAGTAGTTACACGAATGTATACTAATAACCTGAATGTATCTTTTATTGTCAACCAGATAGTTATGGATAAAGAAAAAACAGAAAAAATTGAAAATAAATGCGAACTTCAGAAAATACTGGATATTATTGGGGGAAAATGGTCCATGTCGATCATTTACGCGCTGATTGATGGAAAGAAACGCTTTAAGGAATTGGAAAGGATGATACCCGGAATCAGTACAAGAATGCTTGTCAAAGAATTAAAGAATATGGAAGAAAATGATATTGTAATTCGCAAAGCCTTTGCAACAGTACCGCCGACCGTTGAATATTCATTAACAGTAAAAGGCCGGAAATTAGAACCTATCATTATTGAGTTACAGAAGTGGGGGCTGGAATACGGAATCGCTGAAAATTGATAAAGCATAAAATACCTGCTTTATTGGGGAAGCATGCAACTTTAGAAGGAAGTATCGCAAAAATTCAGATAATATCCTAAAGTGCAGATTATCTATAGTGCCGGTCTGTCTACCTTATTGAACCATACAGACAAGTAAATTGGACCGTAGAAGAAAGCTGTTTAGTTAATAAAATAGAGATCTTTGTCCTATCACATAAAACAATCAAATGTCAGAAATTACTAAAATTCAATTGGGTCAAAACGGACCTATGGTTTCAAAGCTTGGTCTGGGATGTATGCGAATGTCATCAGTATGGGGCGGTCCGACACCGGATGAAACGGAAAGTATTGCTACCATTCACCAGTCTTTGGATAACGGAATCAACTTCCTGAATACCGGAGATTTTTATGGTGCAGGCCACAACGAAATGCTCATTGGGAGAGCCATTAAGGGAAGACGGGATGATGCCTTCATCAGTGTCAAATTTGGTGCTATTTTCCACAACGGTCAATGGATTGGTCTGGATCTTCGGCCTGCATCCATCAAAAACTTTGTCAATTACTCTCTAACCCGTTTGGGAATTGATACGATTGACCTTTACCAGCCGTGCAGAATAGATGGCAGTGTTCCGATTGAGGACATCATCGGAACAATCGCCGGACTTGTTGAGGAAGGCAAAGTTCGCCATATTGGCGCGTCAGAAATAACTGCTGATCAGCTTCGAGCGGCTAACAGTATTTACCCGATCAGTGCGCTGGAGATCGGTTATTCTTTGGCAGACCGTCAGATAGAAAGTGATCTGTTGCCCGCAGCTAAGGAATTGGGAATTGCTGTAGTAGCTTTTGCCAACACGGCTGAAGGTCTTTTAACGGGTGACCTGCATGCACCTCTCCCAGCCGGGGATTACCGAAATCACTTCTCGCGTTTTCAGGGTGACAATCTCATTCAAAATCTTGAAAAAGTCGACGTCCTGAAGAAGATGGCCCACAGCAAAGGGGTCACCCCTACACAGCTGGCGATAGCCTGGGTAAAACAACAGGGCGAAAATTTCATGCCATTGGTCAGCATGAGCCGAAGATCAAGGCTGCCTGAAAACATAGCTGCCATGGATATTGTTATTACAACGGAGGAAATGAACGTTTTAAACAGTACATTTGCACCAGGGGCCATCAAAGGCGGCACCTACCTACAAAGATAAATGGAAAGTCCAGCAGAAATTCTTCCCGGCGTTATATTTTATTCTTACCTTTCCTCACAACGGAAAGAAAAGGCATGCGTCTGGAATCACCATACTTTGGTCATGCAGGTCTCGGGTCAGATGATCCTTGAGACTTCGGAGCAGAATCTTGTCATTAGTGCCGGAGAAGTATTGCTGATCCACAAAAATCAGCTGGGAACGCTCACCAAAACACCTGAACCCGGTGGTCATTATGAAACGGTCGTCATATCGCTTCAGGAGGATCTGATGCGCAAGATCGCCCTTGAAGAAAAAATCGAAGCTGATGGTAAATACACAGGACTCCGGAATTTATTTCTTCCGAATAATGATTTCCTGAAAGGATACTTTCAATCCATCATACCCTACGCCCAAAGCTCTGGTGATAAAATGACCGATGAAATGGGACTTTTAAAAGTGAAGGAGGGAATCAAATTAATGCTGCTTGCTGTTCCGGCGCTCCGTAATTTTTTGTTCGATTTCTCTGAGCCTTATAAGATTGACCTGGAAAGATTTATGCTTAGCAATTATCATTTCAATGTTCCGGTCGAAAAGTTTGCACAGCTCACAGGGAGAAGTCTTTCCGGATTTAAAAGGGATTTTCAGAGGACCTTCGGTATGCCGCCACGGAAGTGGTTGCAGGATAAAAGATTGAATGAGGCGCGTCACTTAATTGAAAGTAAGAACAAAAGACCCTCGTCTATCTATCTCGATCTTGGGTTTGAGAGCCTGTCCCATTTCTCCAACGCCTTTAAGAAGAAATTTGGAAAAGCACCGACTGTAAGTTGATAAAAAGCCGATTAATAATAGAAAATGAAGGCCTGAGGAATTAAAATTTCCCAGGCCGTTTTAATGATGCTCTATATAAGTTTGGAACAAAACCATAACCTTGCACATCACCATACAATGCATATGATATAACATTAATCACTTGAAGCATTCAATTTATCAAAATACATTTTTTTAATTTCTTTTCTAGATGCTTCTGCGCCTATTTCCATACGCCGGTCATAAATGCCCTGTGAACTTTTACCTGCGAAATAACGTAGTTGGTCTTTGTTATCTGTGGCTGCCTCATAAATCACATCTGCAATTTCCTCGGGGGTAGAAACAGGTTTAACCATACTTAACATTTTCTTTTCAACAGCTTCATAATACGGAAGCGATTTTACATCTGAATTATGACTAAATAAGTTCGTATTTGTAGCACTCGGTGAAACCGTTTTAACGCCAACTCCAAACATGGATAATTCAATAGATAAACATTCGCTCCACCCTTCTACCGCCCATTTTGTGCCGTTATAAACGCTCGTGAAAGGGAAACCGGTATGTCCACCAATAGAAGTTACATTGATAAATAAGCCACTTTTCTTTTCCCGGAAATGAGGAATAAATGCCTGGGTAACACGCACCGTTCCCAAAAAATTGGTGTCCACCTGTTTCACTATGTTTTCATCAGTAAAGGCTTCCAATGAACTCATTAAACCATAGCCCGCATTGTTCAGCACAACGTCTATTTCGGATAACGAAATAGTTTTGGCTACGGTTGCTTTTATTTGTTCAACATGGGTAACATCCAAAGGCAAAACGGTTACATTCTCAAGTTTAGTCAATTCAGTTTCTTTTTCAGGATTTCGCATTGTAGCGATTACGTTCCAGCCTTTTGATTGAAAGAGTTTTGCGGCTGCTTTTCCAATTCCTGAAGAAGCACCTGTAATGAAGATAGTTTTCATTCGTTTAAATTTTTCTTTGTTATAATACAAAACTAACAACAACAAAGTATATATTTGATACCTGTATCCAAAAGGATACCTGGTTTTATAATGAAAGAAGAAAATCGATTTCAAGACAAAATAAAGGCCATACAAGACACTATGTTTGTCATTGGCGGGAAATGGAAAATACCGATTATCCTTTCTATTTACAGTGGAAACAAGCGGTTTAATGACATTTCAAATTCTATCCCTAAAATCACCAATCGTGTTTTGTCCAAAGAGTTGAAACACCTGGAAGAAAATTTATTGATTACAAGAAATGTAATTGACGACTATCCTGTTAGGATAGAATATTATGTTACTGCTTATGGTTTGGGTTTGGAAGAAATTTCCAAACCATTAGAAAGCTGGGGCAAAAAGCACAGGAAAAAAATTAGTGGGAAATAAACCCTCCCAATTTTAGGAATAATGGTATTTGCTTTATTTATTGTATTTATTTGCTTAAAATAAAAACCACATTCCGTAATTTGCATACGACAACCGTGGTTTTGCATACAGCCTCCTTTTAATTTTTGCTGAATTTTGTATCAATAAAATCAACAATATGAAATTGAATCAGATAAAATTAGGAGGTCAGGGACTAGTTGTTCCGAATATAGGTTTGGGATGTATGGGAATGACTGGTTTTGGTGATGCAGATATGTATGGCAAAGCCAATGAGAAAGAGGCAATCGCAACGATCCACCGTTCCCTGGAGCTGGGTGCAAATTTTCTGGATACGGCAGACCTTTACGGTCCTTTCAAAAATGAACAACTAATTGCGAAAGCTATTGGAAGTCATCGTGACCAGTATATTATTGCAACAAAATTCGGTTGGGAAATTGACGATAATGAGCAGGTAACCTGGAAAATCAACGGGACAAAAGAGTATGTAAAAAAATCTGTCGAACGCTCTCTGAAAAATCTAAAAACAGATTATATCGACCTTTATTATATGCACCGTCTTGATAAAAATACACCTATTGAAGAAACTGTGGGAGCGATGAGCGATTTGGTGAAAGAAGGAAAAATCGGTTATATCGGATTGTCAGAAGTATCTTCTGAAATAGTGAAAAGGGCCCATGCTGTTCATCCTGTTTCTGCAGTTCAAAGTGAATATTCTCTCTTTGAAAGAACCGTTGAAGAAAAAGGCGTTCTTAAAACTTTGGACGAGCTGGGAATTGGCTTTGTAGCATATTCTCCTTTGGGAAGAGGATTTTTATCCGGTCAGATCCGCACGATTGATGATTTGCCTGAAAATGATTTCAGAAGAGGAATCCCACGCTTTCAGGAGCAGCATTTTCATAAAAACATCGAACTGGTAGAAGCCATTGAAAGCCTGGCTAAAGAAAAAAACATCACTTCATCTCAACTGGCCCTGGCCTGGATCATTAGCAAAGGCATTATACCTATTCCGGGAACGAAACGTAGAAAGTATCTTGAACAGAATATTGAAGCTGCAGGCATTCAGCTAAGCGAAACCGAACTTCAAAAACTGGAAAGCATTGCCCCTTTGGGAACGGATACAGGTGCAACTTATGATGAATTTGGAATGGGACTTCTGGATTATTAATTCGTAACTTTAATAATTATTTAAAGCTATGAATACCATAAAATCTATTTCGGCATTTCACAAACTACTTTCTCTTCCTGAACCGAAGCATCCGATGGTAAGCGTGATCAATCTTTATAAAAGTGTTTTCATAGAAGATGACATCTGGAAAGGCTTTATAAGCAGATATTACTGTGTTGCCTTGAAACGGAATGCGAAAGGAAAAATAAAATATGGGCAGCAGCATTATGACTATGATAAAGGCGTATTGAGCTTTACAGCCCCGAATCAGGTTCAATATCTGGATCTGAAGACAATGGACTGTGAAAATACAGGATATCTCCTGATCTTTCATGAAGATTTTTTACTGAAACATCCTCTGGCAAAAACCATTTCGTCTTATGGATTTTTCTCATATGCTGTGAATGAAGCCTTGCATTTATCCGAAGAGGAAGAGAATGATTTGCTGGAAATCATGTTTAAAATTGATAAGGAGTGTCAGCATATCGATCGTCATACACAGGGAATTATCTTGTCACAGATTGAATTGTTATTGAATTATTCTAAGCGCTTTTATGAGAGACAGTTTATCACCCGAAAAAGTGGAAGTCATCAGCTTTTGACAAAATTTGAATCTTACCTGAATGATTATTTTAATCAGGATTATTTAGACAAGGGATTATTAACTGTCCATCAAATTGCTGAAGCCATGAATCTTTCGCCGAACTATTTGAGTGATCTTTTGAGAATTCATACCGGACAAAATACCCAGCAGCATATTCATGAAAAGCTGATCAATAAAGCAAAAGAGAAGCTTTCAACAACTGGCCTTTCAGTGAGTGAGATTGCTTACGAACTTGGATTTGAACATTCCCAGTCTTTCAGTACACTGTTCAAAAAGAAAACGAGTATGTCTCCGTTAGAATTCAGGCAGTCACTTAATTGATTTTTTCTTCAAATACTTTTTATTTTCCACAGATTTCTCAAATTTTCAACACGTTGAAAAAATCTGCGAGATAAAAAGGGCTGCACGCTAATCATAATGTTCATATCTGTAAGTTATAAAAATCGGGGTCCGAAAGGACTTCGCTTTTTTTATGATTAATTATCCTGGCTATGCCAAACATGAGTAATAGCTGGAATAATTCCTGTTACTGACCTATGAACAAAAAATTAAAACTTTTTTACAGACAGACTTTAAATCCAAAGAAAATATTAGGCATTCCCAAAAGGCGGTTCGCTCCAATGCTGTCCCCGGTCAACAATGGGGCGCAGTTTTGTAATACTGAAAGTGGCAGTCGCTACTAATTCATCGGCTTTTTCATCACCAAACTTTGCTCTAAGGTTTTCCCTGATATTTTCTAACTTTTCACCTTCCGTAAGTATTTCAATGGCTTCTGCATAAATCCTTACGCCTTTATAATCTCTTGCCCGCGCAGCGGGTTCATAAACCAGAAAAACTACTGCTTTATTTTCTAAGATATTGTTTAGTGAAACAGAGGGATTATCGCTTAATTCTAATTCAATATTTCCTTCGCAGTTTAATCGTGGCGTTCCCATCAAAGCGATGGACGGCTCACCCTTCTTATTTGCCGTACACAAGAGTTTGTCATGATGACTTTTAAAAAACGCTCTCAATTCGTCCGTACATAAAGTATTCTGTTGCTTTTCCTTACTCATTTTTAAAAAAATTAAGATTCAAATTGTACCTTAATACAAAGATAAAAAGAATATCCAAATAAGATACATATTGTTTCTAATATTTTTATCTTTGCAAAAAAACATGAGCCAGACCAAAAATAGCAGAAGACGTGGAGATGAACTATTGGAAAGTTTGTATGATGCAACGATGAGGTTAGCAGCAACGGTAAAGATTACTAACCTGACCTTTCAGCAAATAGCCGATGAAGCCAATACCAGCCGGACAGTTTTGTACAGAAGATGGGCGACAACTTTTGACCTGCTTCAAGAAATATACGCGTACAAGGCGAAAAAGCTGTTTGATGGATTATTTTTTAAGGAATTAAAAGACAATGGAAGTCTGCGAAAAGACTTTATACAACTACTAACCGTTTACCAAAAAGCTTATTCGGAGATTGGCGCCGAAATAATAAACAACTACTATTTTTTAAGATCGCAGGATAAAGACGATGCTAACGAACTTCCTGTACATCAACAAGCGATTGTAAAATACCTGAACGCTACGAAAGAAATTTTGACAAATGCGGAGAAAAGAGGAGAAAAAATCAAAAAAACAAGTCAAATAACTTTAATGTTGCCCTACGATCTTATACGCACAGAAAATCTAATCAGACCTAATGCCATTACAAAAAAAAGACTTGCAATGATGGTAGATGAAATCCTATTACCTGTATTTTTAAAATAATTTTCAGTAAAATACCTCAAAGAATAAAAACAGGTAAAACGTTACTTTAATACCCGCTAAAAACCGCTTTTTGTCAAATGGCAAATGGTTTTGTTTTTTATTGAGTCAACTTTGTACGATCAAATTTAAATCAAAAAAGATGAAATCAAGACAATTAGGAAATAGCGGATTAGAAGTTTCTGCATTAGGATTTGGTTGCATGGGATTAAGTTTTCCAAACGCCCCCGCGAAAGAAGAAAGCATAAAGTTAATCCGTTCGGCTGTTGAAAACGGTATTACGTTTTTTGATACTGCACAAGGGTATGGAGAAAACGAACTTTTGGTCGGCGAAGCACTTGAACCGCTACGTAAAGAAGTTGTAATTGCTACAAAATTCGGTTTTAAAGACGGCGATGGCAGATTGGGATTAGACAGTAGTCCCGGGAATATAAAAGCCACTGCAGAAGCTTCTTTAAAAAGATTGAGAACAGACGTAATTGATGTTTTTTATCAGCACAGATATGACCCGAATATTCCTATAGAAGACGTTGCAGGTACAGTAAAAGACTTGATACAAGAGGGGAAGGTAAAGCATTTTGGTTTGTGTGAGGTAAGCACCGACATCATTTTAAAGGCACACGCTGTTTTACCTGTAACGGCATTGCAAAGTGAATATTCAATGTTCTATCGTGAACCTGAAAGTGAAATTATTCCAATCTTGGAAGAATTGGGAATTGGCTTTGTTTCTTTCAGTCCGTTAGGAAAAGGATTTTTAACAGGAACAATAAACGCAGATGTAGAGTTGGATAAAACTGATGCAAGAAATATGTCGCCACGTTTTAGCAGGGAAAACAGGGAAGCCAACCAAGCACTGGTTGATTTGGTTCTTTCCGTTGCGACAGACAAAAACGCCACCCCCGCACAAATAGCATTAGGCTGGCTGTTAGCTCAAAAGCCTTTCATTGTCCCTATTCCGGGAACATCGAAATTGCATCGCTTACAAGAAAATATTGGGAGCGTAAACATTCCATTAAGTGATGATGAACTCCACAAAATCAATTCTGCATTAGCAAACATTAAAATTACAGGCGAACGTTATCCTGCACAAGTTCAACAAAAATTAGGTAAATAAATAATCTTATTTGTACAAATAACCGTATGGAAAGGAAACAATTCCTGAGATCGTCTATAATCAGGTGTATTTTTTCCTGCATTTTCCCGGTAACCATGATATTTTTTTTATTTCTCACAATAGCTTGAAAAAAAATGGTAACACCCTGATAATGATTAATACAGGACTTACTGGTTCAAATACCACTTGGGAAGGCACCATCATTAATAACACAGCAAATACCGTAACGGCAAGTAATGGTTTGAATATTTCCGGAAATGATGTAAAGCTTGGCGGAACACTTTCCCAAGCCACTACAATAACAAATAATGGAAATAATTTGAATATTGCAGGTTCAATTTTTGGAACCACGTTTACCTCAAGTGGTAATGTTGGAATAGGAACTACGGCACCCGTTAGTCGTTTTCATTTGTCAAGCCCTGATTTTGGTGTTTATAATGGCTTAAGAATAGAAGATACTGAAGGAGCGAATGCTTCGATTTTTACGATTACTCCAGGCTATTTGCATAATGTACCATGTGGAACATGTGTAACTTTTGATTATGCAGGTGAAGGCTATATTGGTTTTACAGATCATATCGTACCTTCAATTGATGGAATCTTTTCAGTTGGAGCTTCTACCAATCGTTGGAGTGCTGTGTATGCTGTAAACGGGACCATTCAAACCTCTGATCTCCGGCTTAAAAAAGACATTGAAAACACCCGTTACGGCCTTGCCTCCGTTATGAAGATGAGACCCGTAGAGTATAACTGGAAAGACGGCAAAGGAAAACACATGGTGGGATTTATTGCCCAGGAAATGGAGAAAATAGTTCCTGAAGCTGTTGAGACGCCAACATCAAAAGATGAATATTATGGAATGAATTATAATCAAATTATCCCGGTGCTTACCAAAGCTATTCAGGAGCAACAAGCTTTAATTGAAAAACAACAGGCTGAAAATGAAAATCTGAAAATGCAGATACAGGAAATCAAAAAACAGATTGATCTTCTTCAAAAGAAATAAATAACTTACGTATTGCTACCACATACGTAGAATATATTAATTGTTCAAAAAATGTAAGTGTCTCCTATGTTTGTTTAAGCAAATGTAGGAGACAGTCTTTTATAGATTACCGTAAGGCACTAATTAATAACACCTTTCAATTTTCATCGGAATTTCAACCTATAAATATGTCAAATGTCGACGTCTTTTAAAATATTTTCAAAGCTCACAGCATATGCAGCGATGAGTTCCGCCTTGTCCGTTCCATTGATGCACCTTCTTGCGTTCCTGTAGTCTTTTACGTCTCCATGGATGTAATCGCTGATTTTTTTCCCTGTAAACATTCCGTTCATAAAACCATCAACAAGTATTCTAAACGCATATTTCGGAACCATGACCAGGTCTGGATTTTTCACGAAGTCCTCACCAATATCCTTAGAGAATTTAGCGTAGTTATCCTTCCACGTGATCTGAACGTACCCGCGGCCGTAATAAGGGAAATATCTAAGATTCTTTTTTCTCCAATCCTCAGAAAGCCAATAAGCCTCCTTTACCGGTAAAAAAGTTGCGTTAGTCTCATGGAAAACCGTGGCAAAAACATATGCCCACTGAGGTACTGTAAACATTTTCCATGAAGCATCAACAAAGTCTAAGAACATCGTCAATGCATTTACTTCTTTCTGACTTAGTCTTTTATTCGGGTCCAGATTGGATCTGTAACCATCAAAAAACTTTCCTCTGTTTATCATTTAATGTTTTTTAAAATATAAATATAAATAAATTACCTGCAGCTATAATTAAAATGTTCCTAAAAATATATTTCCTGCAGGACTTTTCCACAAACCCGGAATTTATTTAAGGTTGGAGTCCTTTTTTCTGTTTCTTTTATAACTTTTTGAGATAAAAGCAAGTCCAGCCAACATACCTGTTATTTCTTTATCATCTACTTTAATACCATTGTTGCTAATTCATAACAACAAAAAATATAAATTTTGGTTCCTTTTTGATACAGGGCGTGACGGAGCGATGCTTATCGGTGAAGATTTTACATCCGGAAAAAATTACTGGAATGAACTGTCAGCCCTTACCACAGTTAATGGCCGTAAGATTATACGCTTAGATGCTCTGATAGGAGGTGTCCGATTTAAGATATTGTTACCAATGCAGCAAATCCTTCGAGCCCCAACGGTAGATCGAGCCTGTTCGGAAATCAGATTCTTAGCCATTTCAATTTTATCCTTGATAATGTGAATGGGATGCTCTATCTCATACCCAATACGAGAACACATGAACCCTATTATAATTATAACAGCTATCTGAAAGAAGTTTCGAATAAGAAATAAAGAATCGCCGCCTTTGTGTATTAGTACACTTTTTAGTTAAAGATCGGTTGAGCGAATACCACAATAACTACCGTCATTTTAGCCGCTTGTTACCTGGCTGAAAAACGTCACCATTTGTTTCAGCCCGGTTTTGGAGAACATCCGTTCCATATTTCTCAAGGTGTCTTCGGTAGCAGCTGCACCTCGGGCAACCATTTCTTTTTCAAAATGCGAAATAGCGGTTTCAATATCAGGAAATCTTCCGCTGGTCAACACTTCCGCCAGTTCAAAAGAATCCTGCATCGCCACATTAGCGCCTTCACCTGCAAACGGTGGCATTCTATGTGCCGCATCGCCAATCATAGTGAGGTTTCCCTGTGTCTTCCAGGCCTGGTCGAACGGAAAATAATATTGCGGACGCGGCGTAAATTGTACCGTTTCATTAGTAAATAATTCCTGCCAGTTTTCGTTCCACCCGGCAAATTCTTTTTTAAACCAGTTCAAAATTTCTTCTTTATTTCCGAAATCAATACTACTTTCGGCAAGCCAGTTCTCAGGACATTTGAACGCAAGGATAAACATTACAGATCCATCGCCTTTGGTGCCATAGCCGAGCATTTTCTCATCGTCAAAAGCCATTAATTTTCCAAAAGAAAAAAGTTTGGATCCGCTTCTTTCTACCTCATAAATATCGCCTTGAATTAAGGTAATGCCAGAATAGACTGGTTTTGTGTCAGAAAGATACGGGCGAATCTGTGAGTTCGCTCCGTCTGCTGCAATCACCAGATCAGCATACGCCGATGTACCGTTTTTAAAATGAATTTTCCAGCCAGAATTTTGTTTTTCCATTGAAACAAAATGGCTGTCCCATACAACCGTTGCGGGTTTCAAAGAATTGAGCAAAATATCACGTAAGGGCGCACGGTCAATTTCGGGACGTGTTTCCGCCACGAATTTTGCGAATGTATTTTCATTGAAGTGTACATGCAGCTGCTTGTCTACCAGCACCATTCTGCTGGCCTCCGGGCGATGATGCTTATAAAATTCATCCAGCAATCCGGCGCGTTTCATCGCCTCCAAACCTGTACCCTCATGCAAATCTAAAGTAGAACCCTGCACACGCACATTACGGTTAAGATCTCGTTCATAAACTTTTACATCAACATTTTCTTGTTGTAACAATCTGGCCAAAGTTAAGCCTGCCATGCCACCACCCACGATGGCGATTTGTTTATTGTATAATAGCATTTGCACCTGTTTTTTAATGGTGCCACAAAATTATTGCTTGCCGTACATCAAAAATTGTAAAAAACGGTCGTTTTCGTTTTTGTAAAGTTCTTTGGGCGAAACTCCCGAAAGCTTTTTGATTTCTTTAATGAAATGTGATTGGTCTGTAAAGTTGAGTTGCGGATAAAGCTCGCCTTCCTTAATATATGGAAGTGAAGCCTGAAAGCGAAGAATGCCACAGTAAGCCTTTAATGAAAGACCAAATTGCTGATTAAAATAACGGTTGATCTGCCGTTCGCTCCAATGCACTTTTTCGGAAAGTTCTTTTACAGAGATCTCGCCGTTGGCAGCAGAGATCAAATCAAACAATCTGCGTTTGCGTTCATCAATATTCCGGGGTAAAAGGGATTGAATTTTTTGGGCGGCTTTTTCGCAAAAGGCCTCAAAATCGTTTAAATCATCCGCAGTAAAACCCCAAAAATTATTGGGCAATTCTTTTCCGCTGTTCAGTATATCGGCAATGGAATCCTGAAAAACATACTCTACAGCAAGCGGATTAAAATTCACTGCAAAAAAAGCAGCGACCTTTATATTGACTGCTTTAGGCCTGGTTTCCAGCCCTAACAATCTGATACTTAATTGATGGCTGCCTGTGATTGAAAAAATTAAATCCACTTTTCCGTTTGGAATAATGATGCCTTCATCAATATGCGTTACATTCTGTAAAGCCGAATAACAATAAACAAAATCCGAAAGCGTTTCTTCCGGTTTAATGAGGCGGTATTTTACATCGGTATTGGGCACCTTTCAGGTATAAGTACATTACAAACTTAATGAATATTTCAATTCGGTGAGTTCCTGATCCAAAGGTGAGGTTTTTGTGCCGGTTTATTCCATTTACTGATGAATTGTGGTTTGGAGCCTGATTCATGAACCACCCCGATCTCCGGCATTTAGGTATGAGCAGAGGTATAAGTTCAGCGAAACTGCTTTATCGCCTGATTAAAGGTCTGAGCATTCTGAACTGAACCTCAAAAACCACAGATACAAATTGTCTGTGGTCTTCTGATAGGGAACAATGGCGTTTTAATTATTTCACGGCATAGTTTGTATGTCCGCCATCAACTAAAAACTCACTTCCGGTGATAAAAGCAGCATTATCTGAAGACAGGAACAATACGGTCTTTGCAATTTCTTCGGGCTGCCCCATTCTTTTTACGGCAGTGGACGCGATAATTTGTTCTGTAACCTGTTTTTCTACTTCTTCCGGCATTCCTACCCTGGACAAAACACCTGTGTCTGTTGGTCCGGGTGTAACGATATTCACACGGATTTTCCTGTCTGCCAATTCATTTGCGGCGATTTGGGCGATTTTGTTTACCGCAGCTTTTGTTGCGGAATAAATACTGACATTGATATTTGACAAATGTGCTGCGTTTGAGGAGGTGAGCACCACCGAAGCTCCGTCTTTCAGATGTGGCATTAATTTTTGCAGGGTAAAGAAATACCCTTTTACATTGGTATTGAACTGCGCGTCAAAATCTGCTTCCGTAGCCTGTTCGATTGGTGCAAACAAAGCGAATCCTGCATTCAGAAAAAGAACATCCAGTTTGATCCCGGTTTCCGCAATTGCCTGTTCCAAAACCGTGATTCCCGCTAAATCAGAGCTATCTGAAACAATTGTTTTTAAATTCGGGCTGTTGATTTCTTCCGATGCTTTTTGCAGATTGCCGGCTCCTCTTCCGGTGATCCAGACGTTTGCTCCCGCGCTAATAAATGCTTTTGCAGTAGCGAATCCAATTCCTGTGCTGCCACCTGTTATAACTACATTTTTGTTGGTAAAGTCCATTTTGAAATTATTTTAAATGATTATGGTTCAAAGGTAAACCATTAAAGTTATTTTTAGTAACTTTGTTCTCAAAAATAACTGTAACATCGATGTAACAAAGTAACAATGGGGTGTAAAATAACAGAGTTCCGACAGGAGCAACAGAAAAGAATGCGGGCCGTACAGGATGCAATGGACACCTTGAACGGGAAATGGAAAATCCCGATCATATCGTCTATCTGCTGTTACGGCACAAGGCGGTTTTCAGATATTTTGAATGATGTGGAAGGAATTTCCAACAGGATGCTGAGCAAGGAATTAAAGGAATTGGAAATAAACGAGTTGATAAAGCGCACCGTTCTGGATACGCAACCTGTAACGGTTCAATATGAATTAACCGAGCATGGCAATACGCTGCAAACCATAATCAGTCATCTGACAGATTGGGGAATTGTACACCGAAAGAAGATCGTCGGGAAATAACCTATCTTCCAAAACAAACGGGCAGCCAGGGTGATAACAGCTTATTTTCTCAGGTTCCGAACCAGCCCCTGCCAGCAACTCCCAATCCCGGGGAAGCAAGCATTCGGGTGGAATAATTCTATCCTATCGTTTTCTGAGTATCAGCTAATTCAATTTATCAGAACAGTCCGGATATCAGCTTGGTTTTTTAACATTTTTTAATTTTTTAGTATTTGCAATAATTTGAATATTAACTACCTTTGCTGCCAGGATGTCGAGAAGATTTCATCAATATTTATACAGCTTATTATTTGCGCTGCTTACCGTTTTAGGTTGGTATTACGGGCAGATTCAGCAGTATGTTTCCACGGATGTTCCTCCCGATTTCCAATTTACCGCTGATATCCGGACCCCACAGAAGAAAAACACTGAAAATTCATTTGTTTTTCTTCAAGGTCATGATACATTGGATTTCTACAGTATAGAACGCCCCCATTATTATAAAATCCGGGCGAACCTTTCCGAAAATGACACTGAGAATGATGATAATGTAGAAACTTCAGCACCTTCCGGGCTACTGATCCCCTTTAAAGATAGTTTCTGGCGCTCAACATCCAATCTCGTCACTACATTTCACAATAAGCAAATTTCTGTTTCCCTTGCCCGGCTGGGGCATTTAAAACCTTTACATGATGACCTTTATATTGAATACAGGGTCATCAGACTGTGATCTATAATAATTTCCCGGGAAAATTCAACGGCTTTCATATCTGTATTTGAAAGCCTGTAACTCTATTTTTCAAATATAAATTATTATAAACATTAATAAATATCATGGTCAAAAAAAGTCTCATGTATATAAGCCTGTGCCTGATTCTTCTGTGCATAGGCTGCCAGTCCGAAAAGAAAGAAGAAACACAAGCCGCATCTTTCAACGTTACAAGTCCTCTTGTAAAAGATACTCTAATCAATAAAGATTATGTCGCGCAAATCCGTTCTATCAACCATATTGTGCTGCGTGCCCAGGAAAAGGGATGTATTCAGGCTATTTACGTGGATGAAGGGCAATTTGTACAAAAGGGGCAACTGATGTTCAAAATCATGCCCAACCTCTACGAATCTGATGTAAACCGTGCCAGAGCCGAAGCCAAGTATGCCGAAATTGAATACCGGAATACCAAAAACCTTTCTGACAAAGACATTGTTGCACCTCAGGAAATGGCAATGGCCAAGGCGAAATACGAAAAGGCCAAAGCTGAGCTTTCTTCGATGAACACCCATTTGAAGTTCACGGAAATCCGGGCGCCTTTTTCCGGAATTGTGGGAAAACTACGTGTCCGAAAAGGAAGCCTTGTAGATGAAGGCGAGCTTGTTACGGAACTATCCGACAACAGCAAGATGTGGGTATATTTTAATGTCCCTGAAGCTGAATACCTGAACCAGATGAGCGACAGAAAGGATGCCAGCCCGATGCACGTCCGCCTGAAAATGGCTAACGGAAAAGAGTTTGCTCAGGAAGGAATAGTAGAAACCATAGAATCCGATTTCAATAATGAAACAGGAAATATTGAATACAGAGCTACTTTTCCGAATCCGAACGGACTGCTAAGATACGGGGAAACAGGGAATATTGTCATCACATCGCCGTATGCCAGTGCGCTGATGATCCCTCAGAAAGCTACTTTTGAAGAGCTGGAAAAGAAATATGTCTATGTTATTACAAAAGATAACAGAGTAAAAGCAAGAGAAATAAAAATTGCTGCTGAATTACCTCACATTTACGTGGTCGCCTCTGGGCTCGGAAAGGATGAAAGGATACTTCTTGACGGCCTCCGGATGGTTCAGGAAAACCAAAAGATCAGCTCAAAATATCAGGCCCCTGAAAAAGTAATGTCGAACCTCGATCTGTACGCAGAGTAATCAAAAAGCAGAATCATGTTTAAAAAAGTAATACACCGGCCGGTTTTCGCTATCGTTATATCGGTTGTTATCCTGTTTATAGGAGGTCTTGCCATAGAACAGCTTCCTACCGAGCAATTCCCCAAAATAGCACCTACCACCGTGGCGGTTTCCATAGCCTATCCCGGGGCAAGTGCTGACGTATTGGTAAAATCTTCATTAATTACGATTGAAAATGCAATCAATGGTGTCCAGGGAATGCGCTATATCACAACAGACGCTACCAGTGCAGGAGAAGCTACCGTAAATGTTGTCTTTGATCCCGGAACCGATCCGAATGAAGCCGTTGTTCTGGTTAAAACCAGAGTAGACCAGGTAATGCCGTTGTTACCCGAGCTGGTACAGAAAGAAGGGGTTGTAGTAAACCCAATCCAGCCAAGCATGCTGATGTATGTAAACCTTTACAGCACCAATAAAAGCATGGACGAGAAATTTCTGTACAACTATTCAATGGTAAATATCATCCCGGAAATCAACCGTATCCACGGTATTGCAAAATCACAGATTTTAGGAAGCCGGAGATATGCCATGCGTATCTGGCTAAATCCTGATCGCATGCGGGCTTATGCTATTTCCGTAGATGAAGTTATGAAAGCCATCGGCGAGCAAAGTATCATTGGACGTCCGGGAAGGATCGGGCAAAGCTCCGGAATTGCCGCACAATCCCTGGAATACGTACTCACCTATAAAGGCCAGTACAATAAACCCGAGGAATATGAGAATATCATAGTCCGCTCTAATTCTGACGGGGAAAATATTAAGCTGAAAGATATTGCAAAGGTGGAGCTGGGAAGCGAGTTCTTTGATATCTATTCCAATCTCGACGGGCATCCTTCGGCTTCTATTGTATTAAAGCAAAATTATGGCAGTAACGCGAACGATGTCATCAAGGACGTAAAGGCCAAGCTGGCGGAAATGAAAGAAAATTTCCCTCCGGGCATTGACTATAAGATCAGTTATGATGTCTCACAGTTTCTTGATGCGTCCATTGATCAGGTGATGCATACCCTTAGGGATGCCTTCATACTTGTTGCCATTGTGGTTTTCATTTTCCTAGGCGACTGGCGTTCCACGCTGATCCCGATCATTGCCGTACCGGTTTCCCTGATAGGGACTTTCTTTGTGATACAGCTTTTCGGGCTGTCGATCAACCTTGTGACGCTTTTCGCATTGGTGCTGGCCATCGGAATCGTTGTGGATAATGCCATCGTCGTTATAGAAGCTGTTCACGCCAAAATGGAAGAAAGCAATATTTCCCCTTATAAAGCTGTAAAAGAAGTAATGGCTGAGATTGCGGGAGCCATTATTGCAATTACTGCCGTTATGGTTGCTGTATTTGTCCCTATTTCATTTATGACCGGCCCGGTCGGAACATTTTACCGGCAGTTCTCCATTACCATGGCAAGCTCTATTGTCATTTCAGCGGTAGTGGCGCTTACCTTAACCCCCGTTTTGGCGGCAATGCTGTTGAAAAACAACCATGGAAAACCTAAAAAGGTAAATATTTTCACTAAATCCCTGGATGCATTTAATAAAAGTTTTGATCAGGTTACGGGTAAATATACTTCGTTCCTGAGAAAAATTGTGAACCGGAAAGCCATAACCTGGGGAATCCTGATAGCTTTCTGTATAGGAACTTTTGTGATTAACAAGACACTTCCGGGAGGATTTATCCCAAATGAGGATCAGGGTACCATCTATGCAATTATCCAGACCCCGCCCGGATCCACTCTGGAACAGACAAACAAGATCTCCCGGACCTTACAGAAAATCTGTATGGGGACGGAAGGAGTAGAATCCGTATCATCATTGGCGGGTTATGAGATCATGACCGAAGGACGGGGCTCCAATGCCGGAACATGCCTGATCAACCTTAAAAACTGGAACGATCGTGAGCATTCTGTAAAGGAAATTATGGAAGAGCTGGAAGAAAAATCAAAAGGTCTTGGCGCTACCATTGAATTTTTTGAGCCGCCTGCTGTTCCCGGATTCGGATCTTCTGGAGGTTTCTCCATGAGACTGCTTGATCTTAACAGAACAACCAATTACCAGGATTTCGATAAAGTGAACAAAGATTTTATCGCACAGCTGAAAAAACGCAAGGAGCTTACCGGCGTCTTTACATTCTTTGCCGCCAATTATCCGCAATATGAACTGGTATTTGATAATAATGCCGCTATGCAGAAAGGGGTTTCTATCGGTAAGGCCATGGATAATCTCAACATCCTGATCGGTAGTACCTACGAACAGGGATTCATCCGTTTCGGCCAGTTTTTTAAGGTGTATGTACAGTCGTCTCCGGAGTTCAGGAGACTTCCTTCAGACATCATGAATCTATATGTAAAAAATGACAGCGGTGAAATGGTTCCCTATTCAGCATTTATGACTTTGAAGAAAACACAGGGCCCTAATGAGATAACACGTTATAACATGTACAATTCTGCCGCTATCCGCGGGCTTCCGGCTGCAGGATATACTACGGCAGACGCTATTCAGGCCATTAACGAAACGGCAGCCAGAACACTGCCTCACGGATATAAGGTGGCCTGGGAAGGTTTATCTTATGATGAAGCAAAGCGGGGTAATGAAGCTGTCTATGTATTGCTGGTCGTACTCGTTTTCGTGTACCTGGTTCTGGCCGCACAGTACGAAAGCTTTATTATTCCGTTTGCCGTTCTGTTCTCGTTACCTGTAGGGGTATTCGGATCTTTTCTGTTATTAAAGGCAATGGGTCTTGAAAACGATATTTATGCACAGGTGGGTTTGATTATGATTATCGGATTATTGGGTAAAAATGCCGTACTTATTGTAGAGTTTGCCGTACAGAAAAGGCAGGCGGGGGATTCTATCCTGGATGCAGCCATTGAAGGCTCAAAAGCCCGTTTCAGGCCAATACTGATGACCTCATTTGCTTTTATAGCAGGACTGGTCCCGCTTGTTTTTGCAAGAGGCGCAGGAGCAGTGGGAAATCACACGATTGGAGCTTCCGCCCTGGGGGGAATGCTGGTGGGAACCCTGTTCGGAGTTATCATCATCCCCGGACTCTACTACATTTTTGCCAAATTATCTGACGGCAGAAAGATGATCAAAGACGAAGACGAATCACCATTAAGCGAAGACATGATCCATTATGAATAAAAATAAAATATATCAATATGCAGGTATTGCTTTTCTCTTATTAAGCCTGGCAGCCTGCAAACCTGTCGAAATAGAGCAACGTACCGAAAACAGGAATGTTCCTGAAAAATACGGATCAGCGGAAAATGATACCATTAATACCGGAAAGCTGAAATGGAATGAATATTTCAGTGATCCGAACCTTCGGAATCTGATCAACGAAGCTCTTCGGAATAATCAGGAGCTGAACATAGTCCTGCAGGAAATTGAAATTTCCAAGAATGAGATCAGGGCTAAAAAAGGGGAATATTTACCTTCCGTGGAATTGAAAGCGGGTGCAGGGGCAGACAAAGTAAGCCGCTATACCAACATCGGCGCAATGGAAGCGAATACGGAAATCGAGCCGGGAAGAGAAATGCCGGATCCTCTTTTCGATTTCGGAGTCGGGGTGCAGGCCAAATGGGAAACAGATATCTGGGGAAAGCTCCACAACGCAACAAAAGCCCAGATACAAAGGTATCTCGCCAGCATCGAAGGAAAAAACTTCATGGTAACCAATCTGGTGTCTGAAATTGCAGATTCTTATTATGAGCTGCTTGCCCTGGATAATGAGCTTATCATTTTAAATCAGAATATAAAAATCCAGAATGATGCACTGAATATTATAAAAGATTTAAAAAAGTTTGCAAGATCTAATGAGCTTGCCGTACAAAGATTTCAGGCCCAGGTTCTGAAAACGCAGGGAATGCAGTATGACATTCAGCAGAAAATCGTAGAAACGGAAAATAAGATCAATTATCTTGTCGGAAGATTTCCTCAACACGTGGAAAGAAGCCAGGATACCTTCGACCAGATTGTTCCTCAGGCTGTTTACGCAGGAATCCCGTCGGAACTTCTGGAAAATCGGGCAGATATCAAGCAGGCTGAATATGAATTGGCAGCTGCCAGACTTGATATTAAAGCTGCAAAAGCAAGGTTCTACCCTTCTCTTGATCTTTCCGCAGGCATCGGACTACAGGCGTTTAACCCTGCTTATATCGTTAAACCTGAATCATTCCTGTTTTCTCTTGCCGGAGAGCTCACCGCTCCACTCATTAACAGAAGAGCGATCAAGGCGGCCTACTATAATGCCAATGCGAAACAGATCCAGGCAGTATATCATTATGAACAGACCGTATTGGGAGCGTATATAGAAGTAGCTAATCTGCTATCCAGGATCCATAATCTTGAAAGCAGTGTGAATATAAAAACCAGGGAAGTCAATGCGTTAACGAAATCCATAGATATTTCCAATGATCTGTTCAAATATGCCCGTGCCGATTATATGGAAGTTTTGCTCACTCAACGTGATGCGCTGGAATCCAGATTTGAACTGGTTGAGAAAAGAGTTGATCAGCTTAAGGCCAGTGTTGCCGTATACAGGGCATTAGGCGGAGGCTGGGATCAGAATCCTCTGATACCTCCGGATCTTACGCAGCAATAAAAAGCAATAATGATTTAAGAAAGGCTGTCTCAGAGCGAGGCAGCCAATTTTCTTAAGCTTAAGCAGATTCGATAACACCAGACCATTGATCAGCAATAATTAACATTTATTTAAATTCCATTCGCTAATCCTTGATACAACCTGTATTTCAGACACTTACACACTTATTCTGACAACTTATGAGAAATGTAAGGCTATTACCTCAGATGGCATTTGATTTTATAACAGCCTATCTATAAAGCGTTTATACTGAAAAATGATCCGCCGGGCGATATAATATCAGCAAGCCATTAATAACCGATATTAAAAAAAAGTGTTACTTTTGCTCTAAGGAATAAAAACGGCTTTATGACGTTTAATTATTAATTCAGACACACCAATTTTATAAAACATTAAAATTCAATCACATGAGAAAAATAATTCTATTATTTGCTTGTATGTTCGGTATTTCGGTTTTTTCACAGATCAAAGTGTTAAAAAACGAAAGTTTAATAGAAATTGGTAAAGATAACTCTGTTGGTTTATATAAAAAAGAAGATAAGTATACAATCAATTATCAGGATCTAAATACAGCCAATCTTAACACTTTCAGGTCTTTTTCCTTCCAAAATGTAAACGGAGATGTATCAGGCCTGTATAAATTGATCACCGATGGTTTTATCCAGGAACCTGAAGGAAATATTGTACTGGAGCTTCCTCATGACATTATCGAGCTGCATTATGAAAAAAATTACGGTCAGGTCACTGTACAGTTCATTCAGTATATCAACAAAAACAGAAAATATGTTGGTAAATCCCAGTTCTTAACCAAAAAACAGGTGGATAAAATATTCGGAAGGTCAAACGGAAAATCCGCATTATATGAGAAGCCTGCCACCATGAATCATATCAATGCCTCAAAATCCGCCACCAACACGGCATCTACTGTAGCTCCGGGCTCCAACGGAAAAAATAAAAAATCCCGAAAATAATTTTAAATTTTAAATATCCTGAACTCATTCTGCCCGAATGAGTTTTTTTCTTTTATTTTTGCAAAAAGATCATTATCAATTATGTCTCTTCAAATACGCAATCTTACCAAAAAGTTTGGTGAACAAACCGCACTTAACAATATTAACATTTCTATCGAAAAAAATGAGATCATTGGTCTTCTTGGTCCCAACGGAGCCGGAAAATCCACTTTAATGAAATCTATTGTGGGTGCCTTGAAAATAGATGAAGGTGAAATAATTTTTAACGGCAAAGACATTTCGCAGTACGAAATCGAAAGCAAGAGGAACATCGGCTTCCTTCCTGAAAACAATCCTTTATATCTGGAGATGTATGTAAAGGAATATCTTCAGTTTGTAGCGGATATTCATAAAATCCCCGGCTCCAGAATTGATGAGGTAATAGAGTTGGTAGGCATTACCCCTGAAAGATCCAAGAAGATCGGGCAATTATCCAAAGGATACAAACAGCGGGTGGGGCTGGCCCAGGCCATCATTCATCAGCCTGATCTGCTGATTCTTGATGAACCTACCAACGGACTGGATCCCAATCAGATCATAGAAATCAGAAATGTAGTCAAAGAAATAGGAAAAGAAAAGACCGTATTGCTGTCCACCCATATTATGCAGGAGGTTGAAGCGCTTTGTTCCCGGGTCATTCTCATCCATAAGGGAGATATTCTTCAGGATTGCCCCATCAATGAGTTTAAGGGTAAATTCGGAAGCCTGGAAGAAGCTTTTGCCCATTACACGCAGACTGAAGTTACGGAAACTGAACATTAATCCATGACAGAACAGAAGTATCATTAAAAACGAATAAAAAAATCCTGCGTTAAGGCAGGATTTTTATTTTATGTCCCCGACTGTTTCAGTGCCGGATAGAAGTTGCTTTCATTATAGCTTTCCCTGGCAGCATTATATCCTATATTGAAGATCTGCTCCAGGCGGTCTTTCCTTCTCTCAAAGGTTCCGTAGGTAGATAATTCCTGGGAAGAAATAAACCAGTCACAATAATCGAACTTAATTTTTTCAATCCTGTAGGAAAGCAGATCGTAGGAACGGGAAACGATAGCTTTTATCGATTTTAAGTCATTGATCCTGATATCGTGAGGCGGGGAAACAAAAACCCCGATCAGCTTATCACAATCCCCCCTGATGATATCCGCCGGGAAATTATTCAGGACTCCCCCGTCGCAATACATCTCTTCCCCTATGATATAAGGCGTGGTAATCCCGGGTATGGAACATGAGGCAATGATGGCATCAACCACCTTAAAGTTCTTATCAAATATTTTTTCTGTCCCGCCAACCAATTCAGTAGCGACAATTTTCACTTCTTTATCCAGGTCACCTAATTTCATATCACCGAATATAGGGTTCAAATAATTCCTGAAAATTACGGAAGAAACCAGCCCGGGCTGATTGAATGTAAAGTGCTTCCAGTTAAAAAAATACACTGAATTGAAAAATTCCAGGATTTCTTCCGGAGTCTTGCCCATCACGTACAGGCACCCTACGATAGACCCTGCACTGCAACACGACAATACGTCTATATTGATGTTCTTTTCAATCAGGAATTTTAAAACTCCTGCATGGGCAATACCTTTGGTACCACCTCCTGATAAAACAAGCCCAACTTTTCCAAAATCCATACAATAAAATTAATAAAACAAGATGAAAGAATGGGATTAATTTTTATAAAACTGTTGTTTTTACCATTATTTAACAAAAAAAGCCACAGATGATCTCTGTGGCTTAGTTTATGATAATGGTATGTATTTATTAGATATGGATCACTTCACCGTACGCCGCTGCTGCTGCTTCCATTATAGCTTCAGATATGGTAGGGTGAGGGTGGATGGATTTGATGATCTCATGGCCGGTAGTCTCCAGCTTTCTGGCTACCACAGCCTCAGCAACCATATCCGTCACTCCTTCACCAATCATATGGCAGCCCAGCCATTCTCCATATTTGGCATCGAAAATAACTTTAACAAATCCGTCCGTATTTCCGTTGGCTGTTGCTTTGCCACTAGCAGAAAGAGGGAATTTACCTACTTTGATCTCGTATCCTTTTTCTTTCGCCTGTTTTTCCGTAAGACCTACAGAAGCTATTTCCGGATGGCAGTAAGTACATCCCGGAATATTTCCATAGTCTATTTTCTCCACATGCATCCCCTTAATTTTTTCCACACAGGTGATTCCTTCAGCTGAGGCAACGTGCGCCAGGGCCTGAGTCGGGATAATATCACCGATCGCATAGTAACCCGGTACTGAAGTTTCGTACCACTCGTTTACCAAAACTCTTCCTTTATCTGTCTGGATACCTACTTCCTCCAGGCCGATATTTTCAATATTAGCTGCAATACCTACGGCAGAAAGCAGGATGTCAGCTTCAAGGGTAACATTGCCGTTAGCTGTTTTCACGTTTGCCTTAACACCTTCTCCACTTGTATCAACGCTTTCTACGGAAGCATTGGTCATGATCTCGATTCCTGACTTTTTCAGTGATTTCTCCAGGTGCTTTGAAATTTCCTCATCTTCTACAGGAACGATATTCGGCATGAACTCAACGATGGTCACTTTAGTTCCCATAGTGTTATAGAAATCAGCAAATTCTACTCCGATAGCTCCTGAGCCTACTACAATCATAGATTTAGGCTGTTCAGGCAGAGATAATGCCTGTCTGTATCCGATCACTTTTTTACCATCCTGCGGAAGGTTCGGCAATTCTCTCGAACGGGCTCCTGTTGCAATGATGATATCGTTTGCGGAATATTCCGTTACTTTACCGTCTTTATCCGTAACAGAAACTTTTTTACCTTTCTGAACTTTTGCAGTACCAAGAATGACATCAATCTTGTTTTTCTTCATCAGGAATTCGATCCCTTTACTCATTTTACCGGCAACACCACGGCTTCTCTGGATCACATTAGGAAATTCAAAGCTGGCTTCCACTTTATTCAGACCATAATCTTCAGCATGATTGATATAATGGAAGACCTGAGCAGATTTCAGTAACGCCTTAGTAGGGATACATCCCCAGTTCAGACAGATACCTCCTAAACTTTCTTTTTCGATAATTGCAGTTTTGAAACCCAATTGTGATGCTCTGATCGCAGTAACATATCCACCAGGACCACTTCCGATGACAATAATATCGTAGTTCATTAGTTTAAAATTTTTATGCGAATTTAAGGAAAAATATTGGATGTATTCATCTTTCTTCATTACGATGCTTAATCCGGAAACAGATATCGGCATTATCAGAATATCTATAGAATTATACTGCTTTTCATCTTGTGAAACTTTAATTTATTAACAATAACCAATTATTTATAGAATTATATACGCTTTATTTCAATTAATTAAAATAATTCACCACAAAGTGAAAATAATTGTCTGATTACTGGTTTTTTTTAAAACTTTAAAATATTTTTGTTCTGAACCAAACATAAAAAAAATGAAAAACCATTATTTACTTATTTTATTCTGGGGTGTATTTACCTATGCTCAGATCGGTGTCAATACTCCAAACCCTACCAGTTCTTTAACTGTAAACGGATCATTTGAAGCTGATTACAAAGAAATTACCGCTAATTCGTATAATATAACGTCTACTGATTATTATCTAACCTATAGCGGTACAAGCAATACAACATTTACTCTTCCTCCTATCGGGGCCGGCACAAACAGTTTTACAGGAAGGATCTATAAAATAAAAAATGTATCTACATCAACCATTAACATTCAGGCTTCGGACAATAATACCATAAGAGTGGATAACACCCCCGTCGCTGTTTTTGCGATTCCCCCAAGCGCTTATGCAGAAGTTGTGAATAACAGCAATGCCACGGGCGGCACATGGGACCTGTCATTTGTAACCCTTCCGAGGCCCAGCAACGTTGAAATTTATGGGGCCCAATTAATGATCCCTCCACACGGCTTTGGCAATCCCGGGGTTGCAGACTGGTCTAACCACAGCAACACCGCTTACGACTCCGGTACCGGTACCAACACTTGGTGGATCATAAGCAAATCCTCAACTTCATATTCACACACATTAGCTTTCGCCAATTCAAGCAGAATGACAATAGTATATGAATATCAGGGACCTCCTTTTAACATTACCAATATGTATCCGATCTTAACAGCCGGAAATAACTCCAACTTCCCTGATGTATTTACAACATCCTTCGTAAGCCTCACCAATAACGGAACAGCGGGAAGGACCAGGCTCACCGTATCTGTTGCCCGGGTTGATTTTATAGGAAATAATACCTCCAATAACAGCAACAGTAACTGGACAGGTACATTTCTCCTCAACTTGTTGCTGACCAGAAAAGTCTTTTAAGGATTTTTTTTTACACAAATGAGAAAAAGAGGCTGTCTCAAAAGGACAGTCTTTTTTATTTTTATAGAATTATCCGCATGAAAATCAGGGAATAATGCTATTTAACTTCAATATTTTGCTTTAGAGGAAGATTTTTTGAAGAATTTCCCACCATAATTCTGTACACGCCTTTTTCCACTATCCAATTCATCTTTTCATCCAAAAACTGTAATTCTTTCACAGGTACTTCAATCGTTATCTGTTTTGATTCTCCCGGCCTCAAATAGACTTTTTGAAAACCCTTTAGTTCAATAACAGGCCTTGAAACAGATGCCAGCATATCTTTTACATATAGCTGCACCACTTCACTTCCTGCTCTTGAGCCCGTATTTTTCACATTGACTTTAGCAATGACTGTTTCATTCTCAGAAAAGGTTGTTTTATTCAATTGAAGGTCTGAAATCTCAAAGGTCGTATAGCTTAAGCCAAAGCCAAAAGGATATAAAGGCTCTCCGCTCAGGTCATAATAATCATTCCCTCTTCCTGTCGGATGATGATTATAGGTCAAAGGAAGCTGCCCTTCTTCCACGGGAAATGTGACAGGTAACTTTCCGGAAGGGTTTCTTGCCCCAAAGAGTACTTTTGCCACGGCATTTCCGCCTTCCTCCCCCGGATACCAAACATCCAGAATAGCTCCTACCTTATCTTTCCAATCAGTTGTTTTTATGGCAGAGCCTCCTACCAAAACAACCGTTACAGGCTTTCCCGACTTTGAAATTTCATGTATCAATTTCTCCTGGTTACCCGGAAGTCCTAAGGATGCACGATCCTGAAATTCTCCTTCATGGATTCCTGCCACAACTACAATATGGCCAACTTCCCGGGCCAGTTCCATAGCACTTTTAAAATTTTGCTCATAATTATCCAGCCCATAGTCCCAGATTAGTTCTATATTGGCTTCCCCTCTGTTTTCAAAGAACTCAACGGCAATATCATACTGCTTCCCTTTTACCAGATCCGCATCAATAGTTCTAGTTGAATAGCTTAATTTTTCCCACTGGTCAATCACCCGTTTCCCATTGAAATACAACCTGAACCCATCATTTCCCCGCAGGCCAAGCCGGTATTTTCCTGAAGCCGGAGCCGTTAGTCTTCCCGTCCAGCGGACGCTGTAATTATCAGGCTGTAATTTCCCTGGATCCGGAGAGTATAATGTCCACTTAAAATTCAGTTGCTTATCCGACCTTTCAAAAGCCGGGCTTCCCTTCAGACCACTGTTGGAAAAATAGCTTCCTTTCAGCCCTTTTTCATTGCCAGAAGATAAAAACTCTTCAGAAACCGTAACAAATGTTTTCAGATTCCAATCCATCCCTTTTGAATAGACAATCTCAATGTCCTTATTTTTAACAAAGTTTTTAATTCCGTCCAAAACACTCACTTTCTTGTTACCCGGTCCTGAATAGCCACCCAGCCTCGCATCAACAGCATCCGGCCCTATCACCAGGATCTTTTTAGCACTTTCAGGAATTGGAAGGGTCTGATTGTTATTTTGAAGCAGGACAAAAGATTCAATGGCTGCCTTTTCCGCTAATGGCTTATGATCCATTTTCTTTAATTCTGCAATATCTTTGGTGGAAACATAAGGGTTTTCAAACAGACCCAGCTGAAATTTTATTCTCAAAACCCTCGCCACCGCATCATCAATCCTTTCTTTTGAAATTCTTCCATCCAGGAAAGGAGGAATAAACAATTTATAATGGTCATATTCTGTCTGGAAAATCACATCGAGGCCTGCATTTATTGCCTGTGCAGAAGCATCATCATAATCTTTGGCTGTAAGATGCAGCACGTTCGCCCCACCTACCGCACTTGCATCACTGATCACGAAACCTTTGAAACTCCATTCTTTTTTCAGCTTTTCTGTCAGCAGCCAATGACTGGCTGTTGAGGGCCGCCCATCCAGCAGGTTATAGGAAGTCATCACCGATCTGCTTTTTCCTTTGGTAAAGGCTTTGTAAAAAGGAACCAGGTGGGTTTCTTCCAAATACCTTTTGCTCCAGTGAATGGGATATGAATCTCTTCCGCCCTCTCCTACATTGGCCAGAAAGTGCTTGGGAGTTGTAATAATTCCCAGGTCTTCGAAAGAGCTGACAAAATTCATTCCCATCACAGAGGTCAGAAACGGATCTTCTCCATACGTTTCTTCTGTTCTTCCCCACCGTACATCGCTTGCTAAATTCACAACCGGTGTAAGGATCTGGCGGATACCTCTCAATTTCGTCTCTTTGGCGATGGCGGTGGAAACCTCCTTCATCAATTCGGGGTTGAATGTTGCCGACAGGCCAATGGCCTGCGGAAAAGCGGTGGCCCCTTCTCTCATCAAACCATGTAAAGCTTCATCAAAAGGAATTATAGGAATGCCCAATCTGGATTCTTCCACAAAATATTTTTGGATCGCATTAATTTTTTTTGCCAATCTTTCCGCGTCTTCACTGGCATTGTATTTCAGCAGTTGTCCGGCAGCTCCGCCACCCTGGTTTCCTGCGCTTACCTGCAGCCCGAAAATCCCGTGAGCATAACGGCCTTTGGGAACATTATCCAAATCCCCCGGAATCATAAAGCACTGCCAGAATTTTTCTTCAGGGGTCATTCGTTTCAACAGATCCTGAACTCTGGCTTCAACAGGCTGTTTCGGATCTTTGTATAAAAATTTTTGTGCGGAAATGAAAACTGAACCCCAGAACGCAATTCCGCTTAATATAAAACGATACTTCATTACTGTGTTATTTGAATTACCGTTGAATATCTGAGTTGGGAACGTTCTTCAGGTAACCTGACCTCAATTGAATTACCCGATTTCTTCCATTGCGCCGTCGCCGAAATCCCTAAGATCTTCAATGATTTGGGTTTAAAATTTTCAGGAATTGAAAAACGGAGTGTTGATGGTGACTGATAATCTGCTTTTTCGTTGATATGGAAGATATTCAATGTTTTTCCGTCTTTACTTCGGGTATAATAAAAATTTCCTTCATGGTATGGCGCTACGCTTCTCGTTGCAAAGACCGCCGGTCCGTTCTTATCCATCCAGCCTGAAATTTCCTTTAATCTTTCATAAACAACCGGATCGTAATCACCGTTAGGTCCGGGGGCGATATTCATCAGGTAATTCCCACCTCTGGAAATGATTTTAATCAAAGTTTCGATAATTTTCTGGGAAGACTTGTAATGGTCATTGGGAACATAAGAAAATGAATCTCCCATGGTGATACAGCTTTCCCATGGTATTGAAAGCGTATGTTCCGGGATTGCCTGCTCGGGAGTTACGTAATTTTCCCATTTTCCGGGAACGGTACGGTCTACGATGATTATCCCCGGCTGATTTTTACGGGCCATTGTTCCGATCTTGTCCATATCAATATCCTGTTCAACCCGGATGGCTTTCTGCCATTCCACATTGGGATCAATGGTATTGAACGGCCGTACCCATCCCCCATCCAGCCAGAGGATATCAATCTTTCCATAATTTAAAGTGATCTCATTCAGCTGGTTAAAGGTATATTTTTTGAAGTTTTCCCATCTTTCCGGGTATTTTTCAGGATCATAATTGACGTTCCTGTCCTTAGGCGGAAAATAGGGCCACCAGTAATCTTCAGAATGCCAGTCAGGCTTTGAGAAGTAAGCGCCTATCCTGAAACCTTCCTGTCTGAAGGCATTAAAGATTTCCTTTGTGATATCCGCCTTTGGATTTCTGGAGAAAGGCGTTTTTGATGAAGTGATCTTATAATCGGATTGCCGGGTGTCAAACATTGCGAAACCATCATGATGCTTTGTGGTGAACACCACATATTTCATTCCTGCTTTTTTAGCTGCATCCGCCCATTTCTGCGGATTAAACTGAACCGGGTTGAAGGTGGTCTGCAGGTTTTCATAATTTTTCACATATTCATAATAGGATTTACCATGTTCCGGCTTACGCTGTGTCCACGATTCATCTTCGGGACAGATACTCCAGCTTTCAACAATCCCCCACTGGCTGTAAGTACCCCAATGCATGAACAATCCGAATTTCAGGTCCTGCCATTGATCAAGGTTTTGTATCACGAGCGGATCTTCAGGTTTTACATAGCCTTCTGAAACATTATGAGCCTGTGAAAAAATAAGGGAGCAGGTAAAGACTGATGAAAGTAAAAAGGTTTTAGTTTTTAACATATAGCTTACTTTCCGCTAATTTAATCATGATTTAATGAACTCACAACCCTGATCCGAATTGCTGTTTTTTCCTTAACAGATTCCGGAATGCTGAGTCAATATCCGGAAAGGAAAACCGAAAACCGCTTCTGATCAGCTTTTCCGGATAAACATTCCGGCTTTTCAACAATAATTCTGTTTCTGTTCCTAAAAGTATTGATGCAATTTCCAGCTGCCAGACAGGGGCATTCAAGCCGAACGGAATATGCAGCTTCTTCCTTAGTTTTCTCATAAAATCTTCATTAGATAACGGATCGGGTGCTGTAATATTGACCACACCTGATATCAGCTCATGATCAATAATCCATTCCACCGCTTTACAGAAATCGTCTATATGGATCCAGCTCACTTTCTGATTCCCATTTCCCTGCCTTCCTCCTAATCCCAGTTTTGTAATCATCCGGAGTTTTGGAAATGCACCGGCACTGTTTCCCAGAACAATTGAAGTACGGAGGGCTATTTTTCTTACCTCCTCGATACTGGTCTTAAAAAATTCTTCTTCCCAGCTTTTACAGATATTCATGGAAAAATCATCCCCGATGATCCCGTTTTCTTCGGTATTCTGATGTCTTTCCGAATGAATATAGATGGTAGCCGAGCTTGCATTCAGCCATATTTTAGGTTTACTGATGCAATGGCCAACAGCCTGCTGAAGAACACGGGTACTGTAAATTCTGGAGGAATAAATTTCTTTTTTATTTTGCTCCGTATACCGGCAATCGACAGATCTTCCCGCAAGATTGATCAGAACATCTGCATCTTCAAGCCAGGTTTTCCATTCTCCCAGGCTTTCAGCATCCCAATGAATTTCATTTTTACGTTTCGGATTCCGGGTTAAAATATAAACCTGATGCCCTTTTTCCCTAAAATATTTTTCTAAGTTTCTTCCCAGGAATCCTGTTCCGGCAGCAATTACGATTTTCATGATTTTGGTCTTATTGTTCATTGCATCAAATATTTTTTAGTTTTAACTATAATTTCAGAGCCCTCGGCAAGCATTACAGAGGCGGGACGCTGATGGTTTAAGCATTTGAAATCATTTCCGTAGATCTTTTCAAAATCAATCTGAAGCTTATGGTTTTTAACCCAATAGAAATTCCATTTCGGGTGGCAGACCTCGTATTCTGATGTTTTACTTCCCTTTTTGGTAAATCCATAATAATGTTCGGTGATAAATTCGAATTCGGATCCACTTATCATGGGTAGCTGCTTATTTTCTGCCAGGATTTCCAAAGAATACCAATTTTTATCTTTCCAGGAGTATTTTATCAGCAAGTCATCCTTTTTCTTTTGCATCACATTTTTCATTGACATTGTTGTATAGTGTTCTTTGTAAATAGAGTTGGCTACAATACTCAATGCAGGCTTAGGAACGATCTCCCTGATGAAGACCACTCCTCTCTTCCATTCGTTTCCCTCTTTTTTCTTTACATAAAACCTTAGATTCACTTCTTCAAAATTTCTGTGAAAAGGGACCGGTATTCCCAGCAGCTTAGTGTTTAAAAACATGAATCCCACCAGGCTTACATAACATTTCCCGTTGTAAAAGTCAAGTTCTGTCCCTGCGGGAAGATATTTGGATACAGTTTCCGGACTGATCTCGTAATTGATAATGGCCAATTTTCGCCATTCTGCTTTTAAGAAGTTCATTTGGCTAAGTTTAAGGTTTTATATTTTGTTCATGGTTCAACGATTTCCTTTAACACGAGGGGTACTGTCATTTCCTGCTTCATTATATCATTTGCAGTATCCCTGATCACTTTATTCCTTTCTAATAAGAAATTTCTGAGGTAGTTTTCAAGGAATATTTTATTGAATATCCTTCCGATGATCCCGAATGGGGATTCAAATTCCAGAATATCGATCATTAAGGTTCCCCCGTCCTTTTCTTTAAAGATATGCTGATGTTTCAATGATTTAAAGGTTCCTTTCAACATAATATCCGTAAACTGCCAGGGTTTCTGCATATCAATAATTTTCGAGGTATGCGTCTGGTAAATTCCCAGATGTTTTGCCCGCCAGGTTACCGTCTCACCGTTTTCAATCAATCCGGAAGTTCGTCCTGCGATTGCCCGCTCGTGAGTCCCAGAAGTCGATTTTTGGTGTAAATCAATATCTCTTGCCAGGTCAAAAACTGTTCGGACACCGGCATGTATTTGTGTTTCAAGATATATTACCGACATTTTCAGCTGTAATTATGTGTTGGCAGGTTTTATAATTGTCAAAAAGGTATAGACCCGCCATAACCGGGCTGTAGAATACCGATAACATGGGAATGATCAGGAAAAGAAATCCTATCTCCCAATTACCTAAAAAGTACAATGCAAGCAAAGAAGGAAAAATGGGTATGATTAAAAATCCGTATATCTTAAAAATCAGCGACTTTTCATACTTATATGATAATCTGATGCAATAGCTGATCAACTGAGAAAATCCTACTCCAAAATAGAATACCAGAATTAATCTTTCTTTACCGATCAATAAACCCGTAAGGGCAATACAACCTGCCGCTAAAAAAATACTTAACTGTATATAATGGTCATTTCTTAAAAAGGCTTTCATATGATCCGCTTTAAAGGTTTAAAAAATCTCCTCTTGTTCTCCGGGCATGTACTTTGAAAGTGAAATACATCCAAATCTTAAATATCAGTGTTTTCATGTTCTGTGATTTTGTCTTTGATTATCGCAGGTTTGCGACCTTTTAAGAAAAGCAGCAGGTTCAAAAGCATCATTACCCCAAGATAAATGGAAAATCCTCCGATTTTTTCACTTAACGAAACCACCAGCATTTCTACGGTATCGATTTGAAAGAATTCAATGATACAAAGAGCAAAGCCAATGTTCAAAAGGTAAAATCCGATCTTAAAAAGTGAATTTGTCGCCAACGCAATATCTTCCTTCTGATGAAAAATATCGATCATAAAAGCTTTTGAATTTTTGAACAAAAATTGCGTAACCAAAATCGTAAGTATGATTACGATAGGCAAATAGATCATATAAGCTGTAAAGTTATACGCAGTTGCAATGGTTAAAGTAGTAGCTGTCATAATATATTATTTGATTTTTAGATTTCTTCTCAAAAAGTAGAGCGCAAACAGATTCATATAGTGCAGAACACAAAGAATCAATGCGATCCGGCCTACACGGATCGCAGTTATTGTAAAAGCCTGTTCCATGTTATTCACTCCGTTCCAGGTTGTCAGGCTGATGGCGATATAGCCCAGGTTTATCAGATAATAACAACCTAAAAGTATTCTGTTGATCGTCAGACAGAGGTCTTTATCCCGGATAAGGTATTCCAGATAAATCTTTCCGGCATTGTAACATCTTCTTCCCACATCAACCGTGATATAAGAACTGATGGAAAGAAAAAACACATATGAAATAATATTGAACATTTTATACACATTATATTTTCAATAATTTTTGAAAATAAAGATGAAATAAAAAAAGGAATCCGTTCCTTTTTATTTTAACAGATTGGTTATTTTCCCAACCAGCCAGTGATCATCGCTCTTAATGGCAAGATCCATGATATTATTGATTTTTCCCGTCACAGAGCTAAAATCATCCATAAGTTTAATGAACTCTTTTGCTTCCTGCGAGTCTTTGTCTTCAATATTTTTCAATTCTTCGAGAAAGGAAATCACCGGTTCTATTTCTCTTTTCCTGCGCTCTTTTGTAATTTGCTTGAACAAAAACCAGACATCTTTTTCCGCCACGAAATATTCTTTACGGTCGCCCTTGATCAGTTCTTTTTTAATGATTCCCCAATCCATTAATCCCCGTAGATTCATATTGGCATTTCCCCTTGATATTTCAAGCTGTTCCATCACTTCATCGGTAGAAAGTGGTTTATCACTGGCCAGAAGTAAGGCATGGACCTGAGCCATAGTACGGTTGATCCCCCAGTTTGTTGCAAAAGTCCCCCAGGTTTGTATATATTTTTCTTTGGCTTCTGAAAGTTTCATCTCGGTTGGTATTTAATTCTGTTACAAATGTAATGATATTTATTGAATTTTCAATAATATTTGAAAATATTTTGTTAATTATTTTCTTTTTAACCTTTACTTTCTGTAACAATCTCAGTATAACAACGACTATTCAATAATAATCTTTTACAGTAATGAAAAATAGAAAAATTGCGTCATTACTTTTTGTTTTGTCTGCAGGAAGTATGATGTTTGCTCAGGATGACTTAATCAATAAGTTAAAAAACAATCAATCTCAAAATGCCAACTTTCAGTTTACCACATTAAAAGATGCGGGTGCCACATCGGTTAAAAACCAGGGATCATCCGGAACATGCTGGAGCTACTCCGGAAATTCCTTCCTTGAATCTGAAATGCAGCGTATGGGCAAAAAACCTGTTGATCTGGCGGAAATCTTTACCGCAAGAAATTCGTACCACGATAAAGCCAAATTATATGTTCTGAACAATGGAGCCATTAATTGGGGCGACGGTGGTGAGCTCCATGATGTGATCAATATGTATAAAAAATATGGAGCTGTGCCTCAGGAGGCTTATACAGGTCTGAAACCAGGCCAGACCATCAATAATTTCTCTGAAATGCAGGGTAAGCTTAAACCTGTTCTCGACAGTCTTGTTCAGGCATCTCAAAAAGGAAAGCTTACTGACAATTGGATGGATTCTGTAGATGCAATTTTAGATGAATATCTTGGAAAGGTTCCTTCCAGCTTTACTTATGAAGGAAAATCCTATACCCCGAAAACTTTTGCTAAAGACGTAGTGGGCATCAATCCTGAAGATTATGTGGAAATATCATCATATAAAGATTATCCGTATTACCAGAAATTCGTCGTTCCGATCCCGGATAACTGGAGCCATGATTCTGACTGGAATGTCCCAATGAAAGATCTAACGGCAATTATTGATAATGCTATCAGTAAAGGATATTCTGTAGGTTGGGCAACTGACGTTTCAGAGCCTTACTTTTCTTACAAGAACGGTGTAGCTTATGTTCCGGACATAGATCTGGATCAGACCATCTCTCCTGAAGTAAAGAAAGAACTGTTTGCAGAGCCTAAAAAGGATAAAGCAATTACAGAAGATATGCGTCAGAGAGCTCTTAACAATCTTTCAACCACAGATGACCACGGAATGCATATCGTAGGACTGGCCAAAGATCAGAAAGGAAAAGAATATTACATGGTAAAAAATTCATGGGGAGTCACTAATGACTTCAAGGGATATATTTATGTGACAAAGCCTTATGTAGAATACAAATCAACGGCAATTCTGGTCCATAAAAAAGCACTTCCTAAAAGTATCCTGAAGCAGCTGAAACCTACTAAAAATATCGGTTTATAAAAAATCACTTTGTCTCAATGACAATTTAGATATTTAAATCTGTTAAAAACCGCTTCCGGAAATCCGGAAGCGGTTTTATAAATAAATAGGTATTAAATATACGAACTGTTAATAGTTAACTGACCAAGCCCGTGAATAGTTGATAAAACAAAGTCAATTCCCTATGTCCATTCGGTTTTCTTAATAAAGCACACCCATGCTTTCTGCGGAAAAATCTGAAAGAGTTTCTGTTTTTCCTTCTTTTATTTTCTTTGCCCATTGGTAATCCTGTAAAAGAGCACGTCCCACCGCTACCAGGTCAAATTCTTCCCTTTCAAGTCTGCGGGTTATTTCTATTAAGTCTGTTTTCTCGGTTCCCTGTCCTGCAAAAGCTCCCATAACATCTCCTTTCAAACCCACTGAGCCTACCGTAATTGTCGGCTGTCCCGTAATTTTCTTTGCCCAGCCTGCAAAATTCAGATCAGACCCTTCAAACTCAGGTTCCCAGAAGCGGCGTTGCGAACAGTGAAAGATATCTACCCCCGCCTCTTTTAATGGCAGCAGCCAGTCTTCCATCTCACCCGGCGTTAAGGCCAGTTTAGTGGAATAATCCTGTTGCTTCCACTGTGAAAGACGGATAATGATAGTAAAATCTTCGCCAACCGCTTTTCTCATCGCTTTAACAACATCAACCGCAAACCGGCTTCTTTCTTTATTGTTTTTCCCCCATATTCATCCGTTCTGGTATTGGTTACATTCCAGAAAAACTGATCGATAAGATAACCGTGGGCCCCATGAATTTCGAGGCAATCAAAGCCCAGGTCTTTTGCTGATTTGGCTGAAGCTGCAAACTGCGCTATCGTATCCTGAATATCTTCGATGGTCATAGTGGATGCTTTTTCCATCGGAACCAACGGATAATCATCAGAATTTCTTGTATCTCCCACGTGCCAGATCTGTGGCCCCATCTTGCCACCGTTCTGATGGACGGCATCAATCACGTTCTTCCAGCCCTGAAGGGCTTCATTCCCATAAAAGTCCGGGATATTCTGCATATTTTTGGAAGCAGGTCTGTTGATCACAGTTCCTTCAGAGATAATCAGTCCAACCTCTGAGGCGGCTCTTCTTGCATAATAATCTGCTATTTTCTGTGTAGGAACTCCATTGTCAGACTGTGCTCTTGTCATCGGAGCCATGACGATTCTGTTTTTAAGGTGAAGATTTTTATACGTAAACGAATTAAATAATGCTTCTGTACTCATCTCTTAAAACTTGTATTTTATAATTGTTACACAAAGTAACTAATAATAGTTCGTTTTTGTATCTTATATCAAAAAAAACTGGTAACTTTGCTGTAACCAACAATAGTAACCTTTTTGTAACTATGAAAAAGCATCAGGAATTAATGCAATATAACTGCCCTCTGGGCAAGGCAATGTCTGCGCTGGGCAGCAAGTGGAAACCTATCATTGTAATGGTTATTAAAGAGCGAAAGCTACGCTTTGGCGAAATTGCCGTACGGATCAGTGTAATATCCAGAAAGGTGCTTACCGATCAGCTAAGGGAAATGGAACAAGACGGCTTAGTGATCCGCGAAGAGTTTAAGGAACTGCCTCCAAGGGTGGAATATTCCCTTACCGAGAAGGGACTGGCGCTTTTACCGATATTGCACCTGCTGGAAGAATGGGAAGCAAGATATCAGAATAAAGTATTGATTCCCGTGGAATAAGGTATTATTTTACAATCATACTTCCATAAGGTTTTACCACCATCAGGCATTTTATGCCTTAAAATTTTCACATTATTTCCATATCCGCTGCTTCCAACTAACTCGGAGATATACATTGTATAGTATTGACATTAATACGCAAGAAAATTACAAATTTATATTTTGATTCAATAAAATAATTCCCTTATTTTTGAAATATAAAATCACTTAATATTGATCAGCTTACAGTAGAAAATATGTCAATCAGTTCCATTCCGGACAATAAGCTTTATATAATCTATGAAAAAATATATTCCTCAAATTTCTGTATTCATTATGCTGATCAATTTAGCCATCTTGCTTTCATGCAGAACCAGAGAGCGGAATTATATTATTTATTATAATAAAGTAAATGAAATTGACAGCATTTACAGAATGGCTAATGAGCCTGAAAAAGCCATAAAGAAATACAGGAGACTGTTCAGGAAATACGATCCGAAAAATCAGGAGCGTATCAATGAATACGAGACCTATATTAAGCTTGCAGATCAATACCATAAGAATTTTGGAGGGCAAAAGAGTTTATATAAATTGATTCCTCTGGTAGCCCCTTACTGGAAATATAAAAAGGAAGATTTAAGCTTCATTAAACTTTACAAAAAATATGGAATCGACAGCCTTCGTCTGGAATCAGAAATTGTAAAATGGAACAAAAGCCTGAATAAAAAACTGGTAGATTCATTCACCATCGCTTTCCTCAGAGACCAGGCGGAAGGCCGGGCAAATGAGCAACTGATGATGAAAAATGATAAAAAAAATGATGAACTTTTTAAATGGACGTTCCAAAACTATGGCTATCCTTCCCTGCAAAAGATCGGATTAATGGGAAACAATGATGTTCCCCTGTATATGTCAGCCTTTCATAAGCACATGGCATTTTCAGAAGATTACCCTTATTTTAAAGCCAAGCTGTTAGAATATGTAAAATCAGGAGATTGCCTGCCCCGGGATTATGCAACAATGGTAGACAGGCACAACCTTCAGGTCAGCAGAGAAGAGGTACTGTATGGCTACTATATTGGCTATGATACGGTGCTGGATACCATAAAAGTTGACCGGAACCGGAAAAGTATCGGGCTCCCAGGTATGAAACATAGTGCAAAAATTGCTAAAGATTTTTTAAAAAAATGATACTGATCATATCCAATAATAATGAAATAACTATAACAGAAATCATTAAATGCTCCGAAGAGAAGGATTACAATTTAAACGCTTAAAATATGATGACCCTTTTATCAATGCCTATATGAATAAGGCCCAGCACTGGTTGGAGGATTATGTAATAAAAACATTAGAGGAAATTCTACCTGGAATGTGAAAAATATCAGATGACTATCATGTAAGATTAAAACTATATAAACCCCTTATAAAAATGCTATAAATGGTTAACATGAATAATAATCTATGAAAAAAAGCACCTCTCAAATTTCTGTATATATCATGCTGATCAATTTAGCCGTCTTATTTTCATGCAGGAGCAGAGAACAGAATTATATTGTTTACTATAACAAAGTAAATAAAATTGACAGTATTTATCGAATAGCAAATAAGCCTGTAAAAGCAATAAGGAGATATAAAAGGTTATTTAGGAATTATCAGCCAAAAAATCAGGAACGTATAGAAGAATATGCTACATATATAAAACTATCAGATAAAAATCATAAAAATTTCGGTGGACAAAAAAGTCTTTATAGATTGCTTCCCTTAATAGCCCCTTATAATAAAAAATATACAGACTTTTTTGATCTTTATCAGAAATATGGAATTGACAGCATAACAGTAAAAAATAAAATAAGTCATTGGAGAAAAAATCTTAATAAACAATTGATAGACTCTTTTACAATAGCTATGATCCGTGACCAAGAAGGAAGAAACAATCCCAGAGATCCAATCACGACGAAAATAAATGTTGAAAAAAATGCAAAACTTTTGCTATGGACATTTAAAAATTTCGGATATCCTTCAATGCAAAAAATAGGAAATATAGGCAACGATAATATATTTTTAGCAATGCACACATTCCTTACCCACATGAATGAATCCGAAGAATATCCTAAGATAAAATCAAAATTATTAGAATATGTAGAATCGGGTGATTGTCCCCCTATTAGCTATGCAATGATGATAGATAATTACAACTACATTCATCATGAAAATTCAGTTTATGGATTTAGTTTTAGTAGTTCTAAAGATTCTTTGCAAATCAATCGGAACCGCAAACTTATAGGACTTCCCAGTCTGAAACATTATGATAGGATAAGAAAGGATTTTTTTAAGAAAAAATAACAGAAGTATAATAATGGAACAAACCATAAGATTACTATTGCTCAATCCAGGTTTTCACATAAAATAATATAAGGAATTATTTGAAATTTATCATAAAATAGAAGCGTGCAAGAAAGTATGCTTAACTTGTTGCCCAATACAATTTGGATTTTAGAGGAAAACCAAAAATGCAAATTTGAATCTGGCATACTAAACTCAAAAGTTTTATTTTGGATAATATATAGAAATTGAAGTTTTAAATATCACTATTAAAATTTGCTAAAGATTATAAAAATGAATGATACTAATTATTTCCAATCATAATGAACAAACAACTACGAGGTAATAAGATGGCTTTTTTCAATGAAGAAAAAATTCCTGCTCATCCATGAGAACGAGATTTTTGAAATAAAACTAAGCAAAAAAGAATATTTCTAAAAAGCCAACGTAATTACTTTTTTCTTGATGAAATTACCAGTGTATGGTATAGAAGAGAAGGTTTAACTGCAATATGAACATCATTCCATTCATATCCACATGAATGAAACTCAACATTGGCTGGAAGATTATGTAATAAAAACATTAGAAACTAAAAAGCATATCAATAAACAAAGTAATACACATGTAAACAAAATCATAGTTTTGAAAGGTCAATGGTGTCGGATTAAATGGTATGAAACATAGTGTAATTGCTAAAGATTTTTTTAATAAGAACAAGACCCGATAACAGTATAATTACAATAGGTTATTAAATGGCTATGGGAATAGTCCGATATAATTTAAGCACTTAGATATAAACCCTTATCAATGTTTATACAAAAGGATACTGTCAGTATTCCCATACCTTATAATTTCATGCAATCTATTTTTGCTCCAACGCGTTCCATAAGATGATACAAATTGTACATATTGTACATAAAAATTCGCAAAAAAATTACAAATCCATTTCTCGATTTAACAATATAATTCACTTAGTTTTGAATTATAAAAGCGCTTTAAATATTTATTCTTGTAAGTGTACAGTACAAAAATAAATGTCAAAACTGATCAGTTCCATTCCGGAACAAATTATTGTTAAACTAAAAAACTCAGAAAAAATGAAAAAATTAACAGGTATGAAGAGTAATTTCTCTTCTTTAGAAAACAAGAAAATGAAAAATTTACAATTTATTCAGGGTGGTGATCAAACAAGTCAGTGCCAAGAATCAACAGTTTGTGGTTCAAGCTGTGCTGACACCGCATACTATACTGATGGTGTTAAAACAAAGACCTTATATGTAGGAGAACCATCTTAAGAATAAGGAAACTGGGGCTGTTCAAATAAAATATAACAGCCCTTAATCCTGTAATTTCAAATTAACGATGCTTTTGATTTTCTGAACAATATCAATGATGAAGCCAAACCGAAAGATTGCACGTATATACGTACTTTATCTGATTATCAACATTCTTTTTCTTTCCTGCCATAGCCGTAAACCCAATTACATAAGTTACTATAATAAAGTAAATGAAATAGACAGCATTTACAGAATGGCTAAACAGCCTGAAAAGGCCAGGATACTATATCGGAAACTTTTTAGAAAATACCCTCCCAAAAACCAGGAACGAATCGAAGAACTGGAAACCTATATAAGGCTTTCCGACAGGTATGGAAAAAACTCTCATACAAAAAAAGACCTTTATACCCTTATCCCATTGATGGCGCCTTATTGGAAGGACAAAAAAAATGATCCTGAATTTCTTAGTCTTTATAAAAAATATGGAATAGATAACATAGAAATAGAGCAGAAAATAACAAAATGGAAGAAAAGTCTGAACAAACAGCTGATAGATTCTTTTACAGTGGCTTTTATCCGAGACAAAGCTGAAAACCGCCTCAATGATCAGCTCAGGGAGATAAACGACAGAAAAAATGCCAAACTTCTGAAATGGACTTTCGAAAATTACGGCTTCCCGTCCTTGCAGAAGATTGGACTATGGGGAAATAATAACGTTTTCATGCCTATGGAAGTATTGTTATTACATATGGCAGATGTTGCAGAATATCGTACCTATTTTAAAACCAAAATGATAGAATACGTAAAATCCGGAGACTGTTTTCCCAGAGATTATGCAGGCATGCTGGACAGACAGAATATGCATCTCCGTCTCCCCCGTAATTATGCCGTATATCAAGGATATGAAGATATAGAAGATTCTGCCCAGATCGATAGAAACAGAAAGAACTTAGGAGTTCCCAGCATCCGGCATAGGGCTAAAATAGCCAGAGATTTTTATGATAGCTTAAAATTAAAGCAAAAATGATACTGATCTTTTCTGATGATAATGACAGAACAACAATAGAGGTCATTCGATGGATAGTTTCAATGGATAAAAAGTTTATTCATGTTCACGAAAATGAAGCTTTTGAAATAAAAGTCTACAATAAAAAATTTTTTTTAGAAAGCCATAGAACAAAGTTTTTTTTAGACGATATTTCCAGCGTATGGTACCGACGAGGCGGACTTAAATTCAGACGTCTGCAGTACAACAACCCATCCATTAACATCCATATGAATGAAGCTCAACATTGGCTCGAAGATTATGTGATAAAAACAATAGAATCCAAAAAGCATATTAATAAACAAAGTAATTGTCACGTTAATAAGCTTCTTGTATTGGAACAAGCAAAAAAAATAGGTTTGGATGTCCCTACATATTTTTTAGCCGAAAATACAGATGATGTCCCTTTGGGAAAAACCATTATAAAATCCATAACTGGAAATGTAATACTAGATGATATAGATGAAGACACAGATGGGATCATGTATACTACGATAGTAGAGAAAAAGGAAAAGGATAGCTTTTATATTACTTTTTTCCAGGAAAAAATTGAAAAGGATTTTGAAATCAGAGTTTTTTATTTAAATGGTAAATGCTTGTCAATGGCTATCTTTTCTCAAAATGATAAACAAACCCAAACCGATTTCAGGAAATATAATCATGAAAAGCCTAACCGCAATGTCCGTTATAATCTTCCTGCTGATCTCGAAGAAAAAATACATCTGTTAATGAAAGACTTAGATCTTAATTGTGGTTCTCTGGACTTTATTAAAAATGAAAATACATATTATTTTCTTGAAGTGAATCCCGTAGGACAATTTGCTAATGTATCTTACAATTGCAATTATTCAATATTTAAAAAAATTGCCCATTATCTATAAAAAGAAAAATATGGAAAAACACAAGTTACCTCTTACATTTAAATATATGGAATTGTTCAGGCATAAACGACCTAACAAATTTAACAGTAGAACAACAAAATATGTACTGCAAATTCCAAAGTTCCAAACTAATTCTTATATCAGGCAAATTCCATATAAACCCCTCATCAGGATACTATGAGATATTTTAATCTTTTTAGCAACATATTGATAACAAAAGGAGTAACGAGGATCCTTATCTCTGATTTACAACGGAACATATCGGAACTATATCCTTTGGAGCTGTACAGCATCATTGCAGAATTAAAAACAAATTCAATTGAGGATATTGTATCAATTTATGATCATGAATCCAAAAAAATATTTCAAAAGTATCTCGACATATTGCTGGAAAAGGAATATGGCTTTATATCTAAAAATGACTGGGACAAAAATTTTCCTCCGTTATCCTATGATCATCACGATTATAGTGTACTTACCAATATTTTTATAGAACTTGAAGAAATAGCTGTCTTACATAAGGTAAAACATTCAATAGAAACATTAGGAATCCGGCATTTGGTGATATATTCCGGAAGAGGTCTTTCACTTGACCAATTGCTGGAGATAGATGAAATATTTAAAAATTCTTCCTTGGAAGGTATTGAGATTTATTCCCTTTTTCATAATTCGATTGATAAGAATTTCATCCATACGCTTAATAAAAACACAACAAGAATATATAATCTGGTATTCCATCATTGTGATAAAACACCTTTCAAAGTAAAAGACGAATACCGGTTTGCCCTGACCTTTACCAATCAGGAGATAAAGCTTTCCTCCTGTGGAAAAGTAAGCATTGAATATTTCAATACCCATCTTACGAAAGTGCTGGAAGCTGTAAATTACAATTCATGTCTGTACAAAAAAATAGGCATTGACAGGGAAGGAAATATAAAGAATTGTCCATGCATGCCACAAAGCTTCGGAAATATCAGAAATACGACATTAGAAGAAGTGTTAAATCACCAGGATTTCAAAAAATACTGGAACCTTACGAAGGACCATATTGAAACATGTAAAGACTGTGAATTCCGATATATCTGCACAGATTGCAGGGCGTTTACAGAACGGTCCCATATAAGCCGGGAAGGATTGGATATTTCCAGACCATTGAAATGCGGCTATGATCCTTACACCGGAAAATGGGAAGAATGGAGCACCCACCCCTTAAAGCAAAAAGCCATGCAATATTACAAAACATTATCTTAAACGTTTCCGGCTGCCTCGTTGAGGCAGCCGGAAACGTTATCTTATATACACACTAAAATATCGCAGGATATTTCTGAGGATTCACTTCGTTAAACATGGAATAGATCTTTTCTACCATATCATCTGAAGACGGCTTACTGAAATAATCTCCGTCACTTGCGTAAGCCGGACGGTGATCATTTGCGGAAATCGTTACCGGATCAGAATCCAGATATCTGAATGCTTTTTGTTTTTCTAAAATCTGTTGTAAAATAAATGCTGAAGTACCACCTTCCACATCTTCGTCAATCACAACCAGCCTGTTCGTTTTCTTAACGCTTTCTGCTATTTCGTGTGACAAATCGAAAGGAATGAGTGACTGCACATCAATAACTTCCGCAGAAATGCCCAGCTTTTCCAGTTCGTTTGCGGCTTCCATTACTATTCTCCATGTAGAACCGTAAGTTACCAGTGTTACATCCTTACCTTCTTTGGTAACTTCTATTTTTCCTACAGGAACTGTGAACTCTCCCAGATTGTCAGGCTGTTTTTCTTTTAGCCTGTACCCGTTCAGACATTCAACAATTACGGCTGGTTCATCAGACTGGAGCATCGTATTGTAGAAACCTGCCGCCTTTGTCAGGTTTCTCGGAACCAGAACCAGGATTCCTTTGGAAAGGTTCAGGATTCCGGCCATCGGTGAACCTGAATGCCAGATTCCTTCAAGCCTGTGGCCCCTTGTTCTTATAATTACCGGCGCCTTCTGTCCTCCTTTAGTTCTGTACTGAACCGTGGCCAGGTCATCACTCATACCTTGTAAACAGTATAAAATATAATCAAGATACTGGATTTCAGCAATAGGTCTTAACCCTCTCATGGCCATCCCGATGCCCTGTCCCAAAATGGTAGCTTCTCTGATCCCGGTATCGGCTACGCGAAGCTCACCGTATTTTTCCTGCATTCCTTCAAGCCCCTGGTTCACGTCCCCGATATTTCCGGCATCCTCACCAAATACCAAGGTCTGAGGATATTTTTCAAAAATTTTATCAAAATTATTTCTTACGATCACTCTTCCGTCCACTTCTTCCGAGCTGTCAGAATAAGCCGGCTTCACTTCTTTGACGTTGGTAGCCTTCCATTGAGACTGGGAATACAGATGGGAAGAATAATTATCTTTTTCAATTCCGGATACTTCATTATATTTCTGCATCAGCTGGTTTCTTTCCGCAGAATTTGTCCCTCTTGTAGCCAGCAACGCTTTTCTTGCCAGGTGGAAGACATCTTTTTTAGCCTTTGAAACTAATTTATTAAACTGATTGATATAGGTTTCAATTCCGGCATTCTGTCCTTTCAGGTTTTCAACCAAAGGTAAAATTTCCCCGGCTAAATCTGTGATAGTTTTCTGATAGCTTTCCCAGGCCGCTTTCTGACCGGCTTTTACAATTCTTTTGGCCTCTTCATCAATGGCATCCAGCTCTTCGGCCGTAGCCAGAATCTCTTCCTTCCCTTCGATCTCTATTGAATAATTGTATATCCATTCTTTAAACTTGACCAATCCGTCAAAAGAAGCTTCCCATGCGAGACGCTCTTCATTTTTATACCTTTCATGAGACCCTGAAGTTGAATGCCCCTGAGGCTGGGTAACATCTATCACATGCACCACTACAGGAACACTTTCCATTCTTGCAAAATGTTCGGCCCTGGCATAAGCATCCAATAGTGCAGGATAATCCCAGGCTTTTACCTGGATGATCTCACATCCCTGGGCTTCCCCTTCTTTTCTCTGGAAACCGCTCAACATTTCGGAAATATCTGCCTTAGCCCTCTGGTTTTTGGTAGGTACGGAGATTCCGTAGCCGTCATCCCAGATTGAAACAATCATGGGTACCTGAAGTGCGCAGGCTGCATTCAGAGTCTCCCAGAAGTGACCTTCTGCCGTAGAAGCATCACCTATTGTACCGAAAGCAACTTCATTACCCTCTTTTGAAAATTTTTCAGACCCTTCGAATTTTACACTTTTATAGATTTTGGAAGCCTGAGCCAATCCTAATAATCTCGGCATCTGACCTGCAGTAGGAGAAATATCCGACGAAATGTTTTTTTGTGCCGTTAAATCTTTCCAGCTTCCGTCTTCATTCAGGCTCCTTGTTGCGAAATGCCCGTTCATCTGTCTTCCCGCCGATGCCGGCTCTCTTTCCACACTGGTATCTGCGTATAGCTGTGCGAAAAAGCTTTCAACGGTTAAAGCTCCTATAGCTAATGCAAAAGTCTGATCCCTGTAATATCCTGAACGGAAGTCTCCATTTCTGAAAACCTTCGCCATTGCCAGCTGAGGAAGCTCTTTACCATCCCCAAAAATCCCAAATTTAGCTTTTCCTGTAAGTACTTCCCTTCTTCCCAGATAAGACATTTCACGAGAAATTCTCCCCAGTTTATAGTCTTCAAGTATCTGATTTTTAAAGTCTTGAAAAGAAATCTGCTGTATTTCAATATAGGTTGTCTGCATAGCCAAAATATAAAATTTTTAATTCTCGAAGTATTTTGCTAATATACACTTTTTAAATTAATTTTAATTTTTAATAATCTTTTTTAAAAATTTGATAATAAAGAAAATTGTGTTTTATTTTGAATAAAATTGTAAAGGATGGAGAAGAAATCCCCCCACATACTGAATGCTTCGAGTAATCTTTTAGGATTTTCGCTTATTATAATCACTTCACTGAAGATTTCAAAAATAAGCCACAGCACCTATTTGGATGAGTTTGCCGGAGTCGCGTGCCTTCTTTTCGCATGCAGCTGTTTCTTTTCCTTTCTGGCTATCAGAACAAAAAAGGAAAATAGAGAACATAAATTCGAGGCCATTGCGGATTATTTATTTTTAATCGCTTTATTTTGCATTGTTTTAGCTGTTGTAATTGTAACGATGAAAATTATTTAGTTTAAAATTTTCTTTCAATTACATAATCCAGCATAAGATGTAATGATTTCCGGGCTTCGGAATCCGGAAACTCATGAAGAATATCTTTGGCTTTCTGTTGGAAGTCTTTCATAACCCCTATGGCATAATCCAGACCGCCTGAGCTTTTGACAAAGGCAATAAGCTCTTTTACCCTTTTCTGATCATTATTGTGCCGCCTGATGGTATTGAAAAAATATTTTCTGTCTTTCTCATCCGCGGTTTTCAAAGTATGGATCAAAGGCAGCGTCATTTTCTGCTCTTTGATATCAATTCCCACAGGCTTTCCTATGACGTTTGAACTTAAGTAGTCGAAAAGATCATCCTTGATCTGGAATGCCATGCCCGTATAGGTCCCGAAATCCTGCATTTTCCTGGCAAGCTCTCTATCAGCATCGTTGGACAATACCCCGATTTCACAGCAGGCAGCAATTAAAGTTGCCGTTTTCTGACGGATGATCTCATAATAAACATCCTCCGTAATATCCAGCTTCCTGGCTTTCTCCAGCTGCAGAAGCTCTCCCTCGGACATCTCACGGATAGTTCTCGAAATTACCCCTAACAAGTCGTAATCTTTATGGTCTGTAGATAACAAAACGGATTTAGACAGAAGGTAATCCCCCACCAGCACGGCAATCTTATTCTTCCATAAAGCATTAATTGAAAAGAAGTTACGCCTTTTAAAACTTTCATCCACCACATCATCATGAACCAGTGTAGCGGTATGAATAAGCTCTATCATAGAGGCTCCACGGTATGTCTTCTCGTTCACCTTTCCTATCAGCTTTGCGCAAAGAAATACAAACATAGGACGCATCTGTTTTCCCTTTGTCGTAACAATAAAACGGGTTACCTTATCTAGCAAAGGGACTTTACTCTGCATTGATTCATAAAACTTCTGTTCAAAAAGTTTTATTTCCTCATTAATCGGTCGCTTGATTTCTTCTACGATATTCGCCACAATCTGTGATGGATAAATAATTATTAAATTCTCACAAAGATAATTTTTTTCAGGCAATTAAAAGAAAATTAATCTTTGAGCTTTTCTTTTGGTATAAAATATAAGCTTTGCCTGGTACCGCCCAAAGGGGAATTGAATTTTTCACCTGAAAGGTAGATGCCTGTTTCATCCACGGCAATACCTTCAATCTGCCCTACCGATAAGGCACTCCCTAAATAATAATGCTTCGGTGTGGCCGTAAAAAATATTCCGGGGCTTGTTTCGTTAAAAACATCCATGAAAACTTCCGTTTTTTTGGTATATCCTACAAGATAAAGCTTTTTATCAAAATAAGCGGCATCCGTTACTACAAAACCCGTCTTATAAGCTTCGGTTTTCTCCGCCTTTTGCTTTTCCTGTATCTCAGGATCTATCGTATAATGGGAAGTGGATTTTGACGCCCATTCCTTAGTAAAAATATGAAGCTTGCCATTCAGGAATACCATAGCTTCAGCATCAAAGTCCGTATTCAGGTTCTTAGAGCCAAAATCACTTTGTTCAGGATAGTAAAATGAAATTACCTTTACGGAATCACTTTCCGGATGATCATCCCGAACAGAGACTTTATAAATTTTCAGGTCTTTTCTGGAACCGGCATTATTTCCGAAATCTCCTATATAGAAATTTTTTCCGTCACTGGTTAAAGCTTCCCAGTCTTTGTTCTCTGCATTTATCTTTAAGGTATTGACAATACTTCCTGAAGCCTTATCAAGTTCGAAAAGTTCCGGGCCATTTCCACTGTCATTAAAGGTGAATAGTTTTCCATTGAAGAAGCTCAGCCCTGATGTTTCCTCTACCTTATGATCCAAATAGGTGATCCGGTATTTTCTGATTTTAAAGAAGTCAGTTCTCTGGCTGAACGAGCATTGAAAAACGATAAGGATGAGAAGCAGGAAAATCTTTTTCATCGGTAGATATTGTTCTGGTTAGGTCTGTGCTAAGTTCAATAAATGAAATACAAACAGATGATATACATTCCTGATCCTAGGCTGTTTTTTTTTGTCTGTTTTCCTGTCTCCTCGCTTTCCTTTCAAAATATTCCCTTTGATATTGCCTTACGGTCTTTCCCGTTCCATCATGCCTCCAGCCCGGGGAATTGAAGATATAATTGATTCTGTCCGACAATTTCAAATCCGGCTGCCGGATGTCTTTCCAGATCTTTCTCCATTCATAAAAAAGAACGGTATCCGGTTTGTTATCCGGCATTTTGGGATAGATTCCATATTTCACCGGCACATCAGGATCTTCTTTTTCAAAGGTACCGAAGAGCTTATCCCAGATGATCAGGCACATGCCCATATTCCTGTCCAGATACTTAATATTGCAGGCATGGTGAACACGGTGATGGGAAGGGGTAACCAGGAAATGCTCCAATATTCCCATGCTTTTTACCGTCTGGGTATGCACCCAGGTCCCATATACCTGTCCTATGGCGTACACTACCATTATATGCCATGGATTGAATCCCAGGAAAGCCAGCGGAGAAAAGTACAAATACCGGTAAAGAGGTTGCAAAACAGGACTTCTGAAACCGGTCGTCAAATTAAAGTATTCGGAATTGTGATGGGTGATATGAACCGCCCAGAATGCTCTGGAATGATGATCTACATAATGCAGCACGTAATAGGCAAAATCTGTAATTACAAAACAGATCAGCCAATACCAGACGGTAAAGTCCCATGAAAAAAGCCTGTGATTGTAAAAGAAAAACATCACTCCCATTGCAAAAGCTTTCATCACGAGATCCAGTCCGAAATTCAGCAATGCAAGATAAACGCTCGTAGCCACATCTTTACCATTATAAAGTTTAGCTTCAGAAACGTGGCTGTATATCATTTCCGCTAGAATAACGGCAGCATGGACGGGAACTGCCCAGGAATAGACATTTTCCAATCCGTCTTCACCCAAAAAATAATCCATTATCTTTACCCATTTAATACAAAGTTAGGGTTTTAAGAAATCTTTAAGAATATTTTTTGTTTTTTTTAATAAAATTTTAATCTGCTGTCTTATTGGCCAGCTGACCACACGCCGCATCAATATCCCCACCCCGGCTTCTTCTTACCACTACCGTGATACCGGCATTTTCAAGCTGGTGGATGTAGTTCTCTTCTGCCTGCTTGTTGCATTGGTCATACTTACCATCCCCGATAGGGTTATATTGGATCAGATTCACTTTGGAAGGTACCTGCCTGCAATATTTAATGAGGGCCCTGATGTCTTCATCCTTATCATTAATATCTTTCCATACACAGTATTCAAAAGTGATCACGGAGCCTGTCTTTTTATACCAGTATTGGAGCGCTTCCATAATCTCCGTTAAAGGAAACTTATCCGAAAACGGCATGATCTCATTACGTTTGGATTCTATCGCAGAATGGAGCGATAATGCCAGTTTCACCCGCAGATCTTCATCAGCAAGCATTTTGATCATCTTCGGGATTCCGGAAGTGGAAACGGTAATTCTTCGGGGAGACATTCCCAGACCTTCAGGCTGAGTGATTTTACGGATGGCCTCCACCACATTCTTGTAATTCATCATCGGCTCCCCCATTCCCATAAAAACGATATTGGAAAGTGGCCTGTCAAAATACATCCTGCTCTGGCTGTCGATCAGGGCAACCTGGTCTACGATCTCCGCTACTTCCAGATTTCTCATCCTTTTCAGTCTTGCAGTAGCACAGAATTCGCAGTTCAGTGAGCATCCTACCTGTGAGGATACGCAGGCTGTGGTTCTTGTTTCCGTAGGAATCAGGACAGATTCCACCATTAAACCATCATGAAGCTTCACACCGTTTTTTATGGTTCCGTCTGCACTTTTCTGAAGCTGATCTACAGAAACAGGATTAATCACATATTCTTCAGAGATTTTTTCACGAAGCTGTTTTGAAAGATTTGTCATTTCATCAATCGAATGGAGATTTTTACTCCACAGCCAGTCATATACCTGTTTTGCACGAAACGGTTTTTCCCCTAAAGACACGAAATAATCTTTAAGCTGGTCCAATGATAAAGTGCGGATATCCTTCAAAACAAATGATACTGATTTAAATTATAAATTTTAGATTAAAAATCCTTATAAAAGTTAGGACCTAATCTAAAATTTATAATCTATATTTAAAAAATTAATTACAAAATAAGCATAGCATCGCCGTAAGAATAGAATTTATACTTCTCCTTTACGGCTTCCTCATAGGCGTGCATTACGAAATCTCTTCCTGCAAACGCCGCGATCATCATGATTAATGTAGATTTCGGTGTGTGGAAGTTGGTGATCATTGAATTGGCTACACCAAATTCATGTGGCGGATAAATAAATTTATTCGTCCATCCATGGAATGCAGAAATCTTTTTATTGGAAGAAACAGAGGTTTCCAATGCCCTCATGGTAGTGGTACCTACTGCGCATACTCTTCTGTTCGCTTCTACGGCCTTATTGATGATCCCGGCATTTTTCTCATCAATGATAACCTCTTCAGACTCCATTTTATGCTTGGAAAGATCTTCCACTTCGATAGGGTTAAAAGTTCCCAGACCAACGTGAAGGGTGATTTCAGCAAAATCAATTCCTTTGATTTCCAGCCTTTTCATCAAATGTTTGGAGAAGTGAAGCCCTGCAGTAGGAGCTGCCACAGCACCTTCTACCTTGGCATATATGGTCTGATATCTTTCTGCATCTTCAGGCTCTACAGCTCTTTTAATATATTTCGGAAGCGGAGTTTCCCCCAATTCTTTTAGTTTGGCTCTGAACTCTTCATAAGACCCGTCGAACAGGAATCTTAAAGTTCTGCCTCTGGAGGTGGTATTATCAATCACTTCCGCTACCAGAGATTCATCCTCGGTAAAGAATAATTTATTACCGATCCTGATTTTTCTCGCCGGATCTACCAGTACATCCCAGACACGTGTATCCTTATCAAGCTCTCTTAAAAGGAATACTTCAATTTTAGCTCCTGTTTTTTCCTTATTTCCGTAAAGACGTGCCGGGAAAACCTTAGTATTGTTGAAGATAAATAAATCTCCCTCGTCGAAATAGTCTACCACATCCTTGAACAGCCTGTGCTCGATAGTTTCTGTTTTTCTGTTAAGAACCATCAATCTGGCTTCATCTCTGTGCTCCGATGGGTGTTCTGCCAATAATTCCGCAGGAAGATTAAAATTAAAATCTGATGTTTTCATTTTTTAAATTACGGTTTAAAAATTATTGAAATTACTTGCTGTAATTTTCGGAGTGCAAATATACGACTTTGGATACCCCTTTGTCAAGTTTTATTTTGAATCATTATAAAAAACCGTAATTCCACGGTAAATTCAAAACTGGAAAAAGCTTAACTTTAAGGGATAAAAATTAAGCTATGAGTAAGTATTCATTAGAAGCGTTTATAAACGAAACCCGGGAAAACCCGCAGGAAAGGGATTATTTTGAACTTGAAAAGCCACAGCTTCTGGAAATCAACCTGAATAACCAATCGGTATGGACGAAAGCCGGAAGCATGGTAGGCTATACCGGGGACATCAGTTTTGAAAGACAGGGAATGTTTTCCGGAGGATTGGGAAACCTGTTAAAAAAAGCGATTAGCGGTGAAGGAGCCAGATTAATGAAAGCTGAAGGAACAGGAAAGCTATACGTGGCCGATTCCGGAAAGAAAGTCCGTATTCTTTACCTGAATAACGAATCCGTATGTGTGAACGGGAATGATATTCTGGCCCATGAACAAAGCATTAAAAGCAATATTACCATGCTGAAAAGCATTGCAGGGGTAATGTCCGGAGGGTTGTTCCAGGTAAAGCTTCTGGGAACCGGCCATATCGCCATTACCACACACGGAGACCCGCTGACATTAATGGTAACCCCGGATAACCCTGTTTTTACGGATCCTAATGCCACCGTAGCCTGGTCCGGCAACCTCAGCCCGGAACTGAAAACAAATGTTTCCTTGAAAAGCCTTATAGGAAGAGGCAGCGGTGAGGAGTTTCAGATGAAATTTTCAGGAAACGGGTGGGTATTGATCCAGCCCTATGAAGAAGTTTATTTTACAGAAAAATAAAACCTCTTTCTTTAATGGGCAATTTTTGTATTTTTCGTGCTAATTAAAACGAAACACAATGAATAACTTTATAAAGTTGCTTTTTGTACTGGCCATCTTTCCTAATACAATAATTGCCCAATCTTTAAAGAAAAATTATGAATATACCTTAGACCTTCTTCATATGTCCAATGATGAAGTTACGGTTTCTTTTACCCCACCCAGGAATAATCTCAGACAAGGCAAGTTTATTATTCCCAAGCTGGTTCCCGGATTTTATCAGGCTATGAATTTCGGACAGTATATTTCCAATTTTAAGGCTACAGATAAAAACGGAAAAAATATATTGACGGAACGTCTGGATAAAAACAGCTGGCTGGTACATGACCTGAAACACGTAGACAAAATATCTTATCAGGTAGCTGATGGATGGGATTCTTTGGAAAAGGATACCCATGAGGCCAGATCTGCAGGCAGTATGTTTATAAAAGACAGTGTTTTTGTTATTAATTATAATTCTCTGGTGGGCTATTTTGAAGAAATGAAAGAGATTCCTTACCAGATTCATATTAAAAAGAATAAAGACTTTTACGCTTCATCTGCTTTAGATTACAAAAAGAAAAACGAGATTACAGATATAGTCTGGGCTAAAGATTACAGGCAACTGGTGGATTCTCCGGTGTTATATTGTATTCCTGATACTACATGGCTCAAAATAGGTCATACCGAAGTACTTGTATCGTTTTATAACAAAAAGGAACGACATTATTCCAAGAAAATAGCAGATGAAATAGAGACTATTCTGAAAAATCAGCAGGCTTATCTGGGAGGAAAATTGCCGGTAGACAAATATGCCTTTCTGATTTATTATGAATCTTCAAATGAAAGGGGATATTTGGGAGATGGCCTGGAACATTCTAAATCCACAGTATGTCTTTATCGTTCCGGAAATATAAATTTTCTTCCTGACGCATTGCGCAGAGTGGCTTCCCACGAATTTTTTCATATTATTACCCCCCTCAATATTCATTCGGGAGAGATTCAACATTATGATTTTCTGAATCCTACCCTATCAAAACATCTATGGTTATATGAAGGCATGACAGAATATGCAACCATCCATATGCCAATACAACAAAAAATGATCAGTCTGGATGATTTTAAAAGAAATTTAGAAGAAAAGATACAGGGAATGAAAGGGTTTGACAACAAACTATCTTTTACAGAACTGAGTAAAAATGCAATGGAAAGACAGGATCAGTATATGAATTTCTACCAAAAAGGAGCGTTACTCGGATTATGCTTAGATATCAGGTTACGGGAACTTTCCGGAGGAAAAACAGGGACTCAGAATCTGATGCTGAAGCTAATGCAGAAATATGGAGAAGGTAAGTATTTTAATGATGATGATCTGTTTGATGAAATTACAAAAATGACTTTCCCGGAAATATGTTCATTTTTCAGAGATTTTATAGAAGGTACGCAACCCATTCCTTTAAAAGAATACCTGACAAAAGTAGGTTTTATGTATGATGAAAACACCGGAAAAGTAAGCCTTTCACCCAATTCTACCTCAAAACAACTGGCTTTAAGGAAAGCATGGATTGATCAGTAAGCATTAAGCGTAAGAGTTTAAATTGCAAAAGGCAAAAAAGCAAAATCGCAAAGTGGAGAATTTGCGAATCAGCTTATTTGACAGGGCTTCAGGCACACATACCCTAAACTCTTCACTTTCAAACTCTCTGACCTCTCACCCAAATTTCAGGAAGTCTAAGATTTTTTTCCATTCTTCCAGCTTATTTTCAAAAGAAACGGTATGAAGCGGACTTGTTGAAGGCAATAAGAAAACAGGCAGATGGTAGTTCTTTCCTAATAGTTTCTGTAAACTTTTATAGGATTTTCCGCCATTACAAAAAATAGCTTTAATATGAGGATGCTCTTCCAGCAGTTCAGCGATCCGGTTTGCCTCTTCATTCCTGATTTCGGAATCAAGGCTTCCTTTTCTTTCACAGGAATCGATGACATCCCACAAGGCAATATGATGCTTTTTTAAAATACGGATTCTTTCCGGATAATCTTCAGTAAACTCTTCATCAAGCAGTGTAAAGATAATTTTCCAGAACTTATTCTGCGGATGAGCATAATATTGCTGTTTTTCCAGAGACCTCACGCCCGGAATAGATCCCAGGATTAAAATTTCAGACTCTGCATCAATAAGCGGCGGAAATGAGGAAATACGGTTTTGCATCTTCAAATATATACATTTTGACTAAAAGCCGCTGGAATGTTTTGTCATAAAAAAAGAGGCTGTCTCAAAAGTAAGATAGCCTTTTTTATATTTTACAAAAAAAGG
>NZ_JBGCUR010000015.1:0-80839 GCF_041361455.1 Chryseobacterium gossypii | reverse complement strand
AGAGCATCTGGTTTACACCCAGAGGGTCGGGGGTTCGAATCCCTCAGGACCCACAGAAAAGGAACGAAACCTTTTAAAAAAATTCGGGTTCTTAGCTCAGTTGGTTCAGAGCATCTGGTTTACACCCAGAGGGTCGGGGGTTCGAATCCCTCAGGACCCACAAGACTCCCTTTAACAGGGAGTTTTTTGTTATATTATGTTGTTTATCTGATTAGATTGATAAAAGTTTCATTTTCTTTCAAAGTTCCCATGGCAGAATTTAAATACCTCGATCGGAACCTTTTTTTGAATCTATCCAAAAACGCCCACCGGTAATTCTTAGTTATTTATGGTATAAGCATATCTACTCTTCTGAGTTTCTTATTTACATTTCCACTTTTCCAATATGCTTGAGAATCTGTAACCAACACTATTAGAAGTGTCATAATAGTTCTGGAATAGGTTGAATTTCATCAGATAATCAATACACGTCAGGTTATGGCGTACCCCTTATGTAGCTTTGTTTTAGAACATTTAAACAAAATATTAATGCTAAAACACAGTTTATGGAAGAATTTGATGATGAATTTGGTGATTTGTCCCATTCAAAGTACTCTATTTTGAAGAGGTAAATCAGGATTTACAGGAAACAACGCTTTTACCAACACAATTATCAACAAGGATAATTCTCCTGATTACCGAAGCTCATTCCATGATTACAGAAACACACCATTAGGTTATTCATATTTGACAGATAATCCTGTATCTGTACTTGCTTCAACAGGGGTCAATGAGAAGGGAGAAAAAGGGTATGAATATTATGCAGAGGTCCTGCCCTGTGAAACAGGTTCTCAGGTATACGGAAGTTATCAGGCTAATGCCAGAAAGAAACAGGCTTTATTTCTGTTTTTATGAGAAATCCCAACAAATCAAACTTCTCTGGTGACTTTTATATTGCCAAAATGGGAGGCTGGATACCTATCCCTATGAATTTTGGCATAATTTATTCTTTAGTTAAAAAAATGATCACCATTATGAAATACGATGAAGCAGTAAAACACAAAAAAGAAGCATTGGAAAAGGCGCATGACTCAGTGCTTCGCAATTACCATATCATTATTACCCCGGCCGATACTAATGAAAGCCGGAAATACATTGATGCCTTTTCTAAAAATCCGGAAGCCTTCAGTGACGACAGCTGCAAGCAATTCAGTTCAAATGATGATTATGAAGTCGTTAGCTTCAGGAAGGAAGAAAGCGACAGCGATCAGTGAGGTATCTCACAAACAAAAAACCTCCATTGAAGGAGGTTAGGTAATAGAAGTTTAGAAGATAATAAAGATGAAAATGAATTATTTTGCTTACCAAAGGTAAAAACAATATGACCTGCCCATTATGATTGAAATCACATTCATCTATTTTATTTTTCTCAGGATCAGGGCCAGTTTATACAGATCCAGGAAACTGATTCTCGGATGCTCAGAAAGCAGATTGCTTTTTATCCTCGCTTCGTACAAGTTATAAACAGCTAAAAATAAAGAGCTTATTCTTAACTTTTTCAATAACATAGCAGCCCTGTACACTTTAATATCTTTTATGAGGGGCTTGCTCTCAGGGCTTTTTGAAAGCTTAAATAAAGTGTTGATTCCCACCTCTGTTTTTTCTAAGAAAACGGCATTGGCAGTGTCGTCCAGATGAATCACGGGATTGTTAATTGCCAGGAATTTCGCATGGTTCTGTTCCAGATGTTTAGCAAACACAAAATCTTCATAACCATATTCGGTAAGATCTTCATTAAAAGGAAACCTTTCAAAAACGCTCTTTTTTATTATAAAATTTACGGTCTTAAATAACGAAAGATCATCTGACCGGTCTCCGGGGAAAATCTCCCGCTTTACAGAATACCTGTTTCTCAGGCTATTGGAATATTGGGGGGCTATTGCAAAATTTCCATAGATCAGATCCAATCTGGGATCTTTATCTATTTCAGCCAGATAATTCTGAAGAAAATCCGTCTTCCCGATCCTGACGTCACAATCCAAAAAAAGAAGATAATCACCCTCGGCATATTTTAAAAACAGATTCCGTATTCGTGCCCGTCCAATATTTTTTTCCAGATAAATAACTTTGCCTACTTTTTCATGAAGCTTACCGTTGATCTGCCGGAAAGCTTCATCTGAAGCATCATCGATCAGGATAATTTCCGCATCTATCCGGTTAGAATTAATCTCCTTAAGTAAACTGAGAACCAGTTCCCGGGTATCAAAATTATAAACAGGAATACAAATGGACAGCCTCATTCAGTCAGAATTTTTTCAACGATTCTCTGAATATCAAGCTCATCCAGGCAGGCCCAGTCTCCTCTGTAGCATTCTTTATCTCCAAAGACAGAACAGGGTCTGCAGGTAAGATCCTTTACCTGGACCACATCCTCCTCACTCTGTCCAAAACCTAAAAATCCCGCATAGGGATGGGTAGATCCCCAAACAGAAACACATCTTGTTCCCATAAGGCTCGCTAAATGCATATTGGCAGAATCCATGGAGATCATAAGCTCGAGCTCAGAAATTTTATGAAGCTCTTCTGTAAGGCTTAGTTTTCCGGCCAGGCTTTGGGTATTGGGAATTTCCCTCTCCCATTTTTCAAGAGTTTCAGCTTCTTTTTTGCCGCCACCGAAAAAATATACTTTATGTTTTTGAGCCAGGATTCTTGCCAGTTCATAGGACTTTTCCAGGGGAAGCATTTTTCCCTTGTGCTGGGCAAAGGGGGCAAATCCTATCCCTGATTTTTGGTGGGTGATCGGCCTCAGCTGATGGGAAAGCTCAATTGTAAAGCCCATTTTGCGGAATACATCCGCGTAGCGCTCAACTGTCGTTTTCAGCTGAACCTTGTTCAGGTTCCAGACATCCGTCAACCTTTCTTTTTCTTCTTTGCCCTTATCTATTTTATAAACTTTTAAACCTTTTCTCCTATAGATCTTATCTAAAATTTTTGTTCTGATGACATCATGAAGATTAGCGATAAGATCCGGCTGAAATTCATTAAGAAGATCATTTGCCAGCCTGTTTAACCCGAAGAAACCTTTATAGTCATCAAAGTTTACCCCTTTGAAAATAACATTCGGAATATCAGTGAATAAGCCTTCAAAATTCTTCCTGGAAACCATTATAATCTCCACATTGGGATTTTGTTCCAGAAACTCCCTGAAGACGGGTGCTGTCATGGCAACATCACCAAAAGCAGAAAAACGATATGCTAAAATCCTTGTCACAACTACGATTTCAGCTGATAAGCAACTGCATAAAATTTGATCTGCTTGGTCATAGCCATCAATCCATTGGCTCTGGAAGGGGAAAGAAACTCCTGCAATCCTATTTCGGAAATAAATCCGAAGTCAGAATCCAGGATCTCCTGGGTAGAGTGCCCGCTGTAAATGCTGACCAGTAAAGAAACAATCCCTTTAGGCAAAATCCCGTCAGAATCCGCATTAAAGTAAAGCTTCCCTTCCTTAAATTCTGCATCGATCCATACCTTGCTCTGGCAGCCTTTAATCAGGTTCTCCTCTGTTTTCTTTTCCTCCGGAAGCCCCTTCAGATCTTTCCCAAGATCGATAATATACTCATATTTCTGCTCCCAGTCCTCAAGAAATGCAAATTCGTCTATTATCTCTTGCTGTTTTTCTTTAATGGTCATTTTTTAACAAATTTCGTTATGCAAAGATACCAATTTTACAAACAATATTTCATTGAGATGCTTTGTCGAAAACTTCAAGTAATTTTGTTTCTTCATTTTCCCAACAGAATTTGCCGGCAGCCTTTTCAAGCTCTTCACGGTAGCCTTTCCTTCCTTTACTGATTACCGTATGTATGGCTCTTGCAATGCTTTCAGGCTGATGATCTTCAATAATTTCACCAATATTAAACCGGTCTTTTATATTTTGCATTTCAGGAAGACCGGACAAGATCAGGGGAACACGCGCCTGAATACAATCAAGGACCTTGTTGGGAAGGGAATAAAAATAGCTGTCCCCGCCATTCTCTTCAATACTTACTCCACAATCTGCAGTTAAAGTAACCTGCCTCAGGTCTTCTGGCTTCAGCTTTCCCAGAAACCGGACCCTGTCACCGAGACCTTCCCGCGAAACCAGTTCCTCATATTCCTTTTTCTTCGGCCCGTCACCCGCAATCTTCAAAAGAACGTTCTCGAGATAAGGCATGGCTAAAATAACCTTGTCTATGCCACGGAAAGGGTTGATCGCTCCCTGATATAAAACCACTTTAGGAGTATTCTCCGGGAAATCAATATCCGGTGCCAATCGCCTGGGCGCATTTCGGACAACCACCGGGCTCACGCCGTACTTTTTTTGAAACCACCGGGCATAGCCTTCGCTTGCAGTGATCATGAGCTTTATCTCAGGGATCACTTTTTTTTCCAGATAACGCCAGAGCTTTTGTGACATTTTGCCCTGAATGGCAGGCATCTCTGAAAAAATTTCATGACTGTCAAACACTAAAGGGATGTTTAATTTCCTGGATACAAGATAATTCGGGAGCAACGCATCAACATCATTCGCATGAAGGATCGTATTCCGATCCGCTTTTTTGCATAACTGCCGGTACAGCTTCCAGTTGAATTCAAAATAAGCTGTTTTCAGGCTTTTTGAAAATAAAGGTATTCTGGAAAAAGAATACGGGCGTTCCATTTTTTCTTCTCCGCCCCAGTTATTTCCTATGAGCTCAACCTGATATCCGTTTTCATGCAGGGTTCTGCATACCTTTTCTATACGCTGGTCTGTATAAAGATTACTGAAAGCGGATGTAATTATTTTATTTTTCATTTATCTTTCCCGTCATTAAATGGTAGATTTGGATAAAGCAAATGAGCCCGTTCGGGATAATGACCGGCCACAGCATCCCACTGAATATTCCATAGATTACAAAACAGATACATCCGATCAGATTGACAATCCTGATTTTTCTTACATCCTTCAAAATAAAACTCAGCACTATAAAAAGTGACGCAGAATATCCAATATAAGTAGCAATTTCAGGGCTCATGAGAAAATTTAAGCGGGAAACAAACTTAATCATTTTCAATAAGATAATAAAATTTTTTCTGCCATAAAGTCATTAATTGATTTTTGGTAAAATATTTGTAATTTAGATAATGAATAAAAGGTAACTCTACCTTTATTCTAATTGAGATATATTATGGATTATAAGTTTTCACAAGGTTTGAGCCAGGTGTTCAAACAAAGCAAGAGCGAAGCGAAAAGGCTGAAAAGTGAATTTCTTAATACAGAACATCTACTTTTAGGTATTATAAAAACAGAAAACTCTGCAAAAGAAATCCTTCAAAACCTTAATGCGGATTTAACACAAATCAGAAGAAAAATTGAAACTCTAAATACGGCAAGTCTTAACCCTATTTCTGAGGAGGTGACCAATATTTCTTTCACGAAGATGGCAGACCATGCCATCAAACGTGCAGAACTGGAGTGCAGACAATATAAAAGCAATGAAATTAATACCGTTCATTTGCTGCTTGGCATTCTATATAAATATGAAGATCCTACCTCCAATATTTTAGGAGCTTATGACATTGACTATGAAGGGGTTTCAAGAGAGTATCAGACAATGCTGAAAAATTCCGGACAGGCACCACAGATGAGTGCCTATGATGACGATGATGAAAGAGAGGAATTTGAGCAGATGAGAAAGCCTACAGGAAACTTAGGCTCTGCCAAAAGTAAAACTCCTACCCTGGATAATTTTGGAAGAGACCTGACCTCCCTGGCGAGAGATGGAAAATTAGACCCTGTGATCGGTCGTGAAAAAGAAATTGAGAGGGTTTCCCAGATCTTATCACGCAGAAAGAAAAACAACCCGCTCCTTATCGGAGAACCCGGAGTTGGTAAATCTGCTATTGCAGAAGGTCTGGCTTTAAGAATCCAACAGAAAAAGGTTTCCCGGGTTCTTTACAACAAACGGGTGATCACACTGGATCTTGCCAGCTTAGTTGCCGGAACGAAATACCGTGGCCAGTTTGAGGAAAGAATGAAAGCAATTATGACCGAACTGGAGAAAAACAGGGATGTCATCCTGTTTATTGATGAGCTTCATACCATCGTTGGTGCCGGAAGTTCTACCGGAAGCCTGGATGCATCCAATATGTTTAAGCCGGCCCTGGCAAGAGGTGAGATACAATGCATCGGAGCCACTACTTTGGATGAATACCGTCAATATATTGAAAAAGACGGAGCTCTGGAAAGAAGATTCCAGAAAGTAATGGTGGAGCCGACGTCTATAGATGAAACCATCCAGATTTTAAATCAGATCAAGGATAAGTATGAAGAGCATCACAATGTGATTTATACCCCTGAGGCCATTGCTGCCTGTGTCAATTTGACATCAAGGTACATTACAGACCGTTTTTTACCGGACAAGGCCATTGATGCAATGGATGAAGCCGGATCCCGTGTCTACATTAAAAACATGAAGGTTCCTACCGAAATCATTGATTTCGAGAAGAAAATTGAAGACATCAAAGAACTGAAGCAAAAAGCTGTAAAAGCCCAGGATTATCTTGAGGCCAGAAAGCTGAAGGATGAAGAAGAACGGCTTCAAATGGAACTGAATGCTGCCCAGGACAAATGGGACAAGGATGTAAAAGAGAAAAAGGAGACCGTAACTGAGGAAAATGTAGCTGAGGTAGTATCTATGATGAGTGGCGTTCCGGTGACCAAAGTAGGTAAAAATGAGCTTGATAAACTGGCACAGATGGATGATAAACTGAACGGAAAGGTAATCGGTCAGGAAGACGCTGTTAAAAAAGTGGTTAAAGCCATTCAGAGAAACAGGGCCGGCCTTAAGGATCCGAACCGTCCAATCGGTACCTTTATCTTCCTTGGTACCACCGGAGTCGGTAAAACCGAGCTGGCCAAAGTAATGGCAAGAGAATTATTTGATTCTGACGAAGCCCTGATCAGAATAGATATGAGTGAATATATGGAGAAATTTGCCGTTTCCAGACTCGTAGGAGCCCCTCCGGGATACGTAGGATACGAAGAAGGCGGTCAGCTAACAGAAGCCGTAAGAAGAAAGCCTTATGCTGTGGTTCTCCTGGATGAGATTGAAAAAGCTCACCCGGATGTATTCAACATTCTGTTACAGATCCTGGATGAAGGCCACGTTACGGACAGTCTGGGAAGAAAAATCGACTTCAGAAACACGATCATCATTCTTACCTCCAATATTGGTACAAGAGACCTTAAAGACTTCGGAGATGGTGTAGGATTCGGAACTTCAGCGAAGAAATCCAGCTCAGATACAAGAGCGAGAAGCACCATCGAAAATGCCCTGAAAAAAGCATTTGCCCCGGAATTCCTGAACAGGATTGATGACATCATTATCTTCAATTCTCTTGAGCAGGATGATATCAAGAAAATCATTGATCTTGAGCTGAACAAGCTTTATGGCAGACTTGAAAAACTAGGATATAAAGTTGAATTAACTGACGCAGCTAAAGACTTTATTTCTGAAAAAGGCTGGGATAAAGATTTCGGTGCAAGGCCATTGAAGCGGGCTATCCAGAAATACATTGAAGACCTGCTGGCGGAAATGCTGGTAAACAAGCAATTAAATGAAGGAGAAACCGTAGTTCTTGATCTGAATGAAGCCAAAGACGGATTGGCCGGGAAAACCCAAAAGCCAAAGAAAACGGCTGAAAAGTCTTCTTAACATAAAATAAATAATTTAATTATAAAAAGCATCGGAATTTTTTCTGATGCTTTTTTTATTCCCACTGATTTTACGGGCATATCTTCCATAAATTTGATTCCACGCATATTCGCGATCAATATCTCATATCATTACAGCCCTACGACGAATCCTATATTCGGGATCAGTCCGCTTGAAAATATACTTTCATTTTCTTTCCAAAGCACATTATACATTATGCCAATCTGCATAAAAGAGTTATTACCGATCCTTTGCATATAACCTCCGCCCAGGTATAATGCCGTTTCTTCCTCATTGGTTTTATAATCGTAAAATTTATCTTTATAGTTGATAAAATACTGCTGGAGGTTGGCACCTAAATAAAAAGTCCTCGCAAAATAATAATTCACAAAAGGACCTACCCCGAACATGGTGGAGCGATAATAATCTGAGGTCTGCCATGATACACTTCCTACAACACCTCCCTCAAGGTCATTGGTAATCCTGTACCCTACCCGTGGTGAGGCCTGAAGATAAAAAGAACTATTGCTCCCGAACCCCAGGCCTATCCCGCCTCCGAAGGTCCATCTGTTGCTATCCTGTGCCGTTGTGCCTGCTGAAACCTGGGAAAATACCGGCCCTGACAAGAGTAGCAGTAAAGGAATAATAAATTTTTCCATATAATATCGTTTTTATCAATGTTTAAAATTATAACTTTTTTTGCGAAAGGGATTATTGTAATTTTGCAGCTGTTAAAATAACTTAAACCAAATTAAATGATTTAAGCAATGAGTACATTCATGTTAAGTTTAAATCTTTTAATCAAACAGATATGAAAGTAGTTATAGGATTATCGGGAGGTGTTGATTCCAGTGTTACAGCATATTTGCTGCAACAGCAGGGCCATGAGGTAGTGGCATTGTTTATGAGAAACTGGAATGATGCTTCCGTGACGTTAGAAGATGAATGTCCGTGGATCGAAGACAGCAATGATGCTTTAATGGTTGCACAGAAACTGGGAATCCCGTTCCAGGTGATCGATATGAGTGAGCTTTACAAGGAGCGCATTGTAGATTATATGTTTGCCGAATATGAGAAAGGACGAACACCGAATCCTGATGTTTTGTGTAACAGAGAGGTGAAGTTTGATGTCTTTATGAAAACGGCAATGTCTCTGGGCGCCGATAAAGTGGCTACCGGGCACTATGCAAGGGTAACCTCAACTTCCGACGAGAACGGAAAAGAGATCTTCCATCTTCTGGCAGGAAAAGACACTAATAAAGACCAGTCTTATTTTCTTTGCCAGCTGAGCCAGGAGCAGCTGTCCAAAGCTTTATTCCCGATCGGTGAACTCACCAAGCCTCAGGTAAGGGAAATCGCCAAGGAAATAGGGCTGGTTACGGCGGATAAAAAAGACTCGCAGGGATTATGCTTTATCGGAAAAGTAAGCCTTCCTCAATTTTTGCAGCAGCAATTAAAACCCAACGGAGGTGAAATTGTAGAAATATTCAAAGATTCTCCTTTATTTTCGAGGGAAAAGCCGGAGTTTTCTTCAAAAAGAGAAGAACTGGAATTTTTATCAGAAAAGACAAGCTATAAAAAATCTGACGGAAAAGTGATCGGAAAACACCAGGGTGCCCAGTTTTTTACGATCGGGCAAAGTAAGGGCCTGGGAATAGGCGGGCATAAGGAAAGCTGTTTTATCATTTCCAGGGATATGGAAAATAACATTCTCTTTGTAGGCGAAGGCCACAGCTTCCCCGGATTGTACAGAAAAGCACTGAAAATCGATAATTCGGAGGTGCACTGGGTCCGTGAAGATTTAGCTTTAAAAAACGGCGAATCAAAAGAAGCTATGGTAAGGATCAGATACAGGCAGCCCCTTCAAAAAGCCATCCTTTATCAATTTGAAGATGCTTTTTATATTGAGTTTGAAGAACCCCAGTCTGCCATTGCAGAAGGTCAGTTTGCAGCCTGGTATGCTGACGACGAGCTTTTAGGAAGTGGTGTGATTGCCTAATGCTTTTTGTTTAAAGATTTTAAAATATACCCTTTATCAGGTTGAGCAGACCCGGAACTTTGGTTTCGGGTTTTATTATCAGAATGCTTTTGTATCTACCTGATCTTATGCTTTAAATTATTCAATAGAACAATCAGCATTACAATACTTTCCGCTATTAATATCATTGCCAGATACCGACAGGTCTTTCCAACATGAATCCTTTTATAAACTTAATAATTCCTATAGCCATATGAGAATCATACCATAGCGGGCTATCCCCGGAACGGAACCTTTGAAAATATTTAAAAGGAAAGGGATATAGAAGCCTGATAGAAGGAGCAGATAATCAGGAATACCTGCCCTTCCAAAGAAAACCTAATCTGCTGGCCAAGCTAAGCCTTATCGTTAAAGTTTTGGGATATTCAAGCTATATTGATTTCATAAATTCACACACCGGCAACTTCAATTTTGGCGACTTGAAAATTGATATGAACAATATATATTATTAGAGTATTTGACCGGTTGTTGGTATTCCTACAACAGAATCCTGTCCGACAATCCTTTGCAGGCCGGAGAAGACCGTATCTGGCGTTTAGCCATGGAAATTTATAAGTCTGAAACATCCGGTGAATACTATATTGAAAGGAGCGGCGGAGATCATCACAAATATTTTGGGAAAGTAATCGCTTATTCGGATTATGTATTCATTATCATGAACAGCAATACTTCATCAGGCAAAGACATTTTATCTCAAGGATAAAAGATATTAATGAAAAGCTTAAAAATCCAGAATACAAGCTCCATGAATTACATTTTATAAGTACATGCATCAGTTTTAACCAGGAACCGATCGCCCTGTTCGAGATATTTCAGAAAGCTGACAGGAAAACCTTTGTCTCCGACTCCATCAGCTTCCCGATCGACAGCGATGAAATACCACGTTCCATCTTGAAACAGCTTGAAGACACACAATCTAAGAGAATTGCTTACAGATAGTTTAGAAACAGAAAAAACATTATCCGTCTTATTCAGCCTACCAGCCATTCTTTGAAGTCTTTCACCCGGTCCCGGCTTACCGTGATCTCTTCAGCTGGCTGAAATTCCAGATCAACTTTATAATACGGGGAAGTATGGATATTTCTAATATGGTCTGAGCTGATGATAAATTGTCTGTTTACCCGGAAAAACTTTTTCTCATCCAGAACACTTTCCAGCTCGTCAAGGGTAAAATCCGAAGGATAGGTGCGTTCCTGAGTCTGTAAATATACGATCTTATTCTCACTGAAAAAACAGCTTACTTCATGGGTCTGGACGATCTTCAGATTATAACCTATTTTCACCAGGATTCTGGAAAGAACGGTCTTTTCCCTCTTTATCAGTTGCTTGATTTCATGAGAGTTTACAGAGTTATCTGAAGGAATAAATGATTTGAATTTTTCAATTGCTCCGGCCAGATCCTCTTCCAAAACAGGCTTTAATAAATAATCAATACTGTTCAGTTTGAATGCTTTCAGGGTATACTGATCAAAAGCCGTTGTATAAATAATGAATCCTTTGGTGGGAACCTTTTCAAAAATATCGAATGACAGGCCATCTCCCAAAACAATGTCTGAAAAGATGAGCTGCGGATGTTCGTTCTCAGAAAACCATTGTATGCCTTCTTCCACCGATTCTATTTTGGCAACAACTTCAATTTCAGGAAAAGCATTCAGCATTCGTTCAAGTTTCCTTGAGGCCGGCTTTTCATCTTCAATAATGACAGTTTTGATCATTAAGCTTTTTGGTTATGATTACAAATCAATAAATTTAGGCAAAAGTTTGGCAGCTTTTAAAAATCAGCCGGGATAATGTCGCTGAGCGAAGATTCATCCCTAGGTAATTAATTTATTAAAGTGTTTTGGTTTTCCTTCTTTCTTCTTCCATTAATTGCCTGATCTTCTTTTCTTCCCATTCTTTTCCGATTCCAAAGACATTGATCGCATGGACGGCTAATCCGATCCCCCATCCCAGCATTGGCCAGAAAAACCATAAATGTCCGGGAGATGTCAGCAGGTTCAGTACTGCCAAAAAAGGAATAATAAGGCAATAGAAGGTAAGATTTCCATAAAATCCTTTTAATTCTTTTACTCTTCTGGATGCTTTTTCATAAGCTGAAGCTTCTTTGTTAAATGATGTAGTCTCCATAATTCTGTGTTTAAAGTAATGTTTATTTTCTGATTCAAATTTATCCCGAAATACTCCTTTAAATCAAATTTATCTCGCTGAACCGTAGAATATGGCATCTGAGCTGCAAAAATCCCGGCTCAGCTGAGCCGGGATGTGAACTATTTGACCAGACAAATCGTTTGCTTTAATAAACAAAGGGGATGAGCTTTTTGGTCTTTTTTCTGTACTCAATGTATTCTTTCCCGAACTGTTCTACAAGCGCCTGTTCCTCAATTTTAATCCTGTAACTGAAGGCTATAAATGGAGGGATGAAAGCCAGGACAAGAGAAACCCAGTTGTTAAGGTAAAGCCCCAGGCCTAAAGAAGTCAGTAATGAAAAGGTATAGGAAGGATGCCTCAGGTATTTATAAAAGCCCTCCCTTTTGATCTTATGATCTTCCTTTATGGAAACATCCACGGTAAAATACTTCCCTAAAGATCTGATAATAATATACCTTAAGATAATTCCCGATATAATAAAAAATTCCCCTAAATAAAGAATCCAAACCTCATCGGTGACAGGAAAATCGGTGATATATGAGACCGTCACTGATACCGCAATGGATAGGACAATCACGATCCATAACAGGCCGAGGGTAGATCTATCCTTTTTCTGATCCTTATCTCCGGATCTCAGTTTTCTTTTATAAATAAATTCACTCAGAAACCATGCTGCCATGGAAATATAAAATAAGAGAGACAGAGTATTCATATTATTTGTTTTTTTTCATTAGTTCTTTTATTTTCTTTTCCTCCCATTTGCTGCCCAGAATAAAACCTGGTAAAAAAATGCTCATTGCATAAACAAGCAGGCCTAATCCCCAAAAAAGCGGAAGAGCAAAATACTGGAACTTCCAGATGGTTTCTCCCGGCTTTAATGCATTGTAATTGAGAAACAGTATGAAGATATTCACCGCAACGTAAATAAAAGCAAATACATAAAAGTTTTTAATTTTCCTTACCTTCTTTGCTGCTTCCTGATAACGGATATCACTTTCCTTAATATTTTCCATGGCCGATTTATTTTTTGTTTTGTTTTTTCAAAATTTCTCTGATTTTTCTTTCTTCCCAGCTTTTCCCGATGGCGAAAACACTTATACCATGGGCGGCGAGACCTATTCCCCATCCCAGCATCGGAAAGTGGAACCAGATATGTCCGGGATTGGTAACAAGGTTTATAATGATCAGGAACGGAATGATGATACAGTAGGAAATGAGATTCCCATAGAAGCTTTTTATTTCCTTCACCCGTTTTTGTGCCTTTTCGTAAGCCTTGTCCCCGTTATCGGGTTCTATACTCACGCCGTCCGGTTTTTCTGACAAGACCGGAAGCTTCACTTTAAAATGATCCTCCGATTTTTCAACGAATACATTTCTTCTGGTTAGCAGAGAATACCGCTGGACAATATTCGCCAGCCCTATTCCCGGACTCTGCTTGATCTGTTCCCTTACCTGAAGGTTGTTTTCAATGCAAAGAGTGTCATTCTCAGAAAAAATTCTTATAATCAGAGGCTTTGAAGAAGTGGCAAAATTGTGTTTTATGCAGTTTTCCAGCAGCAATTGCAATGAAAGCGGAACCACAAATCTGCGGTAGTCCTCTTTTTTAATCTCAAAATTAAAATCCACACTATCTTCAAACCTTGTCTTTAGCAGTTCACAATAGGTTTTCGCAAACTCTATCTCATCTTCTACGGTAACCAGCTCTTTATCTTTTTGCTCCAAAACATACCGGTAAATCTTTGACATTGAGGCAGTAAACTTTTGGGCCTGTTTCGGATTCTCATCGATCAGAGAGCTCAGAACATTTAAAGAATTGAAAAGAAAATGCGGATCAAGCTGGTTTTTAAGACTTTCAAATTGCGCATTGGCAGATTTCGCAATCAGTTTCTGTTCCACTACTTCTTTTCTTGAGCTTTTTCTAAGCTCTTCCATAAAGCTTTTGGCGTGAAGAAAGGCAGAGATCAGCAAAGCAATGTTGATCATGAACCAATTGGTAAAGCTATATTTCCTGGAGAAAAATTCCTGCATTGTAGCCGCTTTCTGAATAACCACAAAGTTTATATAATTACAAAAATATACCAGAATGAAATTGGCGATGAGGATGGAAACGACACTCAGAACCGCCCTGGTTTTCGTTGTTTCAGACCAGGGGAATTTCTTATTGAGAAAATCATTGATAAGCCCATTTCCAAGCCCCAGTACGAAGGAATACATCAAAGAGATAAGAAGGGTGACCATGAAGCTGTGAAAGCTCTTTTCCTCATTGAAGAATAAAAAGAAGAACAGGGCTGTTCCCAATGATACCCAAAGCAAAATGACAATACCCTTACGTTTCATTAATTCAGTTTTCTGGTTCAAAATTAGCGGTTATTAAAGGTATCAAAAATTATTTGTTCCCGAACCGTTCTTTTTCGCTTCTGAACGGCAAAAAAAAACCTTCCCGGGCGGAAGGTTCAATATTTTTTAATCATTCTCGATTACTTTTTAGACTGGCTTAAGAAATATTCAGCCTCTGATTTACCCCAATTTGGATCCAGTGAGGTTTTTGGAGTATAGGCATTGAATTTATTCAAAGCTTCTTTAAACATTTCCAATCCTTTGGCCTTACTTCCACCGTACTGCTCAGGAGTAAAATATGTATCTTCAGCTTTAATCAAAGCTACTCTTGGGTTATTAGGTTCCAGCTTTTCAGCTATTTTAAGTTCTTCTGCCGCTTTCGCACCATCTGTAGCATATCTCTGCTGAGGATTTACCATCATTCTTAAAGAAGCAGCCATTTTTCTAAGCAGGTGAAGCTCGGCATTATCCGTTGGTGCCACATGGGCTGCCGCCCCGATATATTTTTCGGCCTGTCCTGCGATGAAATCCAGATCCTGCGTTTTGCCTTCCTTCATCAATACCCTGCCTTTTTGAATATTGGCAAAAGCGGCATAATAGAACGGAAGCCATTTGTTCTCATCTTTTCCGGCAATCCTATGAAAATCATTTGCTAATGCCTGAAAGTCTTCAGCTGTTTTACAAGTTTCTATTTTGGCGATCTTCTCAGACATTACTTTTTCATAATCTGCCTGTGCAAAAACGGTTAAGCTCATAAAAGCTAAAGCAAAACTTAATAGATATTTCTTCATTTTTTTACTTTTTTAAAGTTAACTTATATTTTATTCAAAGATATGTATTTAATTTATATAATAAAATCATTAAACCTATGGATTATTTATAATTTATAGATTATTGTTAATAGCATCCTGAGTTTTATCCACTCCAAAGCTAATAAACGCTCCGATAAATACAAAGGTATTAACCGGCGGGACTATGGCTGAGCTCCTGGATCCGTCCGGAGAAAAATTATACCCGTATACATTCTTTGATCCTAAGATATTGGAAATACTCAATACAAATACGGTGAAAGCCCTGGCATCTTTTTTACCCAGATTAGGAAGATAATTAAAGCTCAGGTTCAGGGCATTATAGTCTTTCAACCTCCCTTCATGGCGGATATAGTTAAAAGCACCCCCACTTTTCTCTCCTGTTGCGATATCATAATAAGGCCGTCCTTTGGCATAGGTATAGGAAAGATTAACACCTAACTTCCATTCCGGGATAAATCTTTTTGCCACGGCAGAAAGCGTATGTTCTGAGGCAAAATTAGGCTTCAGGCTCACCGGATAATTCATGAAGTCCCTTTGGGAATCCAAAAAAGAATAACTGATCCAGTAATCAATATTTTCAAATGTCTTTTTATCTCTCCAGAAAAGCTCGATTCCCTTGGCATAACCATATCCCTCATTATTCAATGCCGTTTGTACCTGCTGATTCTGGCTTTCTCCGGGATTGATGGCAAAAGTTTTGATCAGCCGGCCGTATTCTTTATAAAATGCCTCAAATCTCAGGCTTCTGCCTTCCGAAGTTCTCTGAAGCTGAAAAATATAATGCTGTGATCTCTGAAAATCAAGATCGGCAGGGCCGTTAATATATCTGCTTTCCGGATTTTGATAGAAAAGTCCATAAGCGAATGAGGTTGTCCAGTTTTTAGCTAAGCGGTAGGCCAGAGCGATTCTGGGAGCGATATTGTTTTTCCCGAGATAAGACGAATGTTCCGCCCTCACTCCTACTTTTGCAGACAGCTGATTGCTGAACCCGAGGTCTGTTTCTACAAAAGCAGCAGAGATAAGATCTTTATAATGTTTATTTATTTCTTCGAAATGAAGTTTCTCATCCGTATTATTGAATTCAAGTCCTCCTCTTACAGCACTGATTCTGTTGATTTTTCGTTCTAAAACAGCTTTGGCATTGATATAATTTCCATCTGTCAACAATTGTGTCCTCTCAGATTCGGCTTCATTGGCCTCCGTTGAAAAATTAAGGTCTGACCTGTTGTATGAATAGGAGGTTCCTATATTCAGAAGATATTTCCCGAATTTTTGCCTGAAAGACAGATTATGATACGTGTTTCTTCCTTTCAGCCTTACCAGGGCAAAGTCATATCCCGGTTCCAGGCTTTCAGACCTTACACCCATTTTATTGCTGTCATACATCCCATAATATTTGAAAAAGCCTCCTGATTTCGTTTTGATCCTGAAATTAAAATCTCCGTTCAGTCCCTGGGGAGCATCAATAAAGTCTGTATTGAAATTAAAGACCTCCTGCATCAGGCTTAGCAGGGAATATCCTAAAGTTGCACCATAAGAATGGTTCTTATCGTTGCTTAGCCTTTGAAATCCTGCGCTTAAGAAGATCGGAGAAACTCCAAAATCATAGGAGCTTTGCTCCGGAAGATCAACACTTTCAAGCATCAGGGCCCCGGAAAGCGCCTGCCCATATAAGGCTGAGTATCCTCCACTTGAGAATATATTCCCTTTAAAGAGTGAGGTATTGAACCTGTCTCTGCAGGCAATCCCGGGAACTGAATTGGAGAAATAGTTGTTGATCAGACTGCCATCCATAAAAATCCTGGATTCACTTCCTGTTCCGCCCCTGATGAAAAGCCCTTCGGACTCTCCTACTTTCTGCACTCCGGGAAGATAATTTAATGCTGAGGAAATCTGTCCGTCTGCCCCGGCGGTGGTATAAATATCAATCGGGGTGAGTAATGCTGTCGCTCTTTTTTTATCGCTTGCCTCAATGGATCCGGCAGATACTACCACTGCATCTATTTCATTGATCTGTTCTTTCAGTTCCGCATTTACGGAGAGATCCTGGTTCTCAATAACGACCGGCTTTTCAACATCATTGTATTTAGGGTGGGTAAAGAGCAGCACATAATTTCCTTTTTCCGCCGTTTCAAAAGAAAAATTCCCACCGGCGTCAGTAGTTGCCCCGTCATAAGTTCCTTTTAATGTAACATTTACCTCTGCTACTCCTTTATTCCTGAAGGTTACTTTTCCCGAAACTTTTATCTGAGCATAATTTAAAATACTGGATAAAAAGGAAGTGAGCAGTAATAGCTTTACGAATTGTGCTTTCATTGATCATTAATTTTCAGCTCAAAAATAAAAGTAATATGCCTTCGGGTAAAAAAAAAATTATTCTGAAAGGTATACTTTCGCTGCTGAACGGCAAATTAACGGCCCAATCCTTTATAATTCAGGGCTGTTTCTGGCATGCTGCCCTCAATATAAAACGGGATAACAAACTGAAATTCATCCGGTATTTATGGCTGTTTTTGAAAAAACGGCATGATCATAACGTTTTTGAAAAATTCTTTTTAAATTTATAAGATTGTTAAATCACTTAAAATCATTTAAAAATGAAAGTACAAAAATTAGCATTATTGGCGGGATGTGCATTATTGGCTGTTTCTTGCGGAACTACAAAAACATATTCTATTAACGCTAAAAGCGGTACACAGACAGGAGGAACTGTCAAGTTTACCCAGAAAGGAAATGAGGTGATAATGAAGCTTGATGTTACTAACCTTACTCCGGGGATCCATGCTGTACATATTCATGAAAAAGCGGATTGCTCTGCAGCAGACGGAACTTCTACAGGAGGACACTGGAACCCTGCCAAAGATGATCACGGAAAATGGGGGGCAGAGCACTTTCACATGGGAGACATCGGTAATCTGGTAGCTGATCAGGATGGAAACGCAACCTTAACCTTTAAGACAGATAAATGGTGCCTGGGTTGTGCAGATGAATCCAAAAACATCTTAGGGAAAGGCCTTATTGTACACGCAGACAAAGATGATTTCCATACCCAGCCTACAGGAAACGCCGGGGGGAGAGTAGGATGTGTAGAGATTAAATAATCAATAATCCGTTCTATTGCAATAAAAAAGACAGCCATTAAGGCTGTCTTTTTTTATGATTTTGCACTCATATCTTCTATAATGTTCATTGCTTCCTGAAGATAGAGGTCCTTTTTAAGGTTTTTGATCCATATTTCAGATTTTTTCTTGAATGCCTCGTCTTTTTTCTCTCTTTCGATCTCGCTCTGATACATGGTAAAGCTAAGGCCGTTTTCAAATTTGGTCAACGACTTGAATTTTTCTATCTGGGCCTTTCTCTGCTTCATCAGCTCATTAAATTTATTGATATTAAGCGTAATGCTTTCTTCTTTATCCAGTTTTTCTCTCCATTGGGCAGATTCCAGCAGCAGCTGATAGTTTTTGTTTTTAGCCATTCTGTCCGCACTTGCTTTCTCCAATGCCTGGCTGTCAAAATAGTTCAGCTTTTGGAAGTTGGTACCTGGAATTTTATCCCATGCCAGGGCAAAGTCATCATACCTTTCTCCTATTTCGGCATAGGTAAAGAAATCCTTCATCTGAATATCGGAAACAATTCCTTTTCTTTGAGTAGATTCTCCGCTGATCCTGTAGAACTTCTGAATTGTCAGCTTTAAAGACCCGAAATCATCTTCCGTATTCAGGAATCTGTTCAGATCAACAAATGTCTGCACAGTTCCTTTTCCGAAAGACTGAGGTGACCCGATAACCATAGCTCTGCCGTAATCCTGCATTACTCCGGCTAAAATTTCGGATGCCGAGGCGGAAAGCTCATTCTGCATAATCACCAGCGGGCCTGTCCAGATCGGAGTTTCATTTCTGTTTCTTAAAGTCTGAATCTTACCGTTTCCGTCTTTTACCTGTACATAAGGACCTGCTTTCATAAAAAGTCCCATGATATCCCCTACTTCTGTCAATGATCCTCCGCCGTTATTCCTCAGGTCTAACACAATTCCCTGAATGTTCTGTTCCTTAAGTTTGATGATTTCGTTCTTGATATCATCAGATGCATTCCTGCCTTTAGAGTCTTCAAAATCTGCATTGAAGCTTGGCAAATTGATGAACCCGTATTTTTTGCCGTTTGGCGCGTTTACAATGATGCTTCTCGCAAAGGTGTCTTCTATGGCCACCTCTTCACGGATCATGGTCACATCTTTTATGGTTCCATCCTTCTTTTGAACTGTTAAGGTAACCGGAGTTCCTTTTTCTCCCCTGATCAGTCTTACCGCTTCATCCGAAAGCATTCCTACCACATTTACAGCATCTTCCTTAGGTTTAGACTTTACTTTGAGGATCTTGTCCCCTTCTGAAAGCTGCTTCGATTTCCAGGCCGGAGCTCCGATAGTTAAAGCCCCTAAATAAAGGTTTCCTTTTTTCTCCTGAATAATCGCACCAATCCCGATGACCTTCCCTGTAAAATTGGTATCGAAATCTTCTTTATCTTTTGGAGAATAGTAGTTGGTATGCGGATCAAAAACTTCGGTATAGGCATTCATATACACCGTAAACCAATCCATTTTTTTCCTTTTCTTAAACCTTGTAAAGGTCTCTTTTACCAGGTCCTTCACTTCTTCAGTAGCTTTCACCCTTTTTTGCTCGGGAGTAAGGATCTGAAGTTTGATCGTATCTTTCAGTTTATACTTCTGAACAGAATCTTTTTTCTCTTTCTGGGTTTCCTCCTTACTGTTCATAGATTCTATTTCCTGAAGAATATTGTATTTAATGAATTTCTTCCATTCATTATACTGCTCAGTCTTATTAGCCGGCACTTTTTTCAGTTTTGGCTCAAGGATCAGCGTTTCGTCTTCTTCAAGATTGATAGGCTTGCTGAAAATATCCTGAGTAATCTTATCGATCTCATCCACCCTCTGATAAAGTCTGTCAACCGTAAGCTTATAGAAAGTAAGATCCCCCATGTTCAGATAATCATCAAGCTTGGTCTCATGCTTGCTGAATTCATCCATATCCGACTGCAGAAAATATCTTTTGGCCGGATCTATCATTTCAAAATAATGCTTGTAAACATCTTTTGAATAGGCATCATTAATGGGCTTAGGGCTATAATGTAAATAAGAAAGGGTGTTTTTTACGCTTACCATTATTGTCTGCATCTTTTCATCATCATTTTTAGGTGAATTGAAGCAAAACATGAGACTTGTTAATGGAATCAGTAGTAGAAATTTATTTAGCTTAAAATTTTTCCACATAAATCGGACATGTATTTTATTAATTTAAAAAAGTATATTAATTAGTAGCAATAAGTGAATTACTGTTACAAACTATCAAATTTAATACCTTATTTACAAATATCGAATAGTTTTGAACATTTTTATTTGATGAAATGCAATTAATTATTTCTCATTTAACAACTAAAAATATTAAGTCAATATTACAGGGGATCATTTTTTAAGAAATCCGCGCCATATTTTCAAAATAATTAAATAAAAAATAAATTAATATTAAAATCCAGATCAAATAAACAAAAATAATTATAAGCTTACAGTAGAATTGTAAATAACTTATGCATCACGTCGCCAGTTGCGACTGTTAATGCTTAAGACAGTTTTTTTGTCTGACAGGAATATTTAAAAACAGTTTGCAAACAACGTTATTTGACAAAAAACATTTTTATACAAGTTATTTTCTTTAGATTTGAATTGTCATTAAACAGATGACTTAAAGGGCAAAGGTTTATTCATTATACAGTTTATCTAAATTCGTTCACGCTATTTAATAAATGTAATTTTAATAATGAGCAAATTACATTGTATATTTGTCAAAACTAATTTTTTATGGAAAAACCACTTATTCTGGTTACTAATGATGATGGAATTACGGCACCAGGTGTCCGAAATCTTGTAAGTTTTATGAACGAAATAGGAGAAGTTGTTGTAGTGGCTCCTAATTCTCCCCAAAGTGGAAAAGGTCATGCTATCACTATTAATTCTACTTTAAGCTTTGAGGAAGTACACCTTGAGGGACCCCAGAGAGATTTCTCCTGCAGCGGCACCCCCGTTGATTGTGTAAAAATGGCTCTTGATAAAATTCTGAAAAGAAGGCCAGATATTGTGGTATCCGGGATCAATCATGGAGCTAATTCTTCCATTAACGTGATCTACTCCGGAACAATGTCTGCAGCTGTGGAAGCGGGGGTGGAAGGAATTCCGGCCATCGGATTCTCCCTGCTTGATTTCAGTTGGGAGGCTGACTTTACCCAGGCAAAGGAGCATATTCAGAATATCGTTAAAAGAACGCTGGAAAACCCAATGCCAAAAGGGATTGTTCTGAATGTGAATATCCCCAAACTGAAAAAAGAGGAGATAAAAGGCGTAAAAGTATGCAAGCAGGCTCATGCCAAATGGGAAGAAAGCTTTGATGAAAGAGTGAACCCGCACGGGAAAAAATATTACTGGCTTACGGGCTACTTTAATAACATGGATGATTCTGAAGATGCCGATGAGACCGCCCTGGCCAACGGATATATCTCAATCGTCCCGGTAAAGTTTGACCTTACTGCTTATGAATATATGAAAACTCTGGAAGAGGTAATGAATTTCAACAATGTATCATAAACTGGACAATCCTGTATACCATTCACTTAATGAATACCATGAAAAGTTTTGCTTAAATATAGGCTCCACCAAGTTCTATAATCCCGAAGTAGCCACCTTTGGCGGAGCTGAGACTATCTCAGCGGAAAAAGATCTTGAAGGTTATCTGCATATCTGTCATGACTTTCTGATCTTCGGGGCAAGACCTGATCTTGGGAATTTAACCGTAGAATTATCAAAGCTTGTTTGTGACCAATACGTTCTTGAAAATAGTCCTGAAGTTGACATCACGGAAGAGATCATACCCCTTGGAGAAAACCATCATGAAGAATTGCTGGCTTTTGTTAAGAAATTCTATCCTCATTATTTCAAAGCCAGGACTCCTGAATTGGGCCGTTATTTTGGCATTTTCAAGGATAATAAACTGGTTGCAGTAACAGGCGAAAGAATGCAGATGAATGATATGACTGAGGTAAGCGCCGTGATCACGGATACTGATCATCTCGGAAAAGGTTACGCAAAACAGCTGGTAGCTTTTGTTTCCGGGAAAATCTTTGAAACGGGGAAAACACCATTCCTGCATGTTGCAGAAAACAATACAGGCGCAAAAAGGCTCTATGAAAAACTGGGGTTCGGGCACAGAGGAAAGATCAGCTTATGGGGTGTGAAACAATAACTTACACCCTTTTTATACCACCAGACCTGCAACTTACCTTGCTCTAAAACAGCACTTTATCTTCCTTCCTGAGCTTTTCCAGGTATCTGCTTTTATCGTCCCTGTAGAAAAGATTCATCGTTTCAAAGGGAATGAGCTTTAAATCTTTATTTACAATATGAACACAGGATTTTTTTACCGCTCTCACATCAAAATCATGGGCATCCATAAAATTCATGATAATGATCCTGAACAGATTATCATAATCAAGATCCGGAGCACAAACGTCAGGCAAACAACATAATAGCTGATTTACCTTAGGTTTTACCTTATCTACGGAAATCCCGGTGCTGAAAATGTCCAAGAGCTGCATGTGCAGGCCTTTATCCTGTTCATAAACAATGGTATTCCTGGATTCATTGTTCAGTAAATCAGCAGGACTGATGTACCTCGTCAAAGGTATTGTTTCACCCTGAAGCTTTAGGATATAGCCCATGGCCAGGGCATCAGGATTACAGGGCACAGGAATGATATCGTCCGGACTCAGAAGAGGAAACTGCTTTAAGATCTCTTCCCTTACCTCCGTTAAAGTGATTTTCTCACCGGCAGAATCTTCCCGGCTTCTTCCGGCAATCTCTACAGGCTGAAAAGTGACTCCTCGCACACACTTTTGCTTTAAGGCAAATTCAATAATCTTCCCTATTTCATCGATATTTTTATCTTTCTGCAATACAATTACAAGGGTGGTTGAAAGATTGAGTGCATTCAGCTTTTCCAGTGCCCTCATTCGGACGTCGGTAAGGTCTTTTCCCCGGAAGTCCCGTAAAACTTCAGGCTCAAAGGAATCGAACTGCAGATAGATCTCAAACTCCGGAGCATAGGTAGCTAATTTTTCTGCAAAACCCGGGTCATTGGCAATTCTTATTCCATTGGTATTAAGCATCAGGTGCTTTATCGGTTTTGATTTTGCAATATCCAGGATTTTAAAGAATTCAGGATGGATCGTAGGTTCTCCGCCGCTGATCTGAACCACATCAGGTTCACCCTCATTTTTTACAATCACATCAAACATGGCTTCAATTTCCTCGAGGCTCCTATGGCTTCCGTAATGAGGCGAAGACATCGCATAACACGTCGGACATGTCAAATTACATCGATCCGTAACTTCAACTATCGAAAGACAGCTATGTTGCTCATGATCCACACATAGACCACAATCGTAAGGGCAGCCGTACTCTACACCGGTTCCGAAGTGAAGAGGCATTTCTGAGGCCTTATTATAATTTCTGATGTTCTTGTAATAAGGGACATCCGATGCTATTTTTGTTTTAAAAAAACCATGATCAGGACATCTTTTTGTCATGAAAACCGATCCGTTTTCTATAATGATTTTAGCACCTACTCTTTTCAGGCATTCAGGACAAAGGCTGATGGTATAGTCGTAATAAGTATAATTTCTTACAGGCATAATTCAATTTTAAATTCCTCCTCCACAAATATATCCACTGATCAACCCAAAAATTAAAAGGGAAATAATCATGGTCTGTATAAACTGCTTTCTGGAAAACTTCCGGTTATCCCCGGATTCGTAAATCACCTTGATGATAAGGGTTACCACAAAAGAAACAGCTAATGCGATAAAAGCTATTACCAGAAAAATCAATACGAAGATCCCTACAAAATCTCCTCCAATCTCCAAAAACGTTAAAGGCTGTTTCATACTCCGGATATTTTAAGTGAATTTACGGCTTTCGTTTTTTTAATTTTAAAAATATAATAAATAATCACACCCGCACACACAATCTGTATGGTTCCCAGACTGCCGGCAATTTCCACTTTCGGCTTTATGAAATCCAGGAAAAACCTGAACATGAAATAGCTCAGCATAAATAACTGAAAAATAAAGCCAGAAGGATATTTTTTCTTTCTTAGCACACCTTTGAGGCCTATCCAGAGTATTACCAAAAATACAATCTCATATAGGGCAACAGGATGTCTCAGATAGGGGTCGCCAAGATGCATGCCGAAAACAGAGCCCGTAGGAAGCCCGTATGTTTCTTCGTAAATTCCTGTGAGAAAGCATCCGACCCGCCCTATAATCATAGCCAAAATTAAAGGAAAAACCATCAAATCTCCTGTGCTTGCCTTATGACCGACGATCTTTTTAGCCGTCTCCACTCCTATCAGCCCAAATGCAAGCCCGCCAACTATTGTATTATTAGACCAGATCTTCTGTAAACTCAGATTCTCAAATAAAGTATGGGGATTCTCCAGATTTCCGATTAGCTTGGATCCTACCAAAGCTCCTGCGGTAGCTCCGATGATAACCGCTGCTGATGTGTTGAACGACAGCTTTTGATCTGATTTTCCTTTCAGATAAAAATAATAGCGCATTCCTATAAACATTCCCAAGGCTTCAAACAAAGGATGCGCAAGAAATGTTCTGCCGAAAATATGAAATGTAACAGGAAAATCCATCTCCTCAAAAATACTGCATTTAATATTATTTGTTACCTTTATTATTCAAAATAATTACAAAATGCGTATAGAATATGATATAAAACTGGGATTTAAGGATGTAATGTTCCGTCCCAAACGCTCTACATTAAAGTCCCGCTCGGAAGTTGACCTTGAAAGGGAATTTACCTTCAGACATACCGGAAAAAAATGGAAAGGCATTCCTATTATTGCTGCCAACATGGATACTGTGGGAACATTTGAAATGGCTGTAGAGCTGGCCAAAGATAAAATTATCACTGCTATCCACAAGCATTATTCCGTTGAGGAATGGGATGAGTTTTTACAAAATCAGCCTGAGAGCATTCACCAATATATTGCATTGAGCACCGGGACAGGCCTTTCTGACGAGGAAAAGATAAAACAGATCCTCAGAAAGCACCCGAAAATTGAATTTCTTTGTATAGATGTTGCCAATGGGTATTCTGAGCATTTCGTGGATTTTGTGAAGAAAACAAGAGCTAATTTTCCGGATAAAGTCATCATGGCCGGAAATGTTGTTACAGGCGAAATGGTGGAAGAACTTCTACTGGTAGGTGCAGATATCATAAAAGTAGGGATCGGGCCCGGCTCAGTGTGTACGACCCGGGTAAAAACCGGTGTGGGCTATCCGCAGCTATCGGCAATCATTGAATGTTCCGATGCGGCGCATGGTCTGGGAGGCCATATTATTGCGGACGGGGGATGCAAGGTTCCGGGAGACGTTGCCAAAGCTTTTGGTGGCGGTGCAGATTTCGTGATGCTTGGCGGAATGTTTGCCGGCCATGACGAAAGCGGAGGTGAGATTGTAGAAGAAAATGGTAAAAAATTCCGGTTATTCTATGGAATGAGCTCAAAAACAGCAATGGAGAAGCATTCGGGAGGAGTGGCCGAATACAGGGCTTCCGAAGGCAAAACGGTAAAGGTAGCTTATAAAGGCCCGGTATCAGAGACTGTGAAGGACATTTTAGGAGGAGTACGCTCTACCTGCACCTATGTAGGGGCATCCAGACTGAAGGAATTATCAAAAAGAACCACTTTCATCAGAGTACAGGAACAGGAAAATCAGGTATTTAAAGATTAGCCATTGAAGCAAATATTTCACATAGCCAACGGGGATCATCTTGCCACAGATTTAAGGAAAGTATCTATAGGCGGTGAGGTTATTGTATGCAGGGAAGCATTAATTTCCGGGCCTCTGCAATCCGGTTCCCTGGAAAGTTTCTGGGAAATAAGATCCCGGTTTGTTTCGGAAGATTACCAGGCAGATGAAAAAATCTATTACAGAAAAACAGTCCCGGAATTTGAAAAGATCATTAATATCCCGGAAAATTCTGAAATAAACCTTTGGTTTGAGGACGACCTGTTTTGCCAGACTAATATGTGGTTCTGTATTTTTCTTTTGCCCAAGAAGCAAAATCTTAAGATTTACAGAGTATTTCCTCCGGAACGGGGAAATGAAGATCACTGGAAAGGATTCTCCCTGGCGGACATCAGCGGACTGAAAAGGCTGTTTGAAGCAAGACTGGAACTGGATGAAAAAGACATTCGCCTGGCCAATGATCTTTGGAATGCCTATAAAAATAATGACCAAAAGGCATTAGATCGGCTATCCCAATATAAAACCCATGTTTTCAGGCATTTAAGGGAAGTTATTGACGCTTATCTCAATACCATGCCCGAAAACGATGGTATGACAAATCCGGAAATCTACGTGAAAAATTTAACAAAGAACGGGATAAAAGATTTTAATGTCATTTTTGAAAGATTCCAGAAAGAACTCGGGATATACGGTTACGGTGATTTACAGGTGAAAAAGCTGTATGAAAAGGCTATAAGCGAACAAAAAAATCCGTCGCAATGACGGATTTATATTTTCAAATCAATTACTGATTAAGTTAGCATACCTCCATCAACATTCAAGGTCTGGCCTGTAATATAGGAAGACATATCGCTTGCCAGGAAAACACAGGCGTTGGCAATATCTTCCGGCTTCCCGCCTCTTTTTAACGGTATTCCTTCCCTCCACCCTTGAACTGTCTTTTCATCCAGAACAGCAGTCATTTCAGTTTCAATAAATCCCGGAGCAATGGCATTGCAACGGATGTTTCTGGACCCCAGCTCCAGAGCAACAGATTTCGTGAATCCGATCACCCCTGCCTTAGAAGCTGCATAATTGGCCTGCCCGGCATTTCCGCTTATCCCTACTACAGAGGTCATATTGATAATGGATCCGTATCTTGCCTTCATCATCGGCTTGATCACCGCTTTGGTAAGATTGAATACGGAATCCAGGTTTACTTTAATAATTGTGTCCCAATCTTCCTTAGACATCCTCAATAGTAAGTTATCTCGGGTGATTCCCGCATTATTGATCAGAATATCAATCTGACCAAATTCCGTCATTACTTCATCAACTAATTTTTGAGCAGCATCATAATCCGATGCATCAGATTGGTAACCTTTAATTTGAGTTACAGAACTTAAAGCCGCTTCTAATTCTTTCGCTTTGTCTACAGAACCGGCATAAGTGAATGCCACCTTAGCTCCCTGCTGAGCAAAAATTTCAGCAATTCCCCTTCCGATTCCTCTTGTAGCTCCCGTAATTAGCGCTACTTTTCCTTCTAATAGTTTCATATTTATGACAATTATTTTCTTTTAATCGCTAGCTTATTAGTGATGGCTAATTTAATATTTTTAATATTAGTGAAAATAAGCAATCCGCAAAGATATTATAATTTGTTATTCAATAATATTTAAATCTCAACATTAGTGACTTTTTTTCTCCGTTTCGGACAATCCTCCGGATATTTTTTTCAAAAGATCGATTATGGCTTTCAATTGAATGAAATACGGCTTTTTTGTTCATGCTAATCTATTTTCCGGTAAAATAGCTGTAATACCTCCATTTGTCCTGCTTTAGGAGCGCTGATGAGAAGCATGAAGCAAGTTTAACCATTAAACGGAGTTGTTTACGATCAGAACAATCTCCCCCTTTAATGTCTTACTTTTGGAAAATTCGATCAGTTCACTGATGGTCCCTCGTTGGGTTTCTTCAAATTTTTTAGAGATTTCCCGGCTGAGGCTTACTTTTGTATTTTCCCCGAAAAATTCCCGGATTTGTTCTAAGGTAGTATTGATCTTGTGCGGACTTTCGTATAAAACAACCGTTTTCTTTTCTTCTGCAAGTTGTTTAAGCCTGGTTTGCCGGCCTTTTTTCTGCGGAAGGAATCCGGCAAATAAAAATTCATGGTTCGGAAGCCCGGAAACTACCAGGGCAGGAACGAAAGCTGTAGGACCCGGCAGGCATATCATTTCAATATCATGATCGGCACCGGCTTTGGCAAGCAAATATCCCGGATCTGAAATTCCGGGAGTTCCGGCATCTGTGATAATAGCGATATTCTGTCCGTTTCTGAGGTCCGTGATCACTTTCTCCGTTGCCTGATGCTCATTATGCAAATGATAGGATTTCAGCGGTTTAGAAATCTCAAAATGCTTTAAAAGTATTCCGGATGTCCTGGTATCTTCACAAAGGATATAATCCACTTCTTTCAATACATTTACCGCTCTGAAGGTCATATCTTCCAGGTTCCCGATGGGGGTAGGCACAAAATAAAGGGTTCCGCTCAAAACTATAAGAATTTATTTTCAACCAATATCCACAGCCTTTGGGCATACTCATCCACCTTATTCCATTTTTTCTCATAATAAAGGTCGCTCAGATATTCTTTAGCTTCCTCTAACGTTTTAAAACTGTTAAGATCTGCAACCACTTCATTCAGCTCAGACTGGCTTCCCCCGAATAAAGTTTTTGAAAAGGCGATCCTGTCATTTAAATCCAGCTTAAATGCAGGCTTAGGTTTTTCTGCTTCCATGTAGTCTGTAGGAATATTGGTTTTCAGGATACTTCCCGTGTCTTCCCGGACTGCAGGATCGGGCTGTTTTTCTTGTGCGACTTCCCTTTCCAGAGGATCATCATCAAAAAGGCTCTGCACTGTTTTCAGCCCTTTGATATTGGCCAGTCTTATCTTTTTTTCCTGATGGTATGCTTCTAAATTTTCAAAGCTTTCATCAGAAGGATGTGCTTCTTTCTCCGTTTCGGTCTGAGGCTTGTCAATTTCAACGATTTTCCTTCTATCGCTTATTTCTGCCAGTATGCTTTCTTTTTCCTCTTGCGGAGGATCATTCTTTATTTCGTTTAAAACATGCTCAACGTTAGAGGTTTCCGTAATCATTTCTCCCTGTTCTATAATCGCGGAGCCTGTGTATTGTTTTTCATACTCTTCTACAAAGAGCTCTTCTTCAAGAGGTTCGGCATCAAAAATACTCGGTATGGTTTCCGTCATGTCCGAAGGATTCTCAAAGCTTTCACTGATCTTTTCTTCTTCATCAAAGCCATTGGCAACATTTCCGGTATCAGAAATTTCATTTTCAAATTCATCAATTTCGTTGAGCTGATTATTAAAAATAGCCTCTTCTTCCGTAATGTCATTGTTGAACATGCCTTCATGAAGATCATCATCATTCTCCGGCTCGGAATTTTCTAAAATCCTTTCCTCATCTACAAAACTAAGCATGCTTTCAGGGTAGTCGGAAAGATCATTTTCATCTATCTCACTCAGTTGATTCTTAAAAACGGCTTCTTCTTCTGTAATATTACCGTATTTTTTTTCTTCCGGATTTTCAGCAGTCTTCTCTTTTGTATTTTCCTCCACAAAATTCACAAGAGTTTCATGAAGTTCGTTTTCAACAATTTCATTCAGCTGGTTATTGAAAATAGCCTCTTCCTCAATAACTCCACTTGTATGAGTATAAGATTTACTTTCGTCTATCTCATTCAGTTCATTATTGAAAATCGCTTCTTCTTCCGTTACTTCATTGTCCGGTTCCTGAGCTTCCTTTTCCGGGTTCGCAGAGGAAAAATCCTGCCGGTACTCCGAAGCCTGCGAAAAATTCTCTCTTCCAAAATATTCAATATTTTTTTCCAGCAGTCTAAGGAACGAAATCCTATTAGCAAGCTCATCCACAAGATCTTGCTTGGAAAGTAATTCGTCCACATTATTTATTTTGTCCAGAATACCAATGATATTCTTGGATTCAAAAAAAATCTTTTCCTTTAAATCTTGGATGTTCTGCATATAAGATTCTTGTTAAAATTGCTTACTTTTGATTAAAATATTACGGCTAATTTAACAAATGTTTTTAGAAAATACAATTAATCATTCCAAACAAAGCGGTTGGATGGAAGTTATTTGTGGCTCTATGTTTTCGGGAAAGACAGAGGAATTGATACGGAGATTACGGAGAGCGGAAATGGCAGGGCAGAATGTGGAAATTTTTAAACCGAAACTGGATACCAGATATTCTGAAGAAGATGTGGTTTCCCATAATCAGAATAAAATACGCAGTACATCAGTAGAAAATCCCAACGAAATTCTCCTGTTGGCTTCCAATTGTGATGTTGTAGGGATTGATGAGGCACAGTTTTTCGATGAAAGCATTGTAGATGTTTCCAACCAGCTTGCAAACAGCGGGATAAGAGTGGTCATTGCAGGCCTGGATATGGATTTCCTGGGGCGCCCATTCGGCCCGATGCCTAATCTGATGGCTACGGCAGAATATGTTACAAAAGTACATGCCATTTGCAAAAGAACAGGAAATCTTGCCAATTATTCCATGAGAATATCTTCGGGTAATAATCTGGTGGAATTGGGTGAAACGGAAAGCTACGAAGCGGTAAGCCGTCGTGTTTTTATAGATGAAGTACTTTCAAAGAAGAAATAAAATAAAGACAGCATATCGGGGCTAAACTGAGTTTAACCCCGACAAAGAAGCACCAATGAACTATACAGTAAAAGAAATTGCAGAAATCACCAATACAACGGTTATTGGTGATGAAAATTTAGTTGTCAGAAATATCGCTTTTGACAGCAGAATCATTTATTCCACTAAGAATACCGCATTTATTGCAATCAATACCAAAAAAAATTCCGGTGAAAAATTTATCGAATCTGCAGTTGACAGAGGAATTACCATAATCATTTCAGAACATCATTATCCACAATTTGAAAATATAACGTGGATCATAGTAAAAAACTCTGTGGAATTTCTTCAGGCACTGGCCGGATATCATTTCGGTCATTCCCGTTTAAAATCCATAGGGATTACAGGAAGCAATGGTAAAACCATCCTGAAGGAGTGGCTTTACCAATGTCTTTGGAATGAGTTTTCAACTGTAAAAAGCCCGAAAAGCTTCAACTCACAGCTTGGGCTTCCGCTTTCCCTGCTGCAGATCAGTACATTCCATGAGCTGGGGATCTTCGAGGTTGGAATTTCAAAACCGGGCGAGATGCAGAAACTGGAAAATATTTTTCATCCGCAAATAGGCCTGCTTACGCATATCGGGACCGCCCACCTGGCCAATTTCAGATCTGAGGAAGAGCTGATTGATGAAAAAATAAAGCTTTTCCAACACTCAGAAGTCATCATTTACAATGGTGATAATACATTGGTTAACCGGAAAATAAAGGAACTGTATTCAGGTAAAAGATTAATTTCATACGGCTTCAAAAAAGAAAACCATGTTTTTATAAAAAGCAATATCTCCAAAGACCAGGATATTGTAGTGCAGTATTTCGATGAGGAGATTAGCTTTCCTGTGCATCAGAGGGATGAAGCCACTTTAACAAACGCTCTGGCACTCATTACCGTGCTGAAGGAATTACATATCGATTCCCAAAAAATAGTGGAAAAAATCAACATGCTAAAAGCCGTGGAAATGCGGCTTGAAGCTATTGAGGGAGTTAAAGGCAATATCATCATCAATGATTCCTTTAATCTGGACCTGGATTCACTGAAATCTGCGTTTCAGGCTTTAAAAGAATACAATAAACCTAAAAAATCTCTTGTTTTAACAGATATTCTGGGGGTAAACTCCAATTCCCAGGAGCTGTATGAAGAGGTTTCGGAGCTGGTCAATGAACAGGGATTTGATTCTGTATTCCTGGTCGGGGATGAGATCAGCCGGTTCAGCCATCTCTTCGATGCCAGAATATTTACTTTCATTAATACCAGAGAGCTTATTGAAAGTAAGCACCTTACTGAAATAGAAAATCAGATCATTCTTCTGAAAGGCGCAAGAAAATTTGAAATTGAAAAGCTTAAAGATATTCTTGAGCTCAGAAAGCACGACACAGTGCTGGAGATCAACCTGAACGCAATTCTTCACAATATCAACTATCATAAATCCCTGCTCAGGCCCGGCACAAAAATGATGGCTATGGTAAAAGCCAATGCCTACGGGTTGGGCAGCTATGAAATCTCAGAATTTTTACAGCACCATCATATTGATTACCTGGGTGTGGCCTTCGCAGATGAAGGAGTGGAATTACGTAAAAAAGGCATCACTACGCCCATTGTAGTAATGAATCCTGAGCAGCACAGCTATGAAGCTATCATTGAATATGATCTGGAACCTGAAATCTATAGTTTCAGGGTTCTGGAATTATTCTACCAGACTGTCCTTAAATCGGGATACGACAAGAAATTTCCAATCCATATCAAATTGGAGACCGGAATGCATCGCCTTGGTTTCAAGGAAAATGAATTAGATCAGTTAAGCAAAATTCTAAGCGGCAAAAATTTAAAAGTACAAAGTATCTTCAGCCATTTATCATCTTCAGATATACCGGAAGAAAAAGATTTTACGCTCCATCAGCTGGACACTTTTGAAAAGAATTCAGAATTACTGATCCGGGGATTGGGATATCGCCCGCTAAGGCATATACTGAACTCTTCAGGTATAACCAATTACACTGATCATCAATATGATATGGTGAGAATAGGGATAGGCATGCTGGGAGAATCACCAAAAAATGAAATACAAAGACAACTGCAGTCTGTGGTAAGCTTCAAGACGGTTATTTCACAGATCTCATCCGTAAATGAAGGAGAATCGGTAGGATACAGCAGAAAATATAAAACAAGCCATCCTACCAAAATTGCAACCATACCCGTAGGCTATGCAGACGGTATCCCAAGATCAATAGGAAACCAGGTAGGAAATGTGGGGATAAATAAAACCCTGGCTCCTATCGTAGGAAACATCTGTATGGATATGATGATGATCAATGTGGATGATGTTCCTAATGTAAAGGAAGGGGATATTGTAACGGTGTTCAATGCAAGGCCTACTTTAAAGGAGTTTGCTGGCTACTGCCAAACTATTACATATGAGATATTAACCTCTATTTCACCCCGGGTGAAACGGATCTATATAAAAGATTAGCTATGAGAAAGCCTCTGATCCTTTTATTCATATTCCAGTTTCTTTTGATGTATAGTCAGGTAAAAAAAGATCTGGTAATCCCTGAAAATCCTAAAATCGGACTTTCACTGGCCGGTGGCGGCGCAAAGGGCTTCGCCCATGTGGGAGTGCTCAAGATATTGGATTCTTTAGGAGTCAAAGTAGATTATATCGCCGGGACCAGCATGGGGGCCATTGTAGGAGGCATGTATGCATCGGGCTACTCCGGAAAAGAGATAGAAAAAATAGTAATGGATACGGACTTCTATTCTTTAATAATGGATCCGAAATCCAGACAGGAAGCCACCTTTTACAATAAAACAGTTGATAAATACCTGCTCTCTATTCCTTTGAAAAATGGGAAGATCACCCTCCCCTCCTCCATCAGTACAGGCCAAAAGAATGTTTACCTGCTGAAGGAATTATTCAAAAATGTCTCTAATATAAACGATTTTTCAAAGCTTCCCATTCCTTTTATGTGTGTAGCCACCAATCTCGAAAGTGGAAGTATGAAAATCTTTGAAAAAGGAGATCTCGTACAGTCCATTATGGCAAGCTCTGCCTTTCCGTCCCTGATGGATCCTGTAAAAATCGGAGACAGCATTTATATTGACGGAGCCATGACGGTAAACTACCCCTCAAAGCCATTAAAGGATAAAGGGATCGATATCGTTATTGGTGTAGACCTGAACCAGGACTTATCAAAAAGAGAGGATTTAAACAATATTATTTCCATCCTCAACCAGATCATTGATTTTGGAATAAAAAAAGACACCAGACGCCAGTACAGATACACTGACATCAACATCAAACCCAACTTAAAAGGCATGACCGCCACCAGCTATGATGAAAAGAAAAAGATTCTGGATAGCGGCTATGCGGAAGGCCTGAAATATGTAGGCATATTAGATCAATTGCCAAAACGCCCGTTCGACCGCCTCAGGCAGCAAATAAACCCTATTTATTCCAATGTTTATAAAATAGACAGCATATCCCTCACCGGAGGAAAAATATACGGTAAAAATTATGTTCTAGGGAAAATGGGGCTCCGTCTTCCTTCACTGCAAACCTATGGCAGTATCAATAAAAAGATAGATAAGCTTATTGCTACCAATAATTACAGGTTTATCAATTATGATATTGTCCAGGAAAATAATGCCACTTATCTGAAACTATATGTAACGGAAGATGACGCAAGACATTTTCTGAAATTCGGCTTACATTATGATGAAGTTTTTAAAACCGGATTATTACTGAATTATTCTGCAAAACGACTTCTGTTCAAAAACAGCAATCTTTCCCTGGATGTGGTAGTGGGTGATAAGGCCAGATATTATTTAAATTACTTTGTTGATAATGGATATATTCCCGGCTTTGGTATTTATTCCTCAGGAATGAGCTTTGATTTAAAAGATATCAATAATAATACGGTTGATAATTGGCAATGGTTCAGAAATGAAGCCTATATACAATCCATTTGGAAAGATAAATTTGCCGTAGGAGCAGGAATAAGTCATGATTATTTTGTAACGGGGGCGGGGAATACGGATAAAACTTATAGCCGCTTTTTAAACCCTTACCTTTTTTTGAAAAGCGATACCCAGAATGACAAGGATTTTTCTACAAGAGGAATTTATATTTCAGCCGAAGGAAAAGTAATAGATTTATTAAAATCCGAGGTAGAAAAAAGACTGGTACAGGTAAAGGCAGATATCAGGATCAATATCCCTGTCATCAGACATCTTACTTATCGTCTCAACCTTTATGGTGGAATCACCATTGGTGATAATCTTCCTAAGCTTTATCAGTACAGACTCGGAGGAATATTTGAGCAGAATATCGTCAATTTTAAAAGTTTTCCGGGGTTTTATTTCTCCCAGCTTAATACCAATAATATAGTATTGATTTCAAATGATCTTCAGTTTAAATTCAATAAAAATTATTTTCTGAGCGGCAATTTTACTTTTGCCAATCTTTCCGATGATATTACTTTCGAGGAAACTGCTAAACTCAATTATAGTTCATTGGGGATTACTGCCGGATACAGATCTCCTTTCGGGCAGATAAAGATCAATTTCAGTCATTCACTTAAAAATAATCAAAAAGGTATATTCAGTGTGATATTAGGGCACTGGTTTTAAACAATGATACAGTTTTTTTACGAAAATTTACCCGAATCTGTAAGTACAGACTACAAAAAATGGCTGGAAGAAATTATTCTTTCAGAAAACAAGAAGCTTGGTGATATCAATTACATATTCTGTGATGATGAATATCTGCTGAAGATAAACCAGGATTATTTGCAGCATGATTATTATACGGACATCATTACCTTCGACTATGTCAAAGGAAAGACAATAAGCGGAGAGATTTTCGTATCTTTGCAGCGCATTTCTGATAACGCCTCTACTCTATCAAAAAATTATGAAGAAGAATTGAAAAGAGTATTGGCTCACGGCATCCTTCACCTCTGCGGATATAAAGATAAAACAGAGGAAGAAGAAAAGGAAATGCGAAGAAAGGAAGATTTTTATCTGGCCAGATGTAAATATTAATAATCCACCAGACTTAATATTTCAACTTAGCCCGTAATAATGGCCTTTTTAAAGCATAATTAAGGAAATGTTTCACGTGAAACATTAATAAAAAAAATAAAAATTTAAGGCTTAAAACAAGCAATATAAAATGATATTAGAGGTATATGATGTAATTGTAGTGGGTGCAGGACATGCAGGATGTGAAGCAGCAGCAGCGGCCGCCAACCTGGGTTCTAAAACATTGCTGATTACTATGAATATGCAGACCATCGGACAGATGAGCTGTAATCCGGCCATGGGTGGTATTGCAAAAGGACAGATCGTAAGGGAGATTGATGCAATGGGAGGCTATTCGGGAATAGTAGCTGACAAATCAGCTATCCAGTTTAAAATGCTAAACCTTTCCAAAGGCCCCGCCATGTGGTCTCCCAGAACACAGAATGACAGAATGCTTTTTGCAGAAGAATGGCGTCTGGCATTGGAAAACACACCCAATCTTGACTTTTTCCAGGATATGGTGAAACAGCTTATTGTAGAAAATAACAAAGCGGTAGGTGTAGTTACCTCATTAGGGATCGAGGTAAGAGGAAGATCTGTGGTTCTTACCAACGGTACTTTTCTTAACGGTTTGATCCATGTAGGAGATAAGCAATTAGGCGGCGGAAGAATGGGAGAACCCAGAGCATTTGGTATTACAGAACAACTTGTTTCTCTCGGTTTTCAGGCAGGGAGAATGAAAACAGGTACTCCTCCGAGAGTAGATGGAAGAAGCCTGGATTATACCAGGATGGAAGAGCAAAAAGGGGATGAAAACCCTCAAAAGTTCAGCTATCTGGACACTCCAAAACTAACCAAACAAAGAAGCTGTTTTATCACCTACACCAACGAAACCGTACATGAAATCCTACGTTCAGGATTTGACAGAAGTCCTATGTTCAACGGTACTATCCAAAGCTTAGGCCCAAGATACTGTCCAAGTATTGAAGATAAGATCAACCGTTTCGCAGAGAGAACCAGACATCAGCTGTTTGTGGAACCTGAAGGCTGGAAAACCATCGAAATATATGTAAACGGCTTTAGCTCATCACTACCTGAAGATGTTCAGATTAAAGCAATGAAGCAAATTCCAGGATTTGAGAATGTAAAGGTATTCCGTCCGGGCTATGCTATTGAGTATGACTACTTCCCTCCTACCCAGCTAAAGCATACCTTAGAGACAAAGCTTATTGACAACCTGTATTTTGCAGGACAGATCAATGGTACCACCGGATACGAAGAAGCCGCAGGACAAGGACTTATTGCAGGTATCAATGCGCACAATAAAGTACATGAAAAGGATGAATTTATCCTTAACAGGGATGAGGCTTATATAGGCGTTTTAATAGACGATCTGATCACAAAAGGAACAGAAGAACCCTATAGAATGTTTACTTCCCGTGCTGAATACAGATTGCTTCTGAGACAAGATAACGCAGACATCAGGCTTACAGAGAAAGCCTATAATCTGGGGCTTGCCAAAGAAGAAAGATTAAGAAGGGTTGAAGAAAAAATAGCTAAAAGTGAGGAACTTGAAAGCTTTCTTCGAGAAACTTCTTTAAAACCTGCTATTATCAATCCTATACTTGAAAGTGTAGAAAGTAATCCTGTTGATCAGGCGTACAGGGCTTCTCAGATCCTTACAAGGCCCAATATCACACTCGAAAAGCTCGAATCTATTGAAGCTATAAAAGAAAGGGCTTCACAATATGATGAAGAGATAAAAGAGCAGGCAGAAATCAATATCAAGTATAAAGGGTATATAGAGAAGGAAAAAGAAAATGTAGCTAAACTGAACAGATTGGAAAACATTAAAATTCCGGAAGACTTCGACTATCTTAAACTTTCAAGTCTTTCTGCGGAAGCCAAACAAAAAATGTCAAATATCCGCCCGAAAACAATAGCTCAGGCAGGAAGAATAAGTGGCGTTTCCCCGGCAGATATTAATGTTTTACTGGTTTATTTAGGACGTTAGCTAAAAAATGTTTCACGTGAAACATTAAAAAAATAAAGTAAAGATTAAGGTATTTATGAACATTACGTTTCTGAATATTTTAATTTTTTAATATGATAGTTTAAAATGAAAGTAAAAGATCATTTTCTTAGCCAGGAAATATTTGAAATAAAAGAAACGGAAACCAAAGGAGTTTATAAAACCTCTCCTGTTCCTGAACATATTTCAAAATATTATGAAAGTGAAGAATATATTTCTCACCACCAGGATTCAGGAAGTGTAAAGGAAAAAATTTATAAATTCTTACAATCCTTTAATCTCAGGTATAAGAAAACAATACTTATAGACAGGATAAAAAAGGGAGCCAGGGTCCTTGATTACGGATGCGGGGCAGGTGAGTTTGTAAAATATATAGAAAATGATTTTGAAACTTTTGGATTTGAGCCCGATGCAGATGCCAGAACAGCAGCTCAGAATAAAATCTCAAAAGCCCGGATTATCAATGACCTCAACAGTATAGAAGATGGAAGCTTGGACGCCATTACCTTATGGCATGTGTTCGAGCATATTGAAAACCAGGATGAGATACTTAATCTGTTCCATCGTAAATTGAAAGAAAAAGGATTATTGATCATTGCTGTTCCTAACCCCACCTCTTACGATGCCAGATATTATAAAGAATATTGGGCAGCCTATGATGTGCCACGACACATCTATCATTTTTCAAAAAAAGGAATGGAAAATTTAATCTCAAAAAAAGCAGGCTGGAAAATGCGAAAGATCAAGCCATTGATCTTGGACTCTTATTATATCTCTATGCTCAGCGAAAAATATAAAAAATCATCACTTTTCTGGCTTAAAGCAATGGTTCAGGGAACGATTTCTAACGTAAAAGCACTTTTTTCCTCAGAATTTTCAAGTTTGATCTATATAATCGAAAAAAAATAGAAAATCGATTTTTGACCCATTTCTGGAGGTCAATTTTTGTCAATTTTTTCTTAAAATTTAAAAACCCGGTAAAAATTACCGGTTTTATTTTGAACATGACTAAGGAAATGTTGAGCTAACTAAAAATTACTTTTATTTTAATCTGATACTTTTTAAGTTGAAGTTAAGCTTTTGCTTAAAACAACTCAAAAAAAAAGTCTGTTGATATTCGCAACAGACCAAGGTATGTAAATAAATCTGAACTTAATTATTAATAGCGGCAACTCCGGGAAGCTCCAGACCCTCCAGACTCTCCAGCATGGCTCCTCCGCCCGTGGATACATAGCTTACCTTATCCCCATAGCCAAATTGCTTAACAAAGGCAACACTGTCTCCTCCCCCAACTAATGAAAAGGCTCCTTGCCTTGTTGCTTCAGCAATACTGTCTCCCAGGGCTATAGTTCCGGCAGCAAAATTAGACATTTCAAAAACCCCTATAGGACCATTCCATAAGATTGTCCTAGAATTAAGGATCACATCATTGAACTGATCCCTTGATTTCTGTCCGGCATCCAATCCCATCCACCCCTCAGGAATAGAATAAATATCTGCCTCCTTTCTTTCGGCATCATTGTTAAAACCTTCAGCGATAATAGCATCGGAAGGAAGGTATACTTTTACATTATGCTGTTTAGACTTTTCAAGAATTTCCAAAGCCAGGGATAGCTTATCCTCTTCCACCAAGGAATTACCAATCTTACCACCAAGAGCTTTGATAAACGTGAATGCCATTCCACCTCCAATGATAAGATTATCAACAGCAGGCAGAATATTCTCTATAATGGTAATTTTAGTTGAAACCTTTGATCCTCCGAGTATAGCTGTTACAGGCTTTTCCCCATTTCTCAAAACCTTATCAATAGCTTGTAATTCCTTAGCCATTAATAAACCGAAATATTTAGTTGAAGGGAAATATTTAGCAATAACTGCGGTAGAAGCATGCGCTCTGTGAGCAGTACCGAAAGCATCATTTACATAAGCATCTCCCAATTGGGCAAGCTTCTCTGCAAATGTTTCATCACCTTTTTCCTCCTCACTATGAAAACGTAAATTTTCCAATAATAAGATCTGCCCGGGCCTAAGTTCACCAGCTGCCTGTTCCGCCTTCTCTCCTACCGATTCTTCCACAAACTTTACCTCATGACCTAAAGCTTCAGCAACATCATCTACAATATGTTTAAGAGAAAACTCATCTTTCACTTCACCTTTTGGCCTCCCAAGATGTGTCATTAAAATCACTGAGCCTCCATCCTTAAGAATCTTGTCAACAGTAGGCTTTACCGCAACAATTCTCGTATTATCAGTAACTTTAAGCTGATCATCCTGCGGAACATTGAAATCTACTCTTACCAGAGCCTTCTTATCTTTAAAATTGAAATCATTGATTGTTTTCATAAATACCCTAGAATTTTTCTTTTCACAAATGTAACATTTTAAAATTTTTGAGAAGATCGATTCGGACAAAAGTTTTGAGAAAAAATTCCCACAGACCCAACAGTTATTAACCAACAATTTTTCTTTTCTTAAAAAAATATATGACTTCTGTTGTTAAGTATTGTGAATTTCGGGGATAACTTTTCACAGAAAACTTTATAACATGGAATTTCAATTCAATTCATATTTAATTCACATTATAAAATGCTGTCAATCTGATTATTTTATTATTTACTAACAGATATGGATAACTTATGAATATATTCAAATATTAATATCCGGTTTATGGAAAAAATAAATAAAACCGGAAAAAAAAATTTAAAAATTCTTCTAAAAATTTTTGATGCGTTTTTTCATTACTAAATATTTCAATCCGAAAATTATTTAGTTCACGAAAGTTTTCCACAGTTATTCACATTACTTTTCACAATTAACTGGTGATAAACTAACAATTCTTATTTTAATACTTAACTTTGCAGGAAATAAATCTGATAAAGTATATAAATTATGAAAAGGAAAATAGCTATTGCCGCTGACCATGCCGGTTTCGAGTATAAGGAATTTATTAAAAAACACCTTGAAGAAAATTTTGAGGTACAGGATTTCGGAACTTTCACCACAGACAGCGTAGATTATCCTGATTTTGTGCACCCCGCAGCAACATCTGTGGAAAACGGAGAGAATGAATTAGGAATTTTGATTTGTGGAAGCGGGAATGGTGTACAGATTACAGCGAACAAGCACCAGAAAATCCGTTGTGCCCTTTGCTGGATGCCTGAGCTTGCCGCATTGGCCAGACAACATAACAATGCCAATATGATCTCACTTCCTGCAAGATTCATTGCCAAAGAACTGGCAGTTGAAATTGTAGATAAATTTCTTTCTACCCATTTCGAAGGTGGAAGACATCAGAACAGAGTTGATAAAATCGCGATCTGCTAATAATATAAAGGCCTGTAAATCAAATTGCAGGCCTTATTTATTTTAAAAACCGTATCTTTGCATTGCTGAATAGAAATAACAGCATTCTGTAATTCCCATTAAGCCTTTATAAATAGATAAAAGAATTTTATAGAAGGTTTTTCTCCCTCTTCACCATATTTGTATTAAATTTATACAAAACTAAATTCCCACAGTCAGAAGCCGGGAAGAAAATTTACGCGGCTGAATAAGTTAAATGAATAATAATGAAATTGTCAAAAAAAGATATTATAACGGGTTTAATAACCTGAAAAACAAATGAATAAATAAATATGCCAAAAAAAAGAAAATATATAAGTCATAAAAATGATCTGAAACTCATGGAGATTGGAAGGATCATCATGCGTTTCATGAATGGAAACTCATCTAAGATCTATAATTATAAACAAATCGCGGACGGGATAGATTATAAAAATCCCAGACAGAGAGAGCTTGTCATACAGGCATTGCACAAACTATTGGCTTCTGAAAAAATAAAAGAAGTTGAAAAAGGAAAATATATTGTGAATCTTCAGATTACGGGGACGTTGACGGGCGTTATTGATTTTAATCAAACCGGGAATGCCTATGTAAGTGTGGAAGGTCTTGAAGATGATATCTTCATCCACTCCCGAAATGTGAAAGATGCGCTGCAGGGTGATAAAGTTTTGATTGTAACCTACCATTACAAAGGTAAAAAACTGGAAGGCTCGGTTCTGGAAGTCCTGGAAAGGGCCAGAACTGAATTTGTAGGAACATTTCAGGTTATCAACCATAAAGATTTCGGATTTGTAGTCTGCGACAAAAAAACGATAAACACAGACATATTCATCCCGAAAACGAAATTCAATGGTGCACAGAACGGCGATAAGGTCGTTGTAAAAATGACGGAATGGAAACCGGGAGACAAGAATCCTGAAGGTGAGATCATACAGGTTCTGGGAGCTCCGGGAGAGCATGAAACCGAGATACACTCTATTCTTGCAGAATATGGCCTGCCTTATGAATTTCCTGAAGAAGTGGAAAGAGATGCTGATAAAATCGACCGCAGGATCACTCCTGAAGAAGTTGCCAAAAGATGGGATATGCGTGATGTATGTACCTTTACAATAGATCCTAAAGATGCCAAAGACTTCGATGATGCTCTTTCCATCAGAAAGCTGGAAAACGGTAACTGGGAGATCGGGGTTCACATTGCTGACGTGTCCCATTATGTGGTTCCCGGAACTATTTTGGACGACGAAGCCTATCAAAGGGCAACCTCTGTCTACCTGGTAGACCGTGTGGTTCCCATGCTGCCTGAGGTTTTAAGTAATGATGTCTGTTCACTCAGGCCCCATGAAGACAAATACACCTTCTCAGCGGTTTTTGAGATGAATGATAATGCCGAGATACAAAAACAATGGTTCGGAAGAACAGTGATCCATTCCGACAGAAGATTTACTTATGAAGAAGCCCAGGAACGTATTGAAACAGGACAGGGAGACCTCGCAGAAGAGATCCTGACATTGGACAGGCTAGCTAAAATCATGCGTGAACAACGTATCCGTAAAGGAGCAATTACATTTGACAGAAGTGAGGTAAGATTCAATCTTGATGAAAATAATGAGCCGATAGGCGTTTATTTTAAGATCAGCAAAGATTCTAACCACCTGATCGAAGAATTTATGCTTTTAGCCAATAAAAAGGTTTCCGAATTTGTTTCATTGACAAGGAAAGGAGAGATCACCAACAATACCTTCATCTACAGGGTTCATGATGATCCGGATCCTGCCAAACTGGAAGCTTTGAGAGATTTTGTCTCAACCTTCGGATATAAAATGAATCTGGCTAATACCAAAAAAGTTGCCGAATCCCTGAATAAATTGCTTCATGATGTAAAAGGCAAGGGAGAAGAAAATATGATAGAAACCCTGGCCATGAGGAGTATGAGTAAAGCAATTTATTCTACAGAACCTATCGGGCATTATGGTCTTGGTTTTGAATATTATACGCATTTCACCTCCCCTATCCGCCGTTATCCCGATCTGATCGCCCATCGTTTGCTTCAGCATTATCTTGATGGCGGAAAGTCACCGAATAAAAATGAACTGGAAGAAAAAGCTAAACATTGCAGCGCCATGGAAAGACTGGCCGCGGATGCTGAAAGAGATTCCATCAAATTCATGCAGGTGAAATTCATGGAAAAGCATGTGGGGGAAACCTTTACCGGCGTGATCTCCGGAGTAGCGGAATTTGGCTTCTGGGTAGAGATTCCGGAAAACGGCGCGGAAGGATTAATAAAATTAAGAGATTTGGTAGATGATTCCTATGTGTATGAGCCAAAACATCATGCAGTCTACGGGATAAGGACCGGCAAAAAGTATCAGCTGGGAGATGAGGTACGGATTGAAGTAGTGAAAGCCAATTTGATCCAGAAACAGCTGGACTTTAAGATTGTTAATCCTGCTGACAGACAGGACCAATAAAATATGTTTTTAACAGTATTGTGATCAGGATACTTAATACAGGATTAATCTTATTGGTTTCTGGTTATTAATATCGTATTTTGCACTGCTGTTAACAAGTTATGGGTAAAAGTTATCAGGATCTGAGAGCAGACATAATATCTTTCATTCTGTGATTTTCTGATTATGCATGTCAGAATTTACGGCAATGAAGTTACCCGTACTTTAAAAAAGGAATTTTTGGGTTAAAAATCCGAAAAGATCATAAATTTGTTACTAATGATAATTGTATAGACAAATAATGTTTGAACTTATACTTTCTGCCATTATATTAGGGTTCATGTTAAGCCTGGTTTTTATAGGACCTATTTTTTTCCTGTTAATTGAAACCAGCTTTTCCCGCGGCCCGCGCCATGCCCTGGCATTGGATTTGGGAGTGATTTCAGCAGATCTGCTGTGTATTATGGCAGCCTATTATGCAAGTGCAGACATTGTAACGCTGATAGATAAGCATCCAGGCTTTTACAGGATTACCTCCATACTTATTTTTGTTTACGGAATCGTCATGATGGTTACCAAAACAAAAATGCATATACCCGGTGAAGAAAGGTTCATTAATCAAAACTATATTAAAACGTTCTTTAACGGGTTTTTCTTCAATCTTTTGAATGTAGGGGTTATTCTTTTCTGGCTGGTAACCGTGATTTCCGTGAGAAACCAGTATCCTGACACCGGCAACTTTATCCTTTATATCGGAATTGTGATCGCTACCTACCTGTGTATCGATCTCGCTAAAATATTTCTGGCAAAACAGTTCCATGATAAACTGACTCAGAAACTGGCTAATAAAATCAGAAGAATTGTTGGTGGAATCCTTATCCTGTTCAGTTTCTTTATCTTTTTACAAAGCTTTAAAAAATTCAATCAATTTGATAAAAAATTAGAAGAAGCGGAAAAAACAGAAATAAAATATCAAAAAGACAAATGAGAAAAAGTATCCCAAAACCCCTGAAAAAGGGTGATAAAATTGCTGTCATATCCCCTGCGGGAGCCGTGGAAACCTCCCAACTGGAGAAAGGAATTGAGATGATCAGGGCCAAAGGCTACGAACCTGTTTTAGGCAGACATCTTTACGCCAGATTTTCAAACGGGTACTCCTATGCAGGGACAGAAAAAGAAAGGCTGCAGGATATCAACTGGGCTTTAAATGATAACGAAATCTCCGCAATATGGGCTTCCAGAGGAGGATACGGATGTCAGCATCTGATACAACATTTGAAACTGAAAAATTTTAAGGAAAATCCGAAATGGTATATCGGGTATTCAGACAACACGGTCATCCAAAGTTACTTATTAAAAAAAGGCTTTGCATCCATTCATGGGCAGACCATTAAAACCTCCGGTTTCGGGGTTACAGATGAGAGTTATGAACTTATTTTTGATATTCTGTCAGGGAAAGCCCCAGAATATATTCTGAAAGCGCATCAGCTCAATAAAAAAGGTAATGCGGATGGGGAACTTGTAGGAGGTAATTTAGCTCTCATCTATGCCTTACTGGGAACCAGATACTCTTTTGAATTCAAAGATAGAATATTATTTATCGAGGATATCGGTGAAAACTTTTATGCCCTGGACAGAATGATCATGAGTCTTGAGCTTGCGGGGGTCTTCAATAAGATCAAGGGGCTTATTGTTGGAGGAATGACTAATATGGGAGATGAAAAAGAAAATAAAAATTATGAAGAAAGCTTTGACGATATGGCCTGCCAACTGATATCAGAAAGGATCTCAAAATATGAATTTCCTGTAATCTTTGGTTTTCCTAACGGGCATATAAAAGACAACAGACCTTTGATCATTGGCGGAAATATTAAAATGACGACAGGGAATAAAGTTGAAGTCCGTTTTGAAGATTTAAGGGTCTGACTTCTGAAAATATAAAAAGATGGCTTCTCATAATGAGTTCGGTAAAAAAGCGGAAGATCTCGCAGCGGAATATCTGCTGAACAACGGCTATAAAATCCTTATCAGGAATTTCCGTTTTCAGAAAGCAGAAATTGATATTCTGGCCGAAAAAGATAATTCGATTATTGCCGTGGAAGTGAAAGCACGTTCAACGGATGTTTTCATGCTGCCGCAGGAAGCGGTGACAAAAAATAAGATAAAATTGATTGTTTCTGCGGCCAACCATTATCTCGAAGAATTTAACAGGAATGATGAAATAAGATTCGATATCATATCAGTGCTTCCCGGCGACAACGGAAATATGATTATCGAGCACATTCCCAATGCTTTTGATGCATTTGACGCCAATTGAAATAAAGATAATATTCAATACCCGGGCAACCGATAATTGCTTATAGATATCAGTCCCGGGACTAAACTTTTAAATGGTATGAAAACAATATTTATCACCGGAGCTACTTCCGGGATCGGAAAAGCAACAGCGGAACTGCTTGCCAGACAAGGTAACAGGATCATTATTTGTGGAAGAAGAAGTGAGGTTTTGGAAGCATTGAAAACTGAGCTGTCCGCATTTGCTGAAATATTGAGTTTACAATTTGATGTAAGAAACCTCAGCCAGGTAGAAGAAGCGATCGGCTCGCTTCCTGAAGAATGGAAAAATATAGATGTTCTGATCAATAATGCCGGAAATGCGCATGGCCTGGACCCTCTTTCCGCAGGAAAAACTGATGACTGGGATTCTATGATCGATGGAAATGTCAAAGGGCTTTTATACGTTTCTAAAATGATAATTCCTTTGATGAAAAAGAATAATTCCGGCCATATTGTAAATATCAGTTCTGTGGCGGCAAGGCAAACCTATGCCAATGGTGTAGTTTACTGTGCAACGAAAAGAGCGGTGGATGTCATCTCCGAAGGCATGAGGCTTGAGCTTACGGAATTTGGAATTAAAGTGACCAATATCCAGCCGGGAGCTGTGGAAACGGATTTTTCTCTGGTGCGCTTTAAAGGAGACAGTGAAAGGGCATCAACTGTATATGCAGGATATGAGGCATTGAAAGCCGAAGATATTGCAGATGCTATCGCTTATTGTGTGAATGCTCCAAAACATGTTACCGTTTCCGATATGACAATTTATCCGAGCGCTCAGAGTGAGCCGAGAACAATTTACAGAAAATAGTTCCGGAATAAGGATTAAATTTGCAGGGAAATCTGGCTCTGTCACTTTGTAATTAAATAAAAAATGAAAATTTTATATCTAGAAACCTCCTCTAAGAACTGCTCCGTAGCCATTTCGGATAATGAGAAGCTCTTATGCCTGTGTGAAGAAGTTTCGGAAAACTACAAGCAGTCTGAAAGTCTGCATACATTTGTTGAATGGGCCCTGGAAGGAGCAGGGATTTCCCTGAAAGATATTGAAGCTGTCTCTTTGGGAAAAGGCCCGGGTTCATATACGGGATTAAGGATCGGCGCAGCATCTGCCAAAGGCTTCTGTTACGGACTAAAAGTACCACTGGTTGCCGTAAACTCATTGGAAAGTATGAAAGAGCCTTTTTTAGGCCTTAACTATGATTATATAGTTCCATTGATCGATGCAAGAAGAATGGAGGTTTATACAGCCGTTTATGACGGTAATACAGGCCGTGAAGTATCTGAAACCGAAGCGAAAATTTTAGATGAAGGCTCTTTTGAAGAATTTAAAGACAAGAAAATATTATTTATAGGAGACGGTGCAAAGAAGGCAAAAGATATTTTGAGGCTTTCCAATGCTGATTTTAAGGAAGACGTCTACCCTTCTGCCCGTTATCTGATCAATAAAACACTTGAAAAGATTGACAGGAAAGAATTTGAAGATACGGCTTATTTTGAGCCTTTTTATCTGAAAGACTTTCATGGAGTGAAGAAAAAGAAAAGCGAAGAATGATCTTCGCTTTTTATTTTATTTCGGCTTTGCCGGTATATTTCCAGGAGTTGAATTTGGTGGATTTGACGGAGCCTGCTGTACATTGTTGCTGCCAGGTTTCTTAGGCTGGCTGTTGATCTGTTGGCTTTGGCCGGGCTTTTCCGTAAGATTATTGACCGGGTTCTGAATAATATTATTGTTAGGCTGTTTCCCCGGCTGTTGCGGAACGTTCCCACCAGGATTCTGTGTAACAGGATTGCCTTTGTTATCCGTTGCCTGGAAAGTCAGGTCACTTTTAAGATAATTAAGCATTTCCTTAGCCTTTAATCCTTCCGGGGTTTTAGAGTAATTTAAAGCTATCTGTTCCAGCTGAAGGATCATTACCTCTTTCCCACTCGACTTTCCGGCATTAAAAGCATTTAGTAGGTATAATTTCGGAATCAGGGCATCCTTCGGGTATTTCTGTATGGCCTGATCCAGGATATCTTTACTTTCGCTGAACTTCTCAGATTCAAACAAGGCGTAGGCCTTAATGTATTCATTTTCCACATCCACGGAAGATTTTACGAAAGTATTACTCTTCGGATTCCTTGCAAACTCCGCATAAGATGTGTATGGATAATCAGTGAGCAGGATTTGTTTGGCTCTTTCTGCAGCTTGAGGGTTTTTCTCATAATTCATGGCAAAAATCTCATACAGAGCCTGCAGCATTACCTTTTCTTCAGGTTTTACATCTACCAGATCATACAAAGTTTTTGTCGCTAGAGGTGTATTGGTAAAATAATTCTGATACATGACTCCCAGCCCCAGTGAAGCCGTATCCCTGTCCTTTTTTAATTGGCTTAGCTTGGTAGCATCCGTAGGAATCTGTTCGATATAATAGGCCGGCTCAAAACGTCGGGGATTAGGTGCCGAGGTCACTCCCAGCGCTTCATTTTTCATGTCTTCAATGGTGGCCATTTTCTTCGAATAACGCCAGTTATCGGCCAGTGCGCGGTCTCCCCATACCTGTTTGAAGGAAGAGCTTCCTCTGCTTATCGTATTGGTATTGGCAAAATAAAACCCTTTGGTGGTCACTCCGAAATCTTCAAAAGAATTGCCGCTGTTGGCAAAAATAGAATTAGCGCTGTAATCACCGGTATCAAACCCTTTGTTTCTTTCTGCCCGTCTCCTCTCCAGCTCCTCTTTTTCCTCCTTAGCCTTCAGTTTGGCGATATATTTGGAGAAAAACTCTTTTTTCTGTGCGTCATCCATTTTAGCCAGTGCCAGGATACTGTCATTTTTTTTGATCAAATAATAGTTCCTGGAGATTTTTTTAATATAGGAAGACTGGTCCTGTAAAAGAACTTTTGAAGGTTCATAGGTCATCACGGCAAGTGCGGAATCATAATAGGCCCCTGCCCCGATGTAATCATTTTTTTCCAGGTAGCTTTTCCCGATCTCGTAATACGCAAGACCACGAATCTGCGGATCGGAGACTTTTTCCCTTAGGGACTGTCTGAAGAATTTTTGGGCATCATCCTTTTTTCCGGCTTTATTGGCCATTAGCCCCAAAGCATAATAAAATTCATTTTTTCTTGAAGCATATGTGCCCTTATTGCTTATTTTTTCCAGATATTCCCTGGCTCCGTTATAATCTCCCCTTCCGTTGAATGTTTTGGCAATTTCTATCTGGGATTTTACCTCAAATTCAAAATCATTGGCATATTTGTATGCGGCCAGGAAACTTTCTCTCGCCCTTTCATTCTGGCCAAGGTTTTCCAGGACCTGGCCTCTTAAAAAGGCGATTCTGCTTTTCAGCTTTCTGTTTGAATTTAGTTCAAAAGCCCTATCGAGCTCCTTTACCGCCTCTTCTTTCTTGCCGGCATCCAAAAGGGATTCGGAATAATAAATGCTCAATAATTTATCATAGTTTTTATCAATGCCTTCGGCTTTGATCTTGGCAAAGACTTCATGGGCCTTATGGTAATCTTTCAGCTGGTTATAGGCCAGCCCCTGATATACTCTTGCCAGCGGAGCCCTTTTATCATCCTTCATATGAGTGAAGACGTAGTTCAATGCATCAAGAGCTTCCAAAGCTTTATTCTGGTAGATCCTTGACTGTACTAAAATCATATAGGCATCAAAAATTTGCTTGTTTTTTTCCTCACCGTTTTTGATAACCGAATATTTATTAATGGCTTTTAGCGCTTTCGCTTCTGCAATTTCCAGCGTGGTTGCGCCCTTACCTGCGGGCTGGTTGGGATCCTCGGAAATATTACCGTTATTAGGATCCGAAGGAGGATTTCCCGGCATGCCCGGTGGCATTCCCGGAGCACTTCTTCCACTGTTTTTATTGGCGGGAGGTCTGTTCACTTCTGCCATTTTCATGGAATTTTCAGCAAAAGCGGCAGACTGGCCAAGATCACTTCCTAAAGGCTGGTCTTCATAGGTGAGAATAGGAATATACGGAGCATAAAAATTGTCCTTATGCGCCTTGTCTCTGGTCTCAAATTCAGTATTCAATGCATCTTTCGCATTAAAAAGAGTATTGTAATATGTGGAAAATCCTTTCATAAATTTGGAACGTTGCTCCGGCCTCTTGGTCTTGGTAGCACAGGAAGCAACGATACAAACTGTTAAAAGGAATAAAATATTCTTTTTCATTATTTCAATATAACTAGCTAATCTGCTTTTTATTATGAGCAGTTTGATAATTTTGTAAAAATAATAAAATTTATATTGAAAATTATTTATATTTCTTTGAGAATTTTGTAAACAAGGTGCGTGGGAAGACCCATAATGGTATAAAAACTTCCTGCCATTCTTCTGATTTTGGCCATGCCCAGCCACTCCTGTATGCCATAGCTTCCTGCCTTGTCATAAGGTCGGCAGGTACGGATGTAGTATTCAATCTCATCATGAGTAATTTCATCAAACTCTACTTCTGCAACATCAGTTTCCGTGAATGTTTTTTCGAAGGTTTTTATTGTAATACCGGTGTAGACCTGATGAGCTCTTCCTGACAATTTCCGGAGCATATTCCTTGCATCCTCTTCGTTTACAGGCTTTCCAAGAATCTGATTGTCAATGGCTACAATGGTATCTGCTGTCAGAAGGACTTCATCCTCCTTCAGGGGCCCGAACGTATCTGCTTTCAGCAGAGACAGATATGCTGCTGCCTCCCCTATTTTAATATATTCAGGTAAGATCTCCTCACAATCAATTCTTACCACCTCGAAATGAAAGCCTAAACCGGCGAGAAGCTCTTTTCTCCTGGGAGACTGCGATGCTAAAAGTAATTTCATTATACAGATTGCGTATTATCGTCATGCCATTTCCCCTGCACTTTCATCACCTGCTCTATCACATCCCGTACTGCTCCGCTTCCACCCTGCTTTGGGGAGATGTAGTCGGCAATGCCCTTGATTTCGGCCACGGCGTTTTCCGGGCAGGCAGCAATGGCTGAATTTTCCATGATATGAAGATCCGGAATGTCATCCCCCATCGTCAGGATTTCTTCATTTTTAAGATTATATTTCATCTTAAAGTCTTCAAAATCAGTCATCTTATCATGGGATTTCGGATAATAATCCTGAATACCCAGATAATTGATCCTGTGCTTTACCATTTCATCGTTTCCACCAGTGATCACTCCTATTAAATAATTGTTTTTCAGTGCCTTAACTACTGCGTAACCGTCCAGCACGTTCATTACCCTGCACATATTCCCTCCGGGAAGAAGGTAGACACTTCCGTCTGTGAAAACGCCGTCCACATCAAATACAAAGGCTTTTATATTTTTTAACTTCTCTTTATAGCTCATACATTTTCCTGATAGAATGATTCATTGTTTTATAAATTTCAAGACTTTCATCTTTCAATAGCTGTTCATGCAGCTGTAAAATCCTTATGTCATTTCTTACTGCCGGGCCGGTTTGTGCCGATTTAGGTTCCATTTCATGAATTTTCCGGACAGTTTCATCAATTAACGGCAGAAAATAATCAAACGGGATCTGTTGTGAATCTGAAATTTCCTTAGCTTTTGAAAAGAGGTGATTTACAAAATTGCATGCGAAAACAGCGGTCAGATGGATATATTTCCTTTTTTCATAGCTGCTTTCCATTACATGTTCCGAAATTTTAGATGCAATTTCCCATAAAGTCCTTTTATCCTCTTCCCTTTCGGCTTCAATAAAAAAGGGAATCTTTTCATAATCCAGTGCTTTGGATTTAGAAAAGGTCTGTAAGGGGTAAAGACTGGCTTTTCTGTAATCCCCTTTTAAAATCTCCTTCGGAAGAGAGCCTGAGGTGTGAACTACCAGAGCATCCTTTTTGGTGATCACTGCAGAAACGTCTTCCACGGAATTATCACTTACACAGATCAGATACAGGTCTGCATCCTGTAAATGCTTCGTAGAATACGGAACGTTTATTTCCCCGGAGATCCTGTTCAATTCCTTTTCGTTCCTCCCGAATATTTGCGCTAAAGGAATGTTTTTCACGGTAAAAGCTTTTGCCATGTGATAGGCAACATTTCCGGAACCGATAATTACAATTTGCATGTAACAAAGATAAGATTTTATGATATTTGGACTAAAAAATTGAAGAAGTAATTTAACTTTTAGATATTTTTGTAATCCAAAACAATGAAAGCATCTTATGAAGATTAAGGACGCAGAAATCATTTTGATGATGCAAAACCCGCGAACACAGGAAAAGGGTGTTCGTGCGCTGATGGATGCTTATCAAAGTAGATTGTACTGGCACATAAGAAGAATTATTGTGGACGGAGATCTTGCACAGGATACCCTGCAGGAAACATTTATAAAAGCTTATCAGAATTTTCATCAGTTCAAAAACGACAGCCAGTTATATACATGGCTTTACAGAATTGCTACCAATGAGGCATTGCAGCAGGTAAATAAGATGAAAAAAATGCAGAAAACTGATGAGGACGCCGAATACCATATGCAGAATCTTGTGGCCGACAATACAGAAGGAGATGCAGAAGAAATACAGATTTTACTACAGAACGCCATACAAAGCCTGCCCGAAAAGCAGAAACTGGTATTTATGATGCGGTATTATGATGATTTGCCCTATGAAGAGATCTCAAAAATCGTTGACATGTCAGTAGGGACATTAAAAACAAATTATCATTATGCCAAGCAAAAAATAGAAGAGTATATCAAAGAAAATTACGAGCGATAATTTTTTGAGAAAAAAGAAATGAAAGAATTTGATATAGAGAAATTAGAACGTAAAAATATTTACAAAGTCCCTGATCATTTGTTTGAAAATATTCAGGAAAGAGTAATGAATGACCTGAGAAGTGGCAAAAAAGCCCCGGTATTTAAATTAAACTGGGCGTATGCCATAGCGGCGTCATTAGTTTTAATCTTTGGTGTTACTTTTATTTTTAATTCTGATAATGGCACCTCGAAAGATCAAGGCCCTACACAGCAAACGCTTGTGAATAATCAGGAACCCAAAACAGAAAGTGAAGTTGCTTATGAGACTTTAAAATCTGATTTAACTTCTGTTGAAAATAATAATCAAATAGTTGAAAATCAAAATAATAATAAAGTGTCTCAGAGCAATGAAGAAAAAAAGGTGGCCACACCACAGCGGGTAACGCCTGTATCAAAACAGGAAGAAGTTCAAATGAATGAATACCTGGATTCCTTCTCTAATTCTGAAATTGCAGAATTGGCCAATAATTCAACTCAGGACGTTTATTTGGATTTGTATAATTAAAAAAGAAAGATGAAAAAGATATTATTTACGCTTTTTATTATTTATGGTTTCGGCTTAAATGCCCAAAGGACGGATTACGACTGGAAAAAGATGGACCCTAAACAAAGAAAAGAGGTAATAAACAATCTTTCTCCTGAAGAAAGAAAAGAGCTTCTTAAGAAGTTTAGGAATAATATGGTGATGGATAATCTGGATATAGATCCGAAAGATAAAGCTGAATTTACCCAGGTATATGATGAATATCTGGAAAGCCAGAAGCAGATAAAAAGCCAGTTTAATTCAAATTTTGATCCTGAATCCTTATCCGATGAAGAGGCTAAACAGAAACTTCAGCAAAGTTTTGAAATAGGCCAGAAACTATTGGATAACAGAAAAAAATACGCTGATAAAATGCAGCAGGTGATTCCTTGCCAAAAAGTCTTGAAGCTGTTTCAGTCTGAGGGAATGATGAGAGATAAAATGAATGAAAGAAAGCCTCAGAAAAATACTTCAAGGCCCAGACAAAACCCATAATAGTTTATTTTTTTAATGTTGGACGACTCTCACAAACCTTTTGTGAGAGTCGTTTAATTTAAGTTTATTATTTTTACCAAAAATAAAACAATGAAAAAAATATTATTCCTATTAATATTTTCCACTTCGCTTATTGCCCAGAAAATTGAATTTATTGCACTTCAGGATAATATAAAGGATAAAAGGGGATTAATAAAATCTTTAACTTTGATGGATAGCAGGCCCGATAAAGAGATTGGGCAATTGGCTTTTAAGGACAGTTCGGTGCAAATTAAATTCCGGAGTGATGATTTAAAAAGTTATGTGGAAAACTGGTTTTCAGAATATAATGAGGAAAAGGGAAATTCAGATATTATTCTGATGTTAGAGGAACTAAAAGTGTATGATGAGCAGGATAAAGATCAGAAACATGCTTTTGGAAAGGTAAAAATTAAAATATCGAGTTTTTTAAAGAGAAATGACAGGTATTATTTTATCAATCGTTTTGAGAACGTAATTGTCTCCGATCCCAAAAGAACGTCAAATATGCCGAGATACTTGGCGCATACGATCTCTGAAGTTCTGACGGCATTCATAAAATCGTCTTTCACCACTACTGTTTCAGGGCAATATATTCCTGAGAATGAGATTAATAATTATGATGACTATTTAACTAAATATAATATCGCTTATACTGCTTCGGCTTTAAAAGATGGGTATATAAAGATTTTAAAAGCTTTTCATCACAAGAGCCCACATTCGGGTATTATACAGAGAAAAACAGAAAGGGGAATGTTGTAAGAGTGAAATATAAAGATGAGCTAATTCCATTAGGTCAGATTTTTGGATATGTGGAGGAAGGGAAAGCTTATCGTCTCACCCCTGTCGGATTTCTTAAAATGTCAAAAGATGATAAAGGATTCTATATTGTAGCTTCCAGGACAGATCTTTTTTCTCAGCCTCAAACGGGTGGGATGTTCGTTGGAGCAATTGCCGGCGGAGTTGTAGGAGCGCTTATAGGAGCAGCTATTGATTCAGGCAACAATAAAGGGGCAATACCCGGGATTGGATTCATGTCACCTGTATTATCCAATGTTTAATAGATTCATTAACAGGGCTTTACATTTTTGAGCGATAGTTCAGGAGTATAATTAACCTGCCGGGCCTGGACCCCCTTACCGGAAACTATACTTCTTCCCAGGGCATAAAAATTAATACAGTCAGGAGAGGCAATATTGTCCCTCCTTTTTTTTATCTTTGCAAATTACAAGATTCTTAAATGAAAAACATACGAAATTTTTGCATAATCGCTCATATCGACCACGGTAAAAGTACTTTGGCAGATCGTCTTTTGGAATATACCAATACTGTTTCTCAAAGGGAATTGCAGGCACAGACCTTGGATGATATGGATTTGGAGAAAGAACGCGGGATCACCATTAAATCCCACGCCATCCAAATGGATTATGAATATAAAGGAGAAAAATATATCCTGAACCTGATAGATACACCGGGACACGTTGATTTTTCATATGAGGTTTCCCGGTCGATCGCAGCCTGCGAAGGAGCCCTTCTGATTGTTGACGCTGCCCAAAGCATTCAGGCACAGACTATCAGTAATCTTTATCTGGCGCTGGAGAATGATCTTACCATCATTCCGATTCTTAACAAGATCGATCTTCCTTCCGCCAATCCGGAAGAAGTGACAGATGAAATCATGAACCTGTTAGGCTGTGAATATGAAGATGTTTTAAGAGTTTCAGGAAAAACAGGAGAAGGTGTGCATCATTTGCTGGAACAGATTGTTGAAAGGATCCCTGCGCCGGTAGGCGATCCCGAGGCTCCGCTTCAGGCCCTGATCTTTGACTCCGTGTATAACCCTTTCCGGGGAATTGAGGCCTATTTTAAAGTGGTTAACGGAAGCATTAAGAAAGGCCAGAAAGTCAAATTTATGGCAACGGATAAAACTTACGAGGCTGATGAGGTAGGAACACTGAAATTGAAACAGGCCCCGAAATCTGAGATCAAGACCGGAGATGTAGGGTATATCATTTCGGGGATTAAAGATGCGAGGGAAGTAAAAGTGGGAGATACCATTACAACTACTGAGAATCCTGCAGACAAGCCGATCGAAGGTTTTGAAGAAGTAAAGCCAATGGTTTTTGCAGGTATTTATCCTATTGATTCTGAGGATTTTGAAGAGCTTAGATTCTCCCTGGAGAAGCTCAGGTTAAATGATGCTTCTTTGGTTTTTGAACCCGAAAGCTCTGCTGCATTAGGCTTTGGATTCCGATGCGGCTTCCTGGGAATGCTTCATATGGAGATCGTTCAGGAACGTCTTGACAGGGAGTTCAATATGAATGTCATTACCACGGTACCGAACGTTTCTTATCATGGATTTTCCAAAAAAGATCCTGAAACACCAATTTTGATCAACAACCCGTCTGAAATGATGGATCCTTCCATTCTCGACAGGGTGGAAGAGCCGTATATCAAGGCATCAATTATCACAAAGTCTGACTTTGTGGGTGCGGTAATGACCTTATGTATTGAAAAAAGAGGGGAAATTGTCAACCAAAGCTACTTAACATCAGACAGGGTAGAGTTGATTTTTAATATGCCTTTGGCTGAAGTGGTTTTTGATTTTTATGACAGATTAAAGTCAATTTCCAAAGGCTACGCTTCCTTTGATTATCATCCGATCGGTTTCAGAGCTTCCAAGCTTGTGAAAATGGATATTCTGATCAATGGTGATATGGTGGATGCCCTTTCTTCACTGATCCACGAAAGCAACGCGTATAACATCGGTAAAAAGATGTGCGAAAAGCTCCGCGAACTGATCCCCAGACAACAGTTTGATATTGCTGTTCAGGCGGCTTTGGGAACGAAGGTTATAGCTAGGGAGACAATCAAAGCTTTGAGAAAAGATGTTACGGCAAAATGTTACGGAGGGGATATTTCCAGAAAACGTAAGCTATTGGAAAAGCAGAAAGAGGGTAAGAAAAAAATGAAGCAGATCGGAAGGGTGGAAGTTCCTCAATCAGCGTTTATGGCAGTATTGAAGCTTAATGATTAATATAAAAAGACCGATGGCTCCCATCGGTCTTTTCTTAAAAGATTCCTTCTGCTAATTACCAGGAATAAGTAAGTAAAATTACAGTTTTGCGATAGATTTACTTTTTACGGACAAACTTTATCTCCATTGTTTTAAACTCTTCTCCTGTCTTCCAATCCGGGCCATACATTTCCATGGTATGGTTGTTGTCATCGTTAAAAGTATAAACTTCTCTGAAATCGCAGTCTTTTCCCGGCCGGGTAGGATCTGTCATTTTTCCTTTAAATTCAATGGCCTTTTTAGACGGATTCCACTCTCCTTCGGCATGCATGATGCCGGTTCCCATATTATCGATCCAGGTGCTTACAAATTTTTTCTTGGCATTGTCATATCCTGTGATGCTCATACCTTCAAAAGGCATTCCCATAAAGCTTCCTTTGTGATCACTTACCTGATAACGGCCACCGAAAACCATTTTATTGGTACATTCCGATTGGCTGGTCATAGGTTTTCCCCCCTTTTCCATCCACATTGTTGTCTCTCCGGTCCAGCTTCCGTCATATTTAGCCAGCATTTTCTGCATATCTCCCGGTGTCGCAAACTCCATCCAGGCCTTATTTGCCGTTGCGGTGTCTACAGGTTTCCATTCCGAGGCGGCTGTTGTGGAATCTGTTTTATCTGAGCTTTTAGTGGCATTTGTTTTCCCTTTTTCACAGGCTATAAACAAAAAAGCGGTGCTGAAAGCAAAAAGTAAGTTTTTCATAATAGTTTAGTTTTAAGCGATTTAAATTTAAAAATAAAAGCAATATATTCTATTATAATCTTTAATCATTTTTTGTGTTAAGATTAATTGTAATTTTGTGTAATCGTAACGCAAATCGGCTATGGAAGAACAAAAACAAAAGATACAGGACATCAAGGTTGCTGTGGATGCCGTTATTTTCGGCTATTTTGATAAGAAAGATCTGCAGGTTCTTTTGATTAAAAGGAACATAGAGCCCTTTAAAGGGGGATGGGCACTTCCCGGAGGGCTGGTAAAGGACGATGAAAATGTGGATGATGCCGTGAAAAGAGAGTTATATGAGGAGGCTGGTATAAAACCGGATTTTCTGGAGCAACTCTACACTTTCGGGGATGTAGGCAGAGATCCTAGAAACAGGGTAGTCTCCGTAGCGTATTTAGGACTTGTGAACCCGTCATACCATGAAATTTTTGCGGATTCTGATGCTGGTGATGCGCAATGGTTCAGTGTGAACAGACTTCCAAAGCTGGCTTTTGATCATAAAAAGATCATAGATGTTGCCCTTAAAAGATTACGAACAAAAATCCAGTATCAGCCTATTGGCTTTAATCTTCTTAACGAAGAATTTCCTTTTTCAGACCTTGAAAATCTTTATAAAACCATTGTAGGACAGGAAATTGACCGCAGGAATTTCCGTAAGAAGATCATGAGCTACGGACTTCTTAATGAGACCAATAATGTAAAAAAGGAAGGAAGCGGAAGACCCGGAAAACTTTTTACTTTCAACCAGGAAAAATATAAGGCGCTGGAAGAGCAGGGCTTCTATTTTGAGATAAAATAATTTGTTTGAATTTTTCTTATTGTAAATCAGTTGTTTAAAATTTTAGTGTAAAAATAACGCAATAATTAAATGGAAACTTCATGATAAAGTGAAAGCATGCAATTTTATTTTTGCGTACAAACAACACAAATATTAAATGTTTAATTATAAAAACTTTAAGCTATGTTTGGTTTCAGACACATCAAATTTGATTCAATGACTTACGTTCTTCATTTTAAAAATGGGAAAACTGTAAGAGAAGGAAGAGGCTTATCATTCTTCTATTTCGCTCCAAATAGCTCCATTGTTGCCATTCCGATGGGCAGTAATGATCTGCCGTTTATTTTCAATGAGAATACTTTCGATTATCAGACAGTAAAAATTCAGGGACAGATCAGCTATAAGATCACGGATCCCAAAGCCCTCTCCAATACCCTGGATTTTACAGTGAACGAGGAAGGAATTTATAAGAAAAATGATATTGAAAAGCTGAACCAAAGGATCATCAATCTGGCTCAGACCTCTACATCGTCATTTATCCATGATCTGAACCTGAAAGAGGCCATCCGTTCCGCAAAAGAAATTGAAGGGAATATCCTGAAAGGATTAATGGCTTCGGAAGCGATTCAGACAATGGGACTAGAGATCTTAGGGGTGAATATCCTGGCAGTGCAGGCCACTCCGGAAATGGCCAGGGCATTGGAAACAGAAACCAGGGAAAAGCTTCAGCAACAGGCAGATGAGGCGGTATATGAAAGAAGGAATTTTGCTGTAGAACAGGAAAGAAAGATCAAAGAATCCGAACTCAATACCGAAATTGCCGTGGAAGAGAAGCAAAAGCAGATTGATGAGAAAAGAATGGAAGCAGAAGTGCAGAAAGAAGAGAATAGCAGGATTCTCAGGGAAATGAAGATCTCGGCAGATATTGCCATAGAAAACCAGAGAAAAGAACTGATCGATCAAAAAACGGAAAACGACCGGAAAGAAGCTGAAACCAAAGGATATGCCCTTGAAGCGGCCTTAAAACCATATAAAGAATTGGATTGGAGAGTTTTGGCAGCTTTAAACGGGAAACAGGATGCAAGATCAAATATTGCCTTTGCCTTCAGGGAACTGGCGGAGAATGCAGATAAGATAGGAACGCTCAATATCAGCCCTGACCTCCTGGAAACTCTGCTTACCGAAAAATAAAAGTGAAGCTATGAAAACAGAATATGCCATCATCATCAAAAATAAAACGCGGCTTGAGTCTTTGATCGAAAGATTCAATACCAAGGCTCAGGCCCGGTTTTATATTGAAAGTTCCGGAGGAGATTTCGGGGTATATGTGGAAGAGCACGAAAGGTTTTATCAGTCTTTTATGGAAGTTCAGACCCAACTTTCCAAAGTGATCAAAAACAAAGTAGTGGAAAAAGAATTTGTGCCGTCCTATATTTTTTCTGAGAAAAACCTGATCATCGTGATCGGGCAGGACGGACTGGTAGCGAATGTTGCGAAGTATTCCAAAAACATTCCGCTCATAGCGATAAATCCGGATGAAGAAAGATATGATGGCATATTGCTTCCTTTTAATCCGCAGAATTTTTTAGACGGAGTGCACGCTGTGATCAATGGGAGCTTTAGAGTAAAAAAGATGAGGTTTGCAGAAGCCATTCTGAATGACGGACAGAAATTATTGGCGGTGAATGACCTGTTCATCGGAATTTCTTCTCATAGTTCCGCGAGGTACAAAATTGCCCTGAACGGAAAAGAAGAGGTACATTCCTCCAGCGGAATCATCGTTTCAACAAAAACGGGAAGTACAGGCTGGCTAAGCTCGGTTTTCAATATGGCCTACGGGATTTTAGGATCCAAGAAGCTCAGATATCCTGAAATGAATGAAGAGGATTTGTATTTTGCGGTAAGAGAACCTTTCAAAAGTATCAGGACCCAAACCGATATCTGTGGAGGAAGGTTGAAAAAAGGGAATAAACTGATCGTGGAATCCCTGATGCCTAATAACGGGTTTATATTTAGTGACGGGATCGAACAGGATTTTTTACAATTCAACAGCGGAGCAACCGCTGAAATAAAGCTTTCTGATGAGGAAGCGGTTTTGGTGATTCGGTCAGGCTGAGAAATATGTATTGGTATACAGGAGAAAACAATATTGCCTAATTTTAAAGAAAAAAAGCTTATGGATATCGAATTAATAAAAGGAGACATCACCCGAATCCAGGCAGATGTTATTGTAAATGCAGCCAATTCCTCCTTACTCGGCGGCGGAGGTGTTGATGGAGCGATCCATCGGGCAGGAGGGCCACAGATACTGGCGGAATGTATCCGGATCAGAAATAAACAAGGAGGATGTAAAACAGGAGAAGCTGTTGTAACGACGGCCGGAAATTTACCTGCACAATATGTCATTCATACAGTAGGGCCCGTTTGGAACGGAGATAAGGAGGAATGTTCAAAACTACTGGCAGGCTGTTATCAAAACTCATTAAAACTGGCGGAAACGCTGAAGGTAAAGACGATTGCTTTTCCAAATATCAGTACAGGAGTATACAGATTCCCTAAAAAGACAGCAGCTGAAATTGCTGTCAGGGAAGTGAAAAATTTCCAGCCCGAAACTTTACAGAAAGTTATTTTTGTTTGTTTTGATGAGGAAAATGAAGAAATATATAAAAAGCTATTAGAACTATGAAAAAACTGACCATATTAAGCGGTGCGGGGATCAGTGCCGAAAGCGGGATAAAAACATTCAGAGACAGCAATGGACTTTGGGAAAATCATGACGTTACAGAAGTGGCTAGCCCGGAAGGCTGGAGAAAAAACAGAGAGCTGGTGCTGGATTTTTACAACCAGAGGCGTAGGCAGCTCCATGAAGTGGAACCCAATGAAGCACATAAATTACTGGCTGAACTGGAAAAACATTTTGAAGTAAAAATTATTACCCAGAATATCGATGATCTTCACGAAAGAGCAGGCTCTTCCCATGTTTTACACTTACATGGAGAACTGTTTAAATCCTGCTCATGCAACAATAAAGATCTGATCTACGAGCAAAAAGGAGATATAAAAATAGGTGATAAGGCAGAAGATGGGGCACAGCTTCGCCCTTTCATCGTATGGTTCGGAGAAGATGTCCCCCTGATGCCGGAAGCGATAAAAATAGCCGGGGAAGCTGATATTTTCCTGGTGATCGGAACCTCGCTGCAGGTATATCCGGCCGCGGGTTTGCTGCAGGATATCAAAGACGATTGTTTGTTGATCGTTATTAATCCTGATGACAGTATGAGCTTCGGAAAGCGGGCGGTTGTGATTAAAGAGACGGCCACGCAGGGAATGAGGCTTTTGTTTGACAAGCTGGTAAATATGGAATGATGGAAAATGTTGTAAAAGCAGGGATTTTCGGCGTTTGTATCGGAGATGCTCTGGGAGTGCCGGTAGAGTTTAAGAAACGGAAGGATTTAAAAAAAGCTCCTGTCTCCGGATATCTGGAATATATGTCCTGGAGCCAGCCGAAGGGGACATGGAGTGATGACAGTTCGCTGACCTTCTGCCTTACTGAGGAGTTGGCCAAAAGGTATGATCTGGAAAAGATCGGACAAAGTTTTGTAAAATGGTATAAATATGGGCATTGGACCGCACATGGAAAACTTTTTGATATTGGAGGAACTACAAGACATTCCATAGCACGCTTGATCAAAGGAGAAAGTGCAAGATTTTCAGGGTGCATTTCTGAAGAGGATAACGGGAACGGGTCATTAATGAGAATCCTTCCCTTAGCCTTTTACCTTAAAGAGGAAGAAAATATTGAAAAATTATATCAAATGGTAAAAGAAGTTTCTGCCATTACCCATGGGCATTTCCGTTCCGTTTTTTCCTGTTTTATCTATGTGATTTTTGCCATTCAGCTGCTTAAAGGGAAAAGTAAGGCCGAAGCTTACGGGTATATGCAGAGAACAGCTTTGGAATATGCAGAAAGTCAGGGTTTTAATCCAAAAGAAACCGGTCTTTTCCATAGAATATTAAAAAATAATATTTTCAATGATAAGGAAGATGAAATTCAGAGCGGAGGATATGTATTAAACTCTTTAGAAGCTTCACTATGGTGCTTCATGAATTCTGAGAGCTATCCTGAGGCAGTGTTGAAAGCGGTCAATTTAGGAGACGATACTGATACCACGGGAGCAATTACAGGAGGAATTGCAGGAATTTATTACGGCTTTGAAAATATTCCCCGGGAGTGGGTTTCAGAGCTTGTGAGGAAAGATGACATTGAAAATCTCTGTATCAGGTTCGCAAACAAACTGATGAAATAATATAAATCATGAACGAAGCAGAAAAGAAAAAAATAAGCCAGTTTCTAAGTCTTGTTTTAAGACATCAGCCGGAAGTCATCCATTTAAAACTGGATGAAAATGGTTGGGCGGATATAGAAGAACTGAGAGAGAAGTCTGCCGGAAATACAATATATTTCACCCTGGAGGAACTGGATGAAATAGTGCAAACCAGTAATAAAAAACGTTTTGCTTTTAATATAGATAAAACCAAAATAAGAGCGAACCAGGGACATTCCATTGATATTGAGGTTTGGCTTCCAATGGTGGAAAAAGTACGGTTGACAACTATTCAGGATATTCGGAGGAACAGGTAAATCTTCCGTTTCGCTCTTTTGTCTACTTTAAGTAATTTTAAAGCCTGAAATATCACTTCAATGAAACCGAAAGATCTCTTTTTTTCTCTGATCCCGTCTTTGTTCTTTGCACAAAATAGCTTTCAGACCCCTTTTGAAAAAGGGAACGGGAACCAGACCGTTACCTATGACCAGATGAACGCTTACTACCAGGACCTTGCTAAAAACTTCAGTACAATTCAATATCTGAAAAAAGGAGAAGATGACAACGGAAAACCTATCTATGTTGTCATATTCAACCCTTTTCCTGAAAAAGACCTGAATAAGCTGAGAAAGGATAAGGCGGTGCTATTCGTAAACAATGGGATCCACCCCGGAGAGCCGGACGGAATAGATGCTACGATGATGCTGATGAGGGATCTGGCCACAAAGAAAATTAAGACTCCCCGGAATTTTATTATTGCTGCAATTTCAGCATATAATGTCAGCGGAATGCTGAACCGTGGTTCCTATTCAAGAGCTAACCAGAATGGTCCTGAGGAGTATGGCTTCAGGGGAAATGCAAGGAATTATGATCTGAACAGGGATTTCATCAAGGCTGATTCTGAAAATGCGAAGAGTTTCCAGAGGATTTACCAATGGCTGAAACCTGATGTGTTTATTGATAATCACGTGAGCAACGGGGCGGATTATCAATATACGTTCACTTATATATCAACATTCAAGGAAAGGCTGGGGAGTATTCTCGGAGACTATTTCTATAAGGATTATCAGGCCAGGAATCTCGAAGATCTGAAAAAGCTTGGTTACGAAAGCACACCTTATGTAAATATTCACGGGGATGTTCCGGATATTGGTTTTTGCGGCATTTGAAGATTCTCCGAGATATTCAACAGGCTATACGTCTCTGTTCAATACCTTGGGAACTGTTCCCGAAACGCATATGCTGAAGCCATATGATAAAAGAGTGGATGCAACATACAAATATATGCTGGTCAATTTACAGAATCTGGATAGGGATTACCAAAAGATAAAACAGCTCCGTCTGGAGAACCTGAAACAATATCAGGCAGGAAAGCCATACGGCATCCGCTGGAAAATAGATTCAACGAAATATACCCTGATGGATTTCAAAGGATATGAAGGAAAATATAAGCCCAGCGAAATTTCCGGGAAGCCAAGACTGTACTATGACCGGACTAAATCGTTTACCAGAAAGATAAAACTGTTTACCTCGGCCAATCCCACAGGCTTTATCACGATTCCCAGATACTATGTGATTCCCCGTTCCGAATACAGGGTTATTGAAGCGTTTAAAAGAAATCAGATTAGCATGAAGCCATTGCAAAAAGACAGCACGATAGCAGTGGAATCATATAAGATAAAGGATTTCAAAACGGTAAAAAACCCTTATGAGGGCCATTATCTGCATTATGAAACAGCTGTTGAAAAATCTGATAAAACTCTTACTTTTTTGGCGGGAGATTATCTGGTTCCCACAGATCAGCCCGGAGTAAAATATATTGTGGAAACGTTGGAGCCCGAAGCTCTGGATTCGTTTTTCAACTGGAACTTCTTTGATGGGATTCTGGCTCAGAAGGAATACTATTCTGCCTATATTTTTGAAGATACGGCAGCGGAATTACTTAAAAAGGACAAAAAGCTGAGAAAAGCCTTTGAAGATAAAAGATCTTCGGACCGGGAGTTTGTGGAGAGTGGTGAAGCACAACTGGACTGGATTTACAGGCACTCTCCTTATTTCGAAGACAAGACATTCAGACAATATCCGGTGTACAGGATCTTATAAAAAAAAGACGTTTCAGCCTGAAACGTCTTTTGCTTTATCTGGGTAAGCCTCTTTTCAATGCGAGCTCAGCTCTTTTGATGGCAATCTTTTCCTTCCAGTCCATATACTTCTTCTTGAAATTCTTCTTCATAATATCATCAAACTTACGTTGTACAGTAAGATTCCAAAGGGAATGCGCCTTCACCGCCCATGATTTGTCCCAGGCCCTTAAAGAGATAGAGAAACTTCCGTCAAGGTATTTCATCCAATGCCACCATCCCGTAGGCATGAATAAGGTATCACCATGCTCAAGGAAGCACTCTATACCCTCTATGCCATCCAATGCAGGAAACTTGGTAAAATCCGGATTTTCAATGTCATAATCTTCCAGTGCATAAGTAGCATAAGGGATCTGGTATAACCTTTCCTTCCATTTGTAGTCGAACAGAAGGATATGTTTTCTTCCATTGAAGTGTGTATGGAAAATATGGGCCATATCAATATCAAAATGAAGGAAGGTCACGGAACCTTTTCCCCCAAAAAACATATTGGGATATTTATCCAGGAAGCCTCCCATTAAATCTTTCGGAGAAATATAATCTTCCAGAAGCTTCGGGGCGTATTTTATAGGATCGAAAAGAAAGATCCTGAGGTCTGTGGGCTCTCTCCGGATAAGATCAATATAATCCCCGAATTTCATTTTTGCTGCTGAAGCATTGATGGGAGCTGCCGGATCGGCTTTTGAGCTGTCATATAACGGAACTTCAACATCTCCTACCACTTCCTTCATGTAGTCCATTGTCCATTTTTGATAAGCAGGCCATTTTCTCGCCATGTTTTTGATGACAACAGGTTTTCTCGGCTTCAGGTATTTTTGAATAAATTCTTCCTGACTAATATCATCTACAATATCGATAGGCTTTAAAATAATTCCCATTCTATAAATTTTATGTTACAAAATTATTAAATAAATATATATGTTAACGTGTTTAAGATTTTTTTAATCTATGATTCAAATCATTTTTAAATATTTATTCTAAATAAGCTTAATACAACACTTAAAAAACAAAGCATGCTGTAAAAGTATTACATGATGGTTAAAAGGATCTTTATGTTAAATTTGTTATTAAATACCTGTTAACAGATGTTTAACTGTTTTATTTAATACAAAATCAGCTAAAAAAAACAAAAAAAAGATAAATACCGTATTTTATCACTATTTTTGTAGTGATAATTTTTTTTTAACCTTTAGCTTTAAAACACATCTTTATAGATGTGTAACAAAAAACAATAGCCATTAACTAATTAATCAAATAATAAATTATGAAAAAGAATATTTCTTTTTTTCTGATGCTTTTTCTTTCAGTGCTGACATTTGCACAAAAAACGGTCTCAGGAAAGATCACTGATGAAGACGGAGCTGCGATCCCAAGTGCAAGCGTAACTATTGAAGAGCCGGGAAAAGATGCGATTCTGGCCTACGGGATCACCAATTCCAAAGGGGAATATAAGGTAACTTTTACCTCTTCAGAGCCTAATGTAGATCTGAAGGTAAAGGCCTTTAATCAAAAACCCCTCACCAGGCAGATCAGCAATAGTGATCAGACCCTGAATTTTAAAATGGATTCGGAAGCAACAGAAATAAAGGAAGTTCAGCTAAAGACAAAAATGATTACCGCCAGGGGAGATACCATTTCTTATGATCTTAAAGCTTTTGACAGCAAAAATGACAGAACGCTTGCCGATGTGATGAAAAAGATCCCGGGTATTGAGGTAAATACGGACGGAACCATCCTTTATCAGGGAAATGCCATCAACAAGTTCTATGTCAATGGAAAAGACCTGATGGAAGGAGGCTACGGAACGATTAATAACTCGCTTCCAAAAGACGCGGTGCAAAAAGTTGAGGTCCTTGAAAACCACCAGCCGGTAAAAATCCTCCAGGATAAAGTACCTTCTGACCAGGCTGCCATCAATATCAAGCTTAAAAACTCCGTTACCATGACCGGAAGGGGAGAAGTAGGAAGCGGTTTCGGAGATCCATGGCTATGGAACGTAAAGCTGACACCTATGTTTTTCGGCCAGAAAAGCCAATGGGTGGTTAACTACAAAACCAATAATATGGGAGAACAGGTAGAAAATGAAGGAAATATTCTGGCCTTCGGAAACAGATGGGAAGGAAGAAGGATCAATGCTTCCCAAAACGACTGGCTGAATGTAGAAAACGCAAGTACCCCGAATCTTCCGGTAAAAAGATATCTGATGAATAACGTACATTATTTATCAGCCAATTACCTTACTAATATTGACAAGAAAAAAGAATGGGAACTTAAAGCAAGTGCCAATTACACCAATAATGCAGTAGAAAGAGAATCTTACGGTGAGTTCAATTATTTTGCGACCCCTGAAAGACCGGAATCAAAAGTTACACAAAATATTTTTAATAACTTTTATACAGACAAGGCAAAAGGAGAGTTGATCTTTACTAAAAATGCGAAAAAAGGCTTCTTTAAAAATACCACCAGCTTCTCCCAATTCTGGAATGCAGACAGAGCTGTTGTAGACAGAACAGACGCTATCAACAACAGGCATGGTGAAGAAGCGATAGAATCTCCCACAACATCATTCCAGAACTCTTTGAGTACAATCATCCCCTGGAAAGAGAAAATGATCAACGTAACGTCTTTCATTAATTATCAGACGGACAGACAAACGCTGGATGTTTCTCCGGCTTCATATCTGGCTATCCCGGGGTTTAGCCCGGATCCTGATTCAGATTTGGTCAGACAGAGTTTAAGGTTGAAAACTTTTGAAGCCAGTCATTCGGCAAACATAAATTTTTCTACAAAAGGATGGACTTTTACTCCCGGAGTGGGATTTAATTTCAAAACAACGAATTTAGTATCAGACTTATCAAACATTTTTACAATTCCGACTCCTGACCCCAATGACCCGGAAACTCCGATATCCAGGTATAGCAATGATCTCAAATATACCACAGTAACACCTTACGGAACTTTAGGAGTGAATTATAAAAGTGAAGCATGGATGTTGTTCGCCAGCTTTCCTGTAAATTCAAATAATATCAGGGCAGAAGACCCGATGAGGCAGGTTTCTAAAGAAGTTAACAAAGTTACTTTTGAGCCAAACATTTTTGCTCAGTATACATTTGCTTCTTTCTGGAAAGCATCGGTAAATGCCAATATTAACAACAATTTCGGGGAAATCAATTCTGCATACTCAGGATTTTTAATGACTTCACCAAACGGAATCAACGCAATGGATATTGATAATCCGATCCCTCAGAACAATAACAAATCAGCAGGGACAAGGCTGGAATACAGAAATCCGCTGAACAATTTATTCTTTAATGTGAATTACAGATATTCAGATGCAAAAAGAAACCTTATTTCCAATCCGAAAATCAATGAGGCAGGATATACTATTATGGGGTATATTGAACAGGATAATCATGTGATCAGTAATAACTATAGTGCAGAAGTAGGAAAGTATTTTCCAAAATTCAAAACAAACGCTTCAGTGAGTTACAGCAACAATACCTCAAAGTCGGATGCATTTCTGGATAATGCAGCCTTCACCAATAAAAACAACAGCCAGTCATTTGGTATTAAATTTAACAACACCTATTTCAGCTGGATGAGTATTGATTATAATGCAAATATTTCAAAAACAAAACAAACAAGCCAGGGAAGAGTGAATTCCGGTGCGGACACCAAAGGATTTACCCATAATCTTGGGGTATTCTTCTATCCTATTGAAAATCATACAATCGGATTCAACTGGGATCAGGTGAATACCAATGCCAGAGGCCAAAAATACAATAACGGGTTCTATGATCTGTCCTATCAGTTCAGCTGGTCGAAAAAGAAAATCGATTTTGAGCTGAAATGGATGAATATTGCGAACAAAAAAGTATTTGAAACATACGATATCAATACTACGTATATTTCATATACAAAATATCAGCTGCGTCCAAGCCAGGTGATGTTCACCGTAAAGTTCAACTTTAAATAAAGAAGAAACCAATCTCACAAAGATTGGTTTTTTTATACGATCGTAAGATATCTGTTAAAAGCCGACGTATCCGCAGAGGGGCCATAGCTTCCCGGTAACAGAATATCGTTAAGCCTGTAGTAAACTCCCGGCTGCCCATGATTTAAATCAGGTTATGTAAAAACACGGTAAAAATCTGTAACATATTTCCGGGATCGATAACTAATTGGTAAACATTTTAAAATGAAAAAGTTCTTCTCAATATTTTTTATCGTGCTTTTTGCTTTTGCCGGAGCTCAGGATTCCAATGATTCAAAGGAAACTGCCAACCGCTTCTTTTATGAGCTGACGTTCAAGCCTAAAAAAGATTCGGCAAAACTGGATAAGGTAATTATGTCACTTGATATAGTTAAAGACAGATCTATTTATAGAGATTTTACAGCTATTGGGCAAGATTCTATTCTGAAAGTCCAATTTGAAGCAATGCAAAAGGCAGGAGTTTTGAAAGATTTATCTAAATCTTTCAAGATGCCGAAGTTTTCTGAAAAAATTGTGAAGACATATCCAGATATGAAAATCCAATATATTGAAAGAATTACGAGCGGATTTTCTCCTATGAACATCGGATATAATGAAACATTAAAATTAGACTGGAAAATTTCTAATGAAAAAGCAAAAATTGGAGCTTATAATGCTCAGAAAGCAACAACGGAATTTGCAGGGAAGAAATGGACGGCTTGGTTTAGCTCAGAGCTTCCTTTTCAAGATGGGCCATATAAATTTTCAGGACTTCCAGGCTTGATCGTAAAGATTGAAGACGAAGGCAAAAACTATTCTTGGGTTCTTCAGGGAAATAAAAGAGTTCCAAACTGGGAAGAATTGACATATATGGAGAAGCTTTCCAATGTTGGTTTAAAAGTAACTGAAATGCCGAGAGAAAAGTTTGAAAAAACTTTCAACGATTTCAAAAAAGATCCTTTTGCTACGGTAAGACCCATGATGACCCAGGAAATGATGTCTAAAACAATTCCCGGAATGGATGGAACAATAGGGGACATGATGAAGAAGCAGGAAAAGATGTATAAAGATTTCTTCAATGCTATTGATAACCCGATAGAACCTGCCTATGAAAAGGGCAGTGCAGGAAAGACAGGAAAAGAAAAAAAATAAGCAAACTTCATATCAAACTAAATTATATTAAGGTCAACCCAAGTACAGGAATGTATTTGGGTTGATTTCTTTCATAAAAAGTGTTATTTAGATTAGATTTAAATAACGTATATTTGCATCACAAAAAGTAGATTTTTGAAAAAGAAGGATTTACATAAATTAAGCGGCTTCCCTAAAAACAGGACGGGGAGGATACTGGGGTACGACAATAATCAGCTGCGGATGCCTAACAAGATCATAGAAATGGGCCTTTTACCGGAAACCGTTTTCAGGGTTTTGTATCAGGCACCGTTCAATGGGCCCATGTATGTGGAGTTTGGAGAGGAAAAAAGCCGGATCGCCCTTCGCGAAGAAGAAGGAGACTTTATCATTGTTGAAGAATTGAATTAATGCAGGAAAATAAGAAACAGATACTCTTAGTCGGAAATCCGAATGTAGGGAAATCAACGGTTTTCAACTTGCTGTGCAATAAAAAGCAGAAAACCGGAAATTACGCAGGGGTTACCGTCGCCAGTCATTCGGGACATTATACCTATAAGAATGAAGAGGTTGAGGTGATTGATCTGCCAGGTTCGTATAGTATTTATCCGAGCTCGGAAGATGAGGCTATATTTTCTAAGTTTCTTATTGACGAACAAAAGAACTATGCCGGGGTCATCTATATCCTGGAAGCATTAAGTTTAAAAAGAGGGCTTCTTTTATTCCAGCAGATCCAGGACCTGGGCATTCCTATGATTTTGGTTGTGAACCAGATCGATCAGGCAGAAAGAAGAGGGATTTCCATTGATATGCAGAAATTTTCACATGCATTAGGGATAAAGATTATCCAGACCAACGCCAAAGAGCAGATCGGAATTGATGAGGTCAGGGAAGCGGTATTCCGCAATGAGTTTGTGAAGGCAGATAAGATTTCCTTTGAAACCCCTGCCGAGCATAGGGATTTTCTTCAAAAGTTTGCCCATCATAAGGGATTTGACAATCAATATAAGGCCTGGATGGCCATATCTTCAGGGGTGGAACTGGGAAGAATAGATTCTATCCATGATCTACTGAATGAGCCTGAAGTTAAGAGTTTGGTTCCTAAAAGATTACAGGTCCAGGAGACAGTGAGGAGGTATCAGAGCGTAGATAAGGTCCTTGCAGATGTCATTTCCAAAAAGCCCCAGTTCAAGGAGCTGCTGACTGAAAAACTAGACAAAATTTTAGTACATAAATTCTGGGGTTATGTAGTTTTCTTAGCTGTTTTGCTTCTGATATTCCAAAGTGTTTTCTTCCTGGCCGAATACCCGATGAACTGGATTGATGATTTCTTTTCCTGGTTGTCGGCTTTCACGAGCGAGCATCTTCCGGAAGGGCCGCTGAATTCATTGGTTTCCAATGGTATAGTGCCCGGGTTGGGAGGAATTATTGTTTTTGCTCCGCAAATCGGGATCTTGTTGTATTTCCTGTATTTACTGGAAGATTCGGGATATATGGCACGAGTGGTATTCCTGATGGACCGGTTATTGCGTCCGTTCGGACTAAACGGGAAAAGTATTGTTCCTCTTGTTTCGGGAACGGCATGCGCAATTCCGGCAGTAATATCCACCAGGAATATTGAAAATGTCAAGGAAAGATTGCTGACCATTCTGGTAACGCCTTTTATGACCTGCTCCGCAAGGCTTCCTGTGTACAGCATCATTATCGGGCTGATCATTTCAGATGGAACCTTTTTAGGAATCCAATATAAAGCCCTGGTTCTGATGGGTATGTATCTTTTAGGCTTTATGGTTGCCCTGCTTTCTGCATCTATTCTTAAAAAATTCATCAGAAACAAAGGGAAAACCTACCTTGTAATGGATTTACCAACCTATAAAAAGCCGCTTTTCGGATACGATTTTAAAATGGTACTGGGAAAAGTATGGGACTTCATTACAGGAGCAGGGAAAATAATTTTCATAGTAAGTATCATCATATGGTTTTTAAGCTATTTCGGGCCGAAGCAGAAGCCGGGTGAGATGGTGGCCACCAATGTGGAGCTTGATCATTCTTATCTCGCGAAGATGGGGAAAGGAATAGAGCCTGTTATTGCACCTCTGGGCTATGACTGGAAGATGGGTGTAGGCATTATTACAAGCTTTGTGGCAAGAGAGGTTTTCGTGGGTACCATGTCTACCTTATACAGCCTGGATGATGACGCTTCGGAAGTGAAGGTTATAGACAAGATGAGGAATGATGTGAAGCCAAACGGGGAAAAAGTTTTCAGCTTTGCAATCGGGATTTCAATACTTCTGTTCTATGCGTTTGCAATGCAGTGTGTTTCCACACTTGCAGTAGTCTACAGGGAGACCAAAAGCTGGAGATGGACCGGCATACAGGTTGTAATGATGACTGGTTTGGCATACTTTGTGTCGATGTTAGCATATCAAATTCTAAAATGATGGACTCGTCATTGATTTTTCAATACATAATAGTTTTGCTTATTGTTGCATTTGCCTGTTATTCCTTGTTTAAAGTGATCAGGAAGAATTTTGCACCGAAGAAATTCAGTTCCAAAAGAACAAATTGCGACAAAGATTGCGGGTGTTCATAAATTCCGGTGTGGTATTCCACAAATAATATCTAATTTTGCTTAGCTTAAATAATAAAATTAGAATTAAATAATACACAGAATGTCACTAATAAAAAGTATTTCAGGGATCAGGGGAACGATCGGGGGTAAGGTAAATGACAACCTAACACCGCTTGATGTGGTAAAATTCGCTTCAGCCTTCGGAACATGGCTTCAGAACAATAAAAACAGAAAAGATTTAACGCTTGTCATAGGAAGAGACGCCAGAATATCAGGGCAAATGGTTTCTTCCCTGGTGACGGCCACATTACAGGGCTTAGGAATCAATGTTATTGATCTGGGCCTTTCCACAACACCCACCGTAGAGGTAATGGTCCCGGAACTGAATGCTGACGGAGGGATTATTCTTACCGCATCTCACAATCCGAAACAATGGAACGCCCTGAAGCTTTTAAATGAAAAAGGAGAATTTATCAGTGGGGAGAACGGAGCGGAGGTTTTGGCACTGGCTGAAAGTGAAGATTTCCATTATGCCGGGGTAGATGATTTAGGTAAATATGAAACCAGAGAAGATGCATTTGATATTCATATTCAGAAAATTCTTGATCTGCCTATGGTGGATGTTGAAGCCATTAAAGCTAAAAAATTCAGGGTTGTTTTAGATGCCGTAAATTCCACAGGAGGGGTTGCAATCCCGATGCTGCTGGATAAGCTGGGATGTGAGACCATAAAACTATACTGCGAGCCTAATGGCCATTTTCCGCACAATCCGGAACCGCTAAAAGAACATCTAGGAGATATCTGTGAATTGGTTAAAAAAGAAAATGCAGACCTGGGAATTGTTGTAGATCCTGATGTGGACAGGCTGGCGTTAATTGATGAAAAAGGTGAAATGTTCGGGGAAGAATATACTTTGGTTGCCGTTGCCGATTATCTGCTAAAAAATACAAAAGGGGCTGCTATTTCAAACCTTTCGTCCAGCAGAGCCTTGAGGGATATTGCCCATACCCACGGATCAGAATATTTTGCAAGTGCGGTTGGGGAAGTAAATGTAGTTACGCTGATGAAAGAAAAAAATGCGGTGATCGGGGGAGAAGGAAACGGAGGGGTTATCTATCCTGACCTTCACTACGGAAGAGATTCTTTAGTGGGAATAGCTTTATTCCTGACTCATCTGGCCAAAGAGAATAAAACGGTTTCACAGCTAAGGGCAGGTTACCCGGGCTATTTTATGGGAAAAAAGAAAATTGAGCTGACCCCGGACATAAATGTTGATGATATTTTATCCAGAATGGAAAAAGAATATCAGAACGAAGAGATCTCTACCGTTGACGGAGTAAAAATAGATTTTGAGAACAACTGGGTTCACCTTCGCAAATCGAATACGGAACCGATCATCAGGATCTATACCGAAGCCAGATCCCAGGAAGAGGCAGACCAGCTAGGAGACAGCATCATCACTAAAATAAAAAGCTTAATCTAAATACAGGGACGGAACTTATGTTCCGTTCTTTTTCTTTTATAAAATGTTTGAACACATAAAAGACAGGCTGCTTCACCTCCCTAAAGAAAATCTGAGGAAATTTGCCGGAAGGTTCAGGCGCATGGAAGTTCCTGCGAAAGCCACACTTATAAAAGAAGGAGAGATCTCCTGCAACGCTTATTTTATAGAAAAAGGGATCGTACGGGCATGGTATAACAATGACGGAAAAGATATAACCTTCCAGTTCTTTATGGAAAACAATATGTTCTCATCACTCGAAAGCTTCAGGAAAGGATTACCCAGCATGGTCTCCTTTGAAGCGATTGAGCCATGTGTCTTATGGCAGATAGATAAGGCCACTGTTGATGAGATTCTTGAGGAAGCCTATACAGACCCTGAAATGAGAAGCATATTCATAGATTCCATTTTTGAAAGGGTTTTCGATTATATGAGACATTTCTTCTCGTTCATAAAGGACACCCCGCAACAGCGATATCTCAGCCTGGCCAAAGAAAGGCCTGAAATTATTAAAAGGGTCCCGCAGCATTATATTGCATCTTATCTGGGGATTACAACCGTACATCTCAGCCGTATAAAAGGTAAGATCCTCAGGGAAAAATAAACTGATAACAAATGTTATTGCATCCCGAAAGGTCTTCATGATAATTTTGTGAGAAAAAATAATGAAAGCAGCAGTAGTATTTGAAAAAGGAGGGATCCCAAAGTACGCAGATTTCCCGGAACCGGAAGTTAGGCAGGATGAAAGCTTAATCTATGTAAAAGCAGCCTCCATCAAGAACTTTGACAGGGCAAGGGCGGCAGGTAGCCATTATTCTGCTGAGAAAGAGGAACAAAAGCCTAAGGTCATAGGAACCGACGGGGTCGGGGTACTGGAAAACGGGACAAAGGTTTATTTTTTCAGTAAGAACGGAGCCGTTGCGGAAAAAACATCAGCAGAGAAAGATTTCATTGTCCCTATTCCCGAAGCACTGGCCCTTCCGGTTGCGGCAGCTTTGCCTAACGCAGTGATGGGTTCTGCGATGGGACTTAGATTCAAAGCGATGTTGAAGCCGGGCGAGACCGTTCTCATCAATGGGGCAACAGGAGTCACCGGGAAGGTGGCCGTTCAGATCGCCAAGCTGTACGGTGCCAAAAAGGTAATCGCTACCGGAAGAAATGAGGAATCCCTTCAGTCACTTTATGCATTGGGTGCGGATGAGGTAGTTTCCTTAAAGCTGGAGGACGGGGACTTTAAGCAAAAAATTAAAGAAATTCACAGAAAAACGCCTGTTGATGTGATTCTGGATTATATATGGGGACCTTCCGTAGAAATGATTTTGTCTGCATTGAAAGGTGATGGCGCATTTTCCCATAGAACAAGGCTTGTTTCGGTAGGAGGGATGGGTGGAGACACCATTCAGCTGTCATCGCAGATCCTGAGAGGTACAGACATGCAGATTTCAGGCTCGGGATTGGGGAGCTGGACCCGGGAAGAATTTAAACTGCTTCTTACGGAAATTATCCCGGAAATGTTTCAGGAAGCGGCTGAAGGAAGATTAAAAATAGAAACGGAAACGGTTTACCTGAAAGATATTGAAACTGCCTGGAAAAATGAAATCAATACCGGAAAAAGATTGGTAGTATTAATTGAATAATAAATGTTATTTTTTGTTAACGGACTTTTATTTTAATTTCCTTTTTACTATCTTTAAGATAGAAATTTATGAAAGCATAATTCAAAAAAAAGTTGCAACTTTGCAATACAATTGAAGACTGATTTTCAGGGAGTAATAATTAAATTAAAGAGTTTGCCGAGGTCTGTAAGAATATTCAGACATCGGACTGACAAAGAAGACACTATTGGAAGAGTATTTTGAAAATGAACTTGTAAAAAAGTTCGAAGAAATGATGGAAAACAATGATGAGTTCTACTTCGATACGGAAGAATTAGAGGACGTTATTGTTTATTATTTGGAGCTGGGGGATTTTAATTACGCAGATCAAGCTGTTAATTATGGCCTTAAGCTTCATCCCAATTCTCTGGATATCAAGATTAAAAAGCTTGAAATCCTCCTGGAATGGGAAGATTATAATACCGCGAAAAAACTTATTGATGAGCTGAAAGGCGCATCAATGGAGAATACAGACTTTTTGGTTTGCTACGCGAAGTATTATTCGAACCTGGGCAATCCCAGAAAATCCATTGAAATTTGTAAAAAAGCATTAGAGCTGAAAGAAGAAGAAAACTTCCTTCACAACTTTATTGCGGATGAATATGTGAATTTGGGAGACCCGTTTAACGCTCTTAAGCACTATAGGAAGGCATTGAAAGAAGATCCAACCGACGAGTACGCATTGGAAAACTGTATGATATGCTTCAGTGACCTGAATAAGAGTGAAGAGGCTATTGCCTTCCTTAATGAATACCTGGATGAGTTTCCTTATTCTGAAACAGCCTGGTTTGAATATGGCCAGTTTTATTTCAACAGGAAGAATTATGAAGAAGCAATAAAAGGATACGATTATCTATTGGCGATCAATTCGAGCTCAGTTGGTGTTTATGCCAATAAAGCAGCTTGTTATGAGGCATTGGGACAATACAAAAAGGCCATCGAAGTATATGAGGAAATGCTTGATCTGGAGTATACGAAAGCCTTTACCTACTATAAGATCGGCTTGTGCTATAAAGCACTGAAACAACCGATTCTGGCCTTAAACGCGTTCCAGAAGTCCTTAAGAGAGGATCCTCAGTTTTACCTCTCCATGATGGAACAGTCTTATCTGTATGAGGAAATGGGAGGAATGACGGAGGCCTTACACTTTGCCAAAGAAGCCACCTTACTGAATGAAAACAATCTGGAATACCAGAAAAGGCTGGCATTCCTGTTCATTGATTCAGGAAAGTTTGAGGAGAGCCTGTCCTGCCTGAAAAAGCTGGTTGAAGCCGAGCCGTCAAGATTCTATAACTGGTATGCCTATTCAGAAGTATTAATGTTGCTGGGAGAATATGAGGAGGCTATTACCGTTTTGATGAGAGCCGTAAAAAAGCATAACAGAGCTGAGCTATATTATCAGCTGAGTAACTGTTATTTCAATCTGAAAGAACAGGAAAAAGGCCTGGGTTCACTTCAGAAGGCTTTAGACCTGGATCCGTCCCTGGTTCAGGATATGCAAAAGAAATATCCTTTTATCAAAGATGAGATCAAAAAAGGCAAGGCTAAAATGAAAAAGAAAAACTAAATAAAAAATCCTGCATTCTGTGCAGGATTTATTTTTTTATGATGGCAGGTTTGGTTCTTAAGAAGATCAGACCTCCGATAATAATGCCTGCGCCCAGGAATTGAAGAACGGTCAGCTTTTCACCGTCCAGGATTCCCCAGATAATAGCAACAATAGGCATCAATAAGGTAACTGTGGAAGCGAAAAGTGGAGAGGATACTTTTAGCAGCCGGTAATTCATCATCATGGCCAGCCCGGTTCCGAAAACGGATAGCAGGCTTACAAACATCAGCCCCAGCATATTGTCCCTGGAAAAACTGAACTCTGAAAAGAACCCCGTAAAGGCCAAAGCAATTACGGAAGGGAAGAACAAGACAAAAGAAAATACAAATGCAGATAAAATAGTGGAGGAAACCTCCATAAGCTTTGATTTTACCGTGGTTGTGCTGATGGCATAGCATAAGGTGGCCAGCAGAAGCAATACTATCGGGATAAGCTTGAACTTCCCGCCGTCTCCTCCTCCGAAAGCAAGGATACATACCCCCGCAAAGCTTATCAATGTTCCGGTAATCTGCTTCCTTGTCGTCTCAAATTTCCAAACCAGGGCACCTACAATAATCACAAAGATAGGCATCATGGAATTGATAATCCCTGCAATGCTGCTGCTTACTTCCGTTTCGGCAATAGGGAACAGGAACATAGGAATAAAATTTCCCGTAAAGGCAGCTAAAAGTAGCCATTTCAGGTGTTTCTTAGGGAATAGCCTGTATTTGGAGATGGCCAGCGGCATCAGGATGATCCCTGCAATCAGGACCCTTAAGGCCCCGACCTGAAAAGGATTAAAGTGCTCAAGCGACTTCTTGATTAAAATAAAAGAGGAACCCCAAATGATACTTAATACCAATAAAAGAATCCATTTTTCTCTATCTGCGTTCATTATTCTGATGTAATATTTTTAAAAATTCTTTTTTAGGAATCATCCTGGCTCCCAGACTTTCAAGATGGCCGGTATGAGACTGGCAGTCTATTAGATCCAGCTGGTCCCTGTTTTTTTCAACGAAATGGATGAATCCTGCTTTTGAGGCGTTGCTGACTTTCGTAAACATGCTCTCTCCGCAAAAGACCTTACCGATCTGAAGACCGTAAAAGCCTCCTACCAGTTCTTCATGCTGCCAGACCTCAATGCTTTTCGCCAATCCGTACTCATGAAGTTTAATGAATACTTCCACCAGCTCGTCCGAGAGCCATGTTCCGGACTGGCCCCTTCTGCTTACCTGCTGGCAGTTTCTGATGACATCCCTGAAATTCCGGTTCTCTGTGAAGGAAAAAACATCCCGGGTTAATATTTTCCTCATGGATTTTGAGACTTTCAGCTCCTCCGGGAATAGCACAAATCTCGGATCGGGGCACCACCAAAGAATTTCTTCCCCCGGATTATACCATGGAAAGATGCCAAGCTGGTACGCGAACCAAACCCTTTCAACGGACAGGTCACCTCCGAAGGCGATTATTCCTTCATGTCCGTCATAAAGTTCAGGATCGGGAAATGAAATTTCATTTTCGTCTAATCGAACCATTTCAGGAAAAAAAATCCCACTTAATAAAGCAGGATTGATATTCAGTTATATAGCTTTAATTAAAAAGGCAAATCGTCATCATCGTCTCCGGCAAACGGATTTTCATTGGATACCGGGGAAGATGACTGGGATGGCATAGCCTGGGTAGGCTCTGCACCGTTATCAAAAACTTTTTCAAGCCTCCATCCGGTAATTGAGTTGAAATATTTTGTTTCTCCCTGTGGGGAAGTCCATTCTCTTCCTCTGATATTGATTCCCACTTTCACATTTTCTCCTTCAGACACATTATCTAATAAACTGATCTTATCGGATAAAAATTCTATACTGATTGGCTGTGGATACTGTTCCTGGGTTAAAATAACCATTTCCCTTTTTTGGAAACCGCTTGCAAATGTTTGAGTTTCAAAAAGTTTCTTTACCGTTCCTTGTAATTCCATATCATAATTATTAACGGTGTAAAAGTAAGAAAATGAAATGTAATAAATGGTGCGGGAAATAAATTTTGTAAAAAAAATAAAATTTTATTTGAAAAGTCTTGTAAATACAAAAAATTGCCCTATATTTGCACTCACAAAAACGAAGAAAGTTCTTTAAAATACAAATAAAAATCACGCGGATGTGGTGTAATTGGTAGCCACGCCAGACTTAGGATCTGGTGCCGAGAGGCGTGGGGGTTCGAGTCCCTTCATCCGCACAGAATGCGAAAATAGCTCAGTTGGTAGAGCACAACCTTGCCAAGGTTGGGGTCGCGGGTTCGAATCCCGTTTTTCGCTCCACTCCAAGCCCTGGTGGTGGAACTGGTAGACACGCAGGACTTAAAATCCTGTGCCTCTTTTGGCGTGCGGGTTCAAGTCCCGCCTGGGGTACATAGTCCGGAAATCCCTTCCACAAACTATTTCCGGACTTTTTAAAAATCTGTTTTATTCTCGTTAGATTTCAAATCGTGCAAAATGAAATCTTATTCAAAAATGAAGGTTTATCCTGTTAACTGGGAAACTTCAAAAAAATCAATCGCAAAAGACTGGATTGTCCGTTATGTATTTACGGATCAAAATGGAAATGAACACAACTGTTTATTCAAGGGTATGAATCACATTAAAGATCATGCAGAACGTGTTGAGGAGACAAAACGTCTTATTGAAGAAGAAACATATCTTTTGGAACAGGGATATAACCAAAAACAAAAGAATATGAGTTTTTAAGTGAAACACCTGTCGTTAATGGCAAAACATTATTTTTAGCGGCTATGCAGTCTGCTGTTGATAATAATCCCGGCGTTAAATTTCATATAAAAGACATGACGAACAGCATGAAGCATATTACAAAATATGCAAAAATGTTACGGATTCATGTTAAACCTATCAAGGATACTACAAAAGGGGATATAAAACAATTGTTGTTGCGAATGACTAATGACGGTCATAGCAATTATCGGGTTAACAAAACAAAATCTCACATTTCATCATGTTTTAAGTTTTTTACTGAGCTTGATATTTTTGAGGTGAATTTTGTAAAGGGTATTTCAGATCTAAAGCATAAACCAGCTAAAAAAGCAATTATTAGGACACCTGAAGAATGGGAAAAATTCCATAAGATAAAATACATGAATTATAATGTTTATGTCTTTTTGTATATATTCTTTTATTGTGGTAGCAGGTTTGAAGAGATGGTCCAAGTAAAAAAAGAGGATGTTGAAATTGAAAAAAGTATTTTTTGGGTTAATTTAAGAAAGGGTGGTGTTCATACACGAGCAATGCGACCGATCAATTTTCATGCATGGAAATATTGGAAAACCTTATATGACATTGCGAAACCCAACCAGTATTTATTTAGTTTTAACCAAATGCCGCATGATGAGCCAGTAACTGCAAACAGTTTGTACCGTATTGCTTCAAGGTATTTAAGGAAAGCCGGCTTGAATATAACAGGATATGCTTTAAAACATTCGTATATAAATATGGTGACTAATGTGTATGGTCTATCAAAAGGGAAAGAGCTTGCGGGGCATACAACCGAAAGAACCACATTGAATTATGCGGTTGATTATGAGGAACAACAGGTTGAGAAAAATAAAAATATTGACATTTGCATCTAAAAGAAAAGCACCTTTAATTAGGTGCTTTTTTACTTATAGACAACAATTTTATCAAGCTCAATGGAATTATTATTCTCTCTGATTCTTTCCTGAATCTTTGTGGAAATGGTTC
>NZ_JBGCUR010000014.1:0-81591 GCF_041361455.1 Chryseobacterium gossypii | reverse complement strand
AGGTCACCGCCAGTTTTTATAATAAACCTCATACAGCCATGTATGAGGTTTTTTTATTTTATTTATTTTGTTTTACCTTTTACCTTTATCTCTTACCTTTTATCTTTATCTTGTTTTATTTTATTATTTAGGTTGCTGATGCAGGTGATGGTGTGATGTTATTGAGTAGTAAAGGTAGGTTACGATGGTTGGAGCTGATTCTTATTGCTGCTGTTCCTCGTTCTTCCCTGCTCTTTTCTGTACTGCAAACCCCCATCATACTGACAGATCAGCTGTAAGAGACCCGTGAATAAAGAATAACAGGCCCTGAACCACCAGGTGGTTCCGTATGATATGATCCCCTATGACCTGGAAAACAATACTGATCTTCTTTCAATGAAACCCAATAGATTATTTTTATTAATAAATATTAAAATAGAACAAATCTTTAGTGACCTCTCGATTTATATTGTAATTTTATGTTATGAAAAAGCATATTGTGAGAGGCTTCAGATTTGAAACTTACAGACCACCGGAACTATCCGTGTTTGACCGGCTGCTGGAAATTTTTACAGATTTGTTGACCCATACCTCAGGGGATTTTGATGAAGCCATAGACTGGCTTAGGATGCTGGATGAAGAATATGAGCTTACCACACCAGACTATACTATAGATGATTTTATCGAAGATCTTAAGAAAAAGGGATACATCCGTGAGGAAGTAGACCCTAATGGCGGTGGAAATGGAATACGCTTAAGTGCGAAAATGGAACAGAACATTCGTAAGCATGCACTTAACCAAATCTTTGGGAATCTGGAGAAAAGTGGAAACGGAAATCATAAAACTAACAAAAGCGGGTCAGGCGATGATACAACAGGAGAATTTCGGAATTACCATTTTGGCGATCCTGTAGAAAAAATTTCTATAACAGAAAGCTTAAAAAACGCACAGATCAATAATGGAATCGGTGACTTCCAGCTTACCGAGGATGACCTGGTTGTGGAAGATAGCATTCACCAGTCTCAGATGAGCACCGTTTTGATGATCGACATCAGCCATAGTATGATCCTATACGGGGAAGACCGGATAACTCCTGCCAAAAAGGTAGCAATGGCACTGGCGGAACTTATTACTACACGCTATCCGAAAGATACCCTGGATATCATTGTTTTCGGGGATGATGCCTGGCCTGTTAAAATAAAAGATTTGCCGTATTTGCAGGTAGGTCCATATCATACCAATACGGTCGTAGGTCTTCAGTTGGCTATGGATATCCTGCGAAGAAAGCGGAATACCAATAAACAGATCTTCATGATCACTGACGGAAAACCCAGTTGTGTACGTCAGCCGGATGGCACCTATTATATGAATTCCTATGGTCTGGATGAGTATGTCGTTCAAAAATGCTATAACATGGCAGCTCAGGCCCGGAGGTTGCATATTCCCATCACCACCTTTATGATTGCCCAGGACCCTTATCTCCAATATTTTGTGAGAGAGTTTACGGAAGCCAACCAGGGAAAAGCCTTTTACACAGGCCTTAACGGTTTAGGACAGATGATTTTTGAGGATTATGAGGCTAACCGTAAAAAAAGAATACGTTAATATAAACACTAAAATTGATATTTAAAGCAACAGGGATATCAATAATTATAAATAATGAATTATAAAATGACTGAAAGACCGGATATAAAAACATTAGGTTCGTTAAAAACAGCAGGGTATAAAGTAAAAAGCATTAAGGATGAATTAAGGGATAATTTAAGAGAGAAGATCCGCAATAAGGAAACAGTATTTGAAGGCATCTTCGGATATGAGAATACGGTTATTCCTCAGCTGGAACATGCTATTCTCAGCCGGCATAATATCAATTTATTAGGCTTGAGAGGCCAGGCTAAAACCCGGCTTGCGAGAATGATGACGACACTGCTGGATGAATGGATTCCTTTTGTTGGAGGCAGCGAGATCAATGATGATCCATTCAACCCGATCTCACGTTATGCTAAAGAGCTTATTGAAACGAAAGGTGATGATACTCCTATAGAATGGTTGCACCGAGATGAACGTTTTTTTGAGAAGCTGGCTACTCCGGATGTGACGGTTGCAGACCTTATCGGTGATGTTGATCCGATCAAAGCAGCCAACTTAAAGCTTTCTTATGCTGATGATCGTGTCATTCACTTTGGAATGATCCCCCGTGCTAACAGATGTATTTTTGTTATCAATGAGCTGCCGGACCTTCAGGCACGTATACAGGTTTCTTTATTTAATATCCTTCAGGAAGGTGATGTACAGATCCGGGGCTTTAAAGTTAGAATGCCTTTGGACATTCAGTTTGTATTCACGGCTAATCCCGAAGATTATACCAACAGGGGGAGCATTGTCACTCCGCTTAAAGACCGTATCGGATCACAGATCCTTACGCACTATCCTGAAAATATCCATATTTCCAAAGAAATTACAAAATATGAATTAAGTCTGGATAGCCGTCTGGAAAATACAATATATGTACCTTCACTGGCTAAGGACCTTTTAGAGCAGATTGGCTTTGAGGCCCGTGACAGTGAGTATGTAGATTCCAAAAGCGGAGTTAGCGCCCGGATGAGCATAACCGCATTTGAAAATTTATTAAGCACGGCAGAACGAAGGTCTTTATTGACAGGAGACGAAAAAACTACCGTAAGGTTAAGTGATTTCGCAGGAGTAATTCCGGCCATTACAGGGAAGGTTGAGCTGGTGTATGAAGGAGAACAGGAAGGTGCAGAAGCGGTAGCCGAAATGCTGATCGATAATGCTGTAAAAACCCTGTTCACATCATATTTTCCAAAAGTTGAAAAGCTGGAAAAAAAAGATGTGCGGGGTCCATATCACCAGGTTACCGACTGGTTCCTGGAAGATAATGGCTTTTTGGAAATCACAGACGAATCTCCGGACGAAACGTATGCGAAAAATCTTAATCGTATAGCTCCGCTCAACAGTATCATAGAGAAATATCAGCCGGATACAAAGCAGGAGGATATTCTGTTCCTTAAAGAATTTATCCTTTGGGGGCTTGCGGTAAATAAAAAGCTGAATAAAGAAAGATTCAGAACAGGAGTGTTTTTTTCATAATAGCCTGACGTTTGTTTCATAAAGAAAGCTGTGGATATCATATTCACAGCTTTCTTTTATCGTTATTAATGAGGTTGGTCAGTGTCGTCATACCTGAATCACTCCCAAATTGAATTTTTCAGTAATAGGAGAATGATTGGCAGCTTCAATTCCCATGGATATCCATTTTCTGGTGTCAACCGGGTTGATTATGGCGTCTGTCCAAAGTCTTGCTGCAGAATACGTAGCTTCCGTTTGTTTCTGATATCTTTTAGAAATGGTATCCAGGATCTCATTATGTTCCTCTTCAGATATTTCCTTTCCCTGCTTTTTTAGAGTGGCTTCCTGGATTTGAGCTAAAACCTTGGCAGCCTGAGCTCCACCCATTACTGCCAATTCTGCCCAGGGCCAGGCAACGATTAGCCGGGGATCATAAGCTTTTCCACACATGGCGTAATTTCCTGCTCCGTAAGAATTCCCGGTAATAACAGTAAATTTAGGTACAACGGAATTGGAAACGGCATTTACCATTTTGGCACCGTCCTTGATGATCCCTCCATGCTCAGATTTTGAGCCTACCATGAATCCCGTGACATCCTGAAGGAAGACCAAAGGTATCTTTCTTTGATTACAATTGGCAATAAACCTGGTTGCCTTATCTGCAGAATCCGAATAGATCACACCGCCAAACTGCATTTCTCCTTTTCCGCTTTTCACCATTTTTCTTTGATTGGCCACGATTCCTACAGACCATCCGTCAATTCTGGCTGTAGCGCAGATGATAGTTTTGCCATAATCTGGCTTATATTCTTCATATTCTGACTGGTCTACCAGACACTTTATGATTTCATAGGTATCATATTGCTCGGCTCTGGAAGCAGGCATAATACCGAAGATATTATCCGGGTTTTCCTTTGGAGGAAAGCTTTCAATCCTGTCAAAGCCCGCTTTTTCAGTACTTCCGATAGACTTCATGATATTTTTAATCCTGTCTAAGGCATCCTTGTCATCTTTCGCTTTATAGTCCGTTACTCCGGAAATGGAACAATGGGTGGTAGCTCCTCCTAAAGTTTCATTATCAATGCTTTCACCTATTGCAGCTTTCACAAGATAGCTTCCGGCCAAAAAGATGGAACCTGTCTTGTCCACAATCATGGCTTCATCACTCATGATGGGCAGATAGGCTCCTCCTGCAACGCAGCTTCCCATGACGGCGGAAATCTGGATGATTCCCATGGAGCTCATCTTGGCATTATTCCGGAAAATCCTTCCAAAATGTTCTTTATCAGGGAATATTTCATCCTGCATAGGAAGGTAAACCCCTGCAGAATCTACTAGATAAATGATTGGCAACCGGTTTTCCATCGCTATTTCCTGAGCCCTCAGGTTTTTCTTTCCCGTGATGGGGAACCAGGCGCCGGCCTTTACTGAAGCGTCATTGGCAACAACAATACACTGTCTTCCGGAAACATATCCGACAACCACGACCACACCTCCGCTTGGGCATCCACCGTGCTCTTCATACATTTCATAGCCTGCAAAAGCCCCGATCTCTATGGAATCTGAATCTTTGTCAAGAAGATATTCAATTCTTTCTCTTGCTGTCATTTTCCCTTCCTCATGAAGTTTTTGAAGCCTTTTTTCCCCGCCTCCCTTTTTGATATCGGCGAGTATTCGATTTATTTCTGATAATTTTAATCGGTTTTGATCTTCTCGTTTGTTGAATTCAATGTCCATAAAACTTTCAATTTTTTCGTTTAAAGATACTATTTTTATAAGGAATTTCAGACTGAAATAAACAAGTGTTTAATTTGTTGGTTATCAGAAATTTGTGAAATTTTTAACAAAAAAATATTTTTAAATAAGTGATATTTTTTCTAACTTTACATCAGAGTAATAGAGAGGTATTCTCTATGTAAATACTCTAAGTTCCTAGTTTATTTTTTTAATAGTTTATTATTTGAAGGCCCTGAAAGTTGAACAAACTTTCAGGGTTTTTTATGGCTGTTATTCAGAAGTTTAATATTCTTTCTCATCTTCATGTTGATAAATTCTACCATTAAAGAGAAAAAAATGGCAAAATACAGATAGCCTTTAGGAATAATACCGACTTCCTGGCCAAAGAGACTGAAATGTCCTAAATGAGAGGCCTCAGCCAAAAGCATTACCCCGATCAACAGCAGAAAGGAAAGTCCCAGGATCTGGATTGTGGGATGTCCGCCTACAAACTTGCTTACAGGACCTGCAAAAAGCATCATGATGCCAATAGAAATGACCACCGACGTGGTCATGATTGTTAGGGCCCCGCTATTGCCAAATTCTTTGAAACTTACCAGGCCAACAGCTGTTAAGATGCTATCAAAAGAAAACACTATATTCAGAAGGGCGATCTGAAATATAGATCCCCAAAGTGAAGTTTTACCAGCTGAAATATCCGGCTGCTCATCGCCTTCAATTTTATGATGGATTTCTGTAACCGATTTATATAAAAGAAATAGACCACCCGAAAAAATAATGATTGACTGCCCGGTAACATAACCGCTAAGCCATGACCAGCTGATATTAAATAATGGCTGATTCAGGCTTACGATCCACTGGATACCGAAAAGTAAGGCGATCCTGAAAAGCATGGCAAGAAAAAGACCTGTATTCCGTACCTTCCTTTGATTTTCCGGTTCTATTTTATTGGAAACAATTGAAATAAAAACGATATTATCTATACCCAGTACAATTTCCAAAAATGTAAGGGTAAGCAGTGCAAACCAGGCATTTGCCGATGAAAAGACTTCTAAAAATTCCATAGGCACTTTTATTTAGAGTAAATTTAGTTTTTTTATAATATTTGTAAAAGCTATTTGTAAATTTGCATGTTAAAAAAAACTCCAATAGCTTAGATATGCATAAATTAGCTCTTTTCAGATTGCATTTAATTGTTTTTTTGTGGGGATTTACTGCAATTTTAGGAAAACTGATTTATGCAAATGCACAAATCCTCGTTTTTTACAGGATGCTGTTTGCCGCAGTTTTCCTGTTCATATTTATCAGGATCTACAAAAAAGAAAGTATAAGGGTCTCTAAAAAAGTATTTTTCCAGCTGGCAGCAATAGGATTTGCCATGGCCCTTCACTGGTTCTGCTTTTTTTATTCCATTAAAGTTTCAAATGTTTCCATTGCGTTAAGCTGTCTCTCATTATCAACATTATTTGCATCTGTACTGGAGCCTGTCATATTCAAAAGGAAGATCGATGTATCGGAGGTTGTGATGGGAATAGTGATCGTAGCATGTATCCTGCTGATCTTTAAAACAGAGTTTCAGTATAAGGTAGGGATCCTATTTGGGGTATTGTGCGCGATATGCGGGACTATATTCTCCGTATTTAACGGGAAAATGTTTGGAAAAACAAGCCCCGAAAACATCATTTTTTATGAAATTTTCTGTGGATGGTCTATTTTATTGATATTTTATTTGTTATCAGGGCAAATTTTTCAAATGAATGAAATAAACTACAGGGATCTGGCGTTAATATGCTTGTTGGCAAGTGTTTTCACTGCTTTTCCCATGCTGGAATCAGTAAAGCTGATGAAATATATTTCGCCTTTTACACTAATTTTAACAGTTAATTTGGAGCCGGTTTACGGAATTATATTAGCTTTTTTTATCTTTGGGGAATCAGAACATATGGGTTCTATATTTTATATAGCATCGGCCGTTATGATACTGGCTATTATTGCCAATGGATTTATAAAAGCTAAAAAACAGAAAAACTTAAATTAAGCATCAATCTATATGATGAAAAAATATCTTTTATTAGTATTTTCCCTGTTATTCGGGATGTCTCAGTCTCAGATCATAAGAAAATACTCCAATGAATTCTTAAATATTGGTGCTGGAGCCAGAGGGCTGGCCATGGGAGGTGCGGTAATATCGAACCAGGATGATGTATATTCTCCAATGTGGAATCCTGCCGGCTTAATGTCCATAGAAAGGGATTGGCAGGGAGCGGCCATGCACGCCGAATATTTTGAATCGATAGCCAAATATGATTACCTGGCCTATGCTAAAGTACTGGAAACAGGTGTTTTCGGGGTTTCGATCGTAAGATTGGGGGTGGATAATATTCTGAATACAACCCAAATGATCGATGCGGAGGGAAATATTGATTATGACAAGATCACTAAATTCTCCCAATCGGATTATGCGGCCATACTTTCTTATGCTTTTAATCCTGCCGGAAACCCTAAACTGGATGTGGGGATAAATGCTAAAATCGTTTATAGAAATGTAGGGAAATTTGCGAGCGGATATGGTTTTGGTTTTGACGTGGGAGCCATTTATAAGGCGGATAATGGCTGGAAATTCGGAGGAATGCTTCGTGACGCCACTACAACAGTGAACTTCTGGAGCATTAATCAGGATGAGCTTTCCACCGTAGTAAACGGAGAAGAGTTTAACCCGGCCCCAAAGGATAAAATGGAGCTTACCATGCCCAAACTGAATATGGGTGCCAGTAAGAAGTTTGATATCAATACCAGTGTTTATATACTTCCTGAAGCTGGATTAAATGTGGATTTTGCTAAAACCGCTGCTCTTATTTCAACCGATTTTGCAAGTATCACTCCATACGCAGGGGCGGAATTAGGTTATCAGAAAATGATTTTTGTGAGATTGGGAGTTAACAGGTTTCAGTCGATTACCGATATTGAAGATTTGAAAAGAAAAGTTTCCTTCCAGCCCAGCGCCGGTATCGGCATAAGGTACCGAGGGCTTACTCTTGATTATGCGATTACCAATTCAGGGATCGGCGGATCTAACTTCTATTCTAATTTCTTCTCGCTTAAGTTAGACATGGGAGAGTTTAGAAATGATTAAAATTAAAGCGTATGAAAAAAATACCATTACTTATATTCACTATTTGCTCTTTATTTGCTTTCGGGCAGAAAGTATCTGATTTTAAATATGTTTTCATTCCTGAAAAGTTTCAGACCTTTAAGGATAGTTTTGGACTGGAGCAAGTATTGGCCAAAGCCCTGAAAGGGAAAAAATATACAGTGCTTTCAGGAAACAGGGATCAATGGCCCGCAGAAGCTATTGAAAACCCGTGCAGGGTGCTGAATGCAGATGTTTTGAATGATAAAAGCCTTTTAAGAAATAAGGTTATTTTACAATTTAAGGACTGCAATAATAAAATGATACTGCAATCAAAAGGAACCTCAATAATCAAAGAATATGAAGAAGGTTTCCCGGATGCTCTGCATCAGGCTCTGGCAGTAGTAAACGTATCGAATCCTACATCTGATGTTCCTGTACAGTCTGCGGTTCCTGTCAATACAAATGTGGCTTCGGAGAACGCAACCTCCGCTGTATCTGAACATGCTGCTAATAAATACAGCAATGGAAAAGCTACTTTCCAAAAAATACAAATTGATAGTGAAAAATTTATCCTCGCAGATTCAAACAGCTCGGTACCTTACGCTACATTCAGTGCTACAACCAAAAAGGATGTCTTCAGGGTTAAATTACAGAACGGAGACTCTACGATCGGATATTTTGAAAACGGGAATATTATTATTGAAATTCCTCAATCCGCCGGGAAATACTCTAAAGAGACTTTCTCTCCCCAATAGGATGATATCCGGAAGGTTTAGCATAACGGAGAAATATAAAGAAATGAGGCTGCCTGAACTTAGGCAGCCTCTTTAGTATCTATTTCTTGATGAATTTAATAACCTGATTTCCCTTATCACTTGATATTTTTGCGGTGTAAGTTCCCGGTACCAGATCTGATAATCTGATGGAAATATTTTTATTGCTTTTTACAGATTCGGTCTTCAGTAATTTTCCGTTAAGATCATATATTTCTATAGATTTTATTGTTCTGGTGTCTTCTATGTTCAATACGTCAGAAACCGGGTTAGGATAAACTTTAGCGGTTGATAAAGGAGCTTCTGCCGTGCCCAGTACTTGTGTGATGCTTGCAGTATAATCCGTCCATGTTCCGTAAGCATATGCGCCACATGCAGATTGTGCCGGTACACCGTCTCCGGAGTTGGCAAGGCGGTTCCAGATTCTCATTCTATAATTCCCTGTGGTAACAGAAGAAGGGATCGTAAATGTTCCGCTATACGTCTGGGTCGCATTAGCTATATAGGCAGGCAGGAATAATGCTTCACCTGCATCGTCAAAATCCCCGTCTTTATTAAAGTCTATCGCCATTCCACAAGCTATCCATCCCATTGTAGTAACATTGATGTCATAGCTCGCTCCTGTATTGAGGTTGACAATTACAGAAGTTCTGTCTCTTCCGCTGGTGCAGGTTCCGGAAGCGAACGTATTGTCGAAGCTGGCCGAAGGGATCGTCACCTGAGTAATCCTCCAGGAAGAGCATCCATTGGAGTATGTAGGAGTACAATACGTTTGGGAATAAAGAACATTGATGAATGCGGAAGTTAGTAGTAACGCAAAAAATTTTGCAAAAAAGTAGTTTGATTTCATGATTTTTAGTATTGGATTTTAATACCAAATTATGAAAAAAAAATAAACTATGAAATTATTTTGATAAAATAATAATTTAATGAAAAATATATGATCGATTTTATACTAAATAATACTTATATATTTATTTTAATTAATGGTTGAAAAAATCATAAACTACCTTAGCTCTGCTTTTTCCCAGTATTTCTTCCAGGGTTTCCAGGCTGGCTTCCTTTATACGTTTTACGGACTTTAATTTAGATAGCAGGAGTTCGATGGTTTTATCACCAACTCCCGGAATGTCTTCCAATTCGGATTTTATGGTTGAGTTCTTCCTTCTTGTCCTGTGATGTTTCACACCGAAACGGTGGGCCTCATCTCTTACCCTCTGCAGGATTTTTAACGTTTCAGATTTTTTATCGAGATATAAAGGGATCGGATCCTCAGGGAAGAAGATTTCCTCCAGTCTTTTGGCGATTCCTACGACGGTAATTTTACCATACAGTCCCAATAACCGTAAGCTTTTTACAGCAGAAGACAACTGCCCCTTTCCGCCATCAATCAGGATCAGCTGCGGAAGGCTTTCTCCCTCATCTAACATCCTCTTGTATCTGCGATAGATGACCTCCTCCATCGTCGCAAAATCGTTTGGCCCCTCAACGGTTTTCGGATGAAAGATCCGGTAATCGGCCTTGCTCGGCTTCCCGTCTTTGAAAACCACACATGCGGATACCGGATTTGTCCCCTGGATATTGGAGTTGTCAAAGCCTTCAATATGTCTTGGTTCCACAGGCATTCTCAACAGTTTTTGCATTTCAGCCATAATCCGGTTGGTATGACGTTCCGGGTCAACGATTTGCACCTGCTTTAATTTTTCCAGACGGTATTCTTTCGCATTTTTTTCCGAAAGCTCAACGATCCGCTTTTTATCCCCTACTTTAGGGACAATAAGTTTTACATTCGGAATTTCCACAGACAGATGGAAGGGAAGCAGGATTTCCTTTGAGTCAGAGCCGAACTTTTGACGGATTTCAATAAGGGCCTGCTCCATGATCTCCTCGTCTGTTTCTTCAAGGATCTTTTTGATCTCCGTAGTAAAACTCTGGATAATATTTCCGTTTCTTATTTTAAAGAAGTTCACATAAGCGGCAGTTTCATCACTGTTCATCCCGAAAACATCCACATCATCAATATTTGGATTTACCACCGTGTTTTTAGCCTGGTAATCTTCCAGGACGTCCAATCTTTCTTTAATAAGCTGGGCATGCTCAAACTGAAGGCTGGCGGCATGCTTCATCATCTGATTGACCAGATAATCCTTTGCCTTCCGGAAGTCACCCTTTATAATTCCGCGGATGGCATCGATCTTTTCATCATAATCTTCTTTGCTTTCCAGCCCTTCACAAGGTCCTTCACAGTTTTTGATGTGATATTCAAGGCATACCTTATATTTTCCTTTGTCAATCTTGCCGGGTGAAAGATTGAGATTACAGGTCCTTAATTTATAAATATGCTTAATCGTATCCAGCAGGATTTTTGCGGGACGCACTTTTGCATAGGGGCCATAATATTCCGAACCGTCTTTTATTACCGTTCTTGTCAGGAAAATTCTTGGAAAATCTTCATTTTTAATACATATCCAGGGATAAGTTTTGTCATCCTTCAGCATTACATTATAAAAAGGCTGATGTTCTTTGATCAGATTATTTTCCAGCAAAAGAGCATCATACTCGCTGTTGACTATGGTGGTCTCCAGCCGCTGGATTTTTCCGACCATGATCTTGATCCTGTATCCCGAGAGATTTTTATTAAAATAGGAGAGAACCCTTTTTTTCAGGTTTTTTGCCTTTCCCACATACAAAAGCTGATCGTTTTTATCATAATAACGATAAACACCGGGCTCAGAAGGTAAAGTTTTCAGCTGTAATTCTAAAGAAGGATTCATATAACAAAATTACGGAATTTAAAGGCATAAAAAAAGTGCGGTGTAATTCTGAAATACAAATAAATCAGGTGTGCCGGTTACCGGATAAATAATCCGGATCACACAGCTTCGGATACCGGTGATAAAAGCTGTGGAGATAAGAGTTGATCCTGTAAAATATGAGGGCTGAAATTTAGTTTTTTCAATTATGGGTAATTGCTTAAATTTAAGCAAAATTTTCAGAATGATATACGGTGTAGATATTTTCAGTTTCCATGATGTATTGGACATCTGCAAAAATCCTAAAAAAGCCAAGCTTAACAAGGTGGCAAAAGAACAGATAGTAAAATCTCAGAAAAATGTACAGAAAATAGTAGAGTCAGACCGATGTGTATATGGGATCAACACAGGGTTCGGGCCACTTTGCGATACTAAGATTTCTGCTGATGAAACGGCAAAGCTACAATATAACCTTATTATTTCGCATGCTGTAGGCGTAGGAAACCCTATAGATAAGGAGCTTTCAAAAATTATGATGATCTCTAAGATTCATGCCTTATCCAAAGGATTTTCAGGGGTTTCTCTTGAAGTCATAGAGCGCATGATCCTTATGCTTGAAAAAGATATTATCCCTGTAGTTCCGGAGCAGGGGTCAGTAGGGGCCTCAGGAGACCTTGCCCCGCTGGCGCATCTGGTTTTACCACTTTTAGGGTTGGGAAAAGTATGGGAAGGAGACCAGATACGGGAAACAGCAGAGATACTTGAGAAGCACCAGCTTAAACCGCTCATTTTGGGCCCGAAGGAAGGATTGGGATTAATTAATGGGACACAATTTATCCTGGCACATGCTATTAAAGGATTAGGAAAATTCGAATATTTGCTGGATCTTGCCGATATGGCTGCTGCCATGAGTCTTGAGGCTTACAGAGGTTCTGCCAGTCCGTTTAAAAAAGAGCTGCATGAGATCAGACCTTTCGAAGGAAGTAAGAAAGTAGCGGCAAGAATGCTGAAATTCCTTAAAAACTCTGAAAATTTGAAAGCTCATGAAGATTGTGAAAGAGTACAGGACCCTTATTCCATGAGGTGTGTTCCTCAGGTACACGGAGCCAGCAGAAATGCTTTTGAACATCTTAAAAGCATGGCTGAAACCGAGCTGAACTCCGTAACAGACAACCCAATCGTGCTAAGTGCGGAAGAATCTATTTCAGGAGGTAATTTTCACGGGCAATTGATGGCATTACCTTTAGATTATGCAACACTGGCAGCGGCAGAGCTGGGGAATATTTCAGACAGGAGAAGTTACTTGCTGCTGGAAGGGAAATATGGACTTCCGAGACTATTAACGGAAAGCTCAGGATTAAACTCAGGATTCATGATCCCACAATATACCGCCGCAGCCCTGGTTACAGAAAACAAGACATTGTGCTTCCCGGCCTCAGCAGATTCTATTCCTACAAGTTTGGGACAGGAGGACCATGTTTCAATGGGAAGTATTTCAGGTAGAAAATTTAATCAGGTTCTCGGTAATTTAGTGAATATCCTTGCTGTTGAACTGATGTTTGCGGCCCAGGGGCTGGAATTCAGAAGACCGGCCAAATGTTCAAAGATCATTGAAGAGAATCTGGCTGTTCTCAGGTCTAAAGTAGCTAAGCTGGAAGATGACAGGCTGATAGGGAATGATATGCTGGCAATAGCGGAACTGATCAATGAAAGGAAATTTATTGTGGAAGTCTGACAGCAAAAGTATTGATTGACGAGAAGAACTGCTATAAACCGTCATTCGATATGTAAATAAAAAGCTTCCCTTTTTGGAAGCTTTTATAATTTTAAAAAATAATGAGATGATAATCAAAAGAATAGATTCTTCAGACAAAGACTTTCAGAGTCTGGTGAGGCTTCTGGATGCAGATCTAGCCGTTCGCGACGGAGATGAACATGCTTTTTACCATCAGTTTAATACGATTGATTCGCTGAAAAACTGTATCGTGGTTTATCTGAATGATAAGGCCATTGCATGCGGGGCTTTCAAACCTTTTTCAGATGACAGTGTAGAAATCAAAAGGATGTATACCCATCCTGAATACAGAAAAAATGGGCTGGCTTCCAGGATATTGTACGAGCTTGAATCCTGGGCCAGGGAATCAGGATATGGAAAATGTATTCTGGAAACAGGTAAAAATCAGCCTGAAGCCATAGCTCTTTATCAGAAAAACGGTTATGAGGTAATCCCCAATTACGGGCAATATGAAGGGATAGAAAATAGTATTTGTTTTGAAAAGCAGATATAAACACAGCCAATCCGGCGCTCATCAGGATGCGGACCTACCAATGTCTTACAGGCTGTGCAATAAACTTTAATCACCTAACTGATAATCCAGAGGAAGCATGTTTTCGATCCTGTTTGTTGAGAAATCTCCCTGATTGATCAGCAAGTCAGGATCTGAAGTATTTCCGCTATCATAGATCTCAAAGGATTGGCCTTCGATATACAAATAAGACTGTTGACCTACAGGAGTCTTTGTTTTTATAAATTCCTTATTCTGGATCTCGTAGTTGTACTTAAGAAATTTTACCTGCAATACGTCCGGAAATTCAAGAAATATTCTTCCGTCGGATTTTTTAATATAATCAGATTCAGGAATGTTCATTTTAACAATTGCCATTCCATAAGGTTTTTCCTTATTCTTTCTTTGGGAAATATCACTGATGTTATCAGGGATTTTAAAGTTTCCGGAAGGTTTAAATGTACTCAGGAACTCCCGGAGAAGCTTCAGCTCACTCTCCGTAGGATATTTTGGATTGGGAACTTTAATGACCTTATTGACAACAAATCCCGCGTCATGGACTTTATTGTGATATGCGCTTCTGAAAAAGTGCAACAAGCTGCCTTCATAGGCATTCATTCGGTTCAATCTTGTTTTATCTGTATTTTTAGTTTCTCTAAAGAAACTGGTTCCGGTAAAGTTTACCATATTGGTATTGTAATCCAATGAAAAATTTATAAGATTATATTCTATTTCGTACCCCAGTTTTTTATTTTCAATAATTAAGGTTTTAGGGGCTTTTACACTTAAAAAATTATTTTTTTTATCATACGCGAATTTCAGGGTTCTTTGATTTTTGATCTTTACATTTTCTTTATCACTGCCGATAAAGTTGCTAAGAAAGGTATAAATATGGTTTTTATAAGCTTCTTCCGTATAGGGTATCAGCTGTACTTCTTCTATTTCGGCAGTTTTAATGAGTACCACTTTCAGGGTTTTGCCGTAAACCTTTGAAATATCAGTGGTAAAGGTTTCATAATCTTCTTTTTGGAAAACCAGGCTTCCTTTATTCCTTGAAGGCAATTCTATGATGAAACTGCCATCCTCCTTTGAGGTGGTGCCTATTTTAGTTCCATCTATATAAATGTTGACATTGGGTATTCTGTGATCGGCATCATTTACCACTGTCCCTTTTATGGTTTGGGCAAATGAGAAATAAAACGGAAGAAAAATAAATAGTAATACTGTTCTCATGACGGGCACAATATTACTATTTTTTGATGAAAAAATGATTAGAGTGATTTTTTATCCGATCCTTACGCTTGTCATGCTCAGAGACCCTCCGATTAGTTCATCATTAAACAAACTCAGGCTTTCGGACTTACCCTTTAATCCCAGAGTATAGATAAGCGGTAAGAAATGATCAGGGGTAGGGACCGCATATTGTAAAAAGCTTCCCTGTTTCCGGTAGTCAATAATATTCTGGAAATTCCCCTCCAGCAGCCAGTTGTTGGTTTTTTCCCGGGCTTCAACAGCCCAATCCCATCCGGCACCTACCGTATTGATATTTTTCCAGTCGATCAACCTTAAATTATGGATGATATTGCCGCTTCCGATGATCAGAATGCCTTTCTCCCGCAGTTTATCCAGTTTTTGGGCAAGATCAAAGTGGTACTGGGGTGGCTTTGTATAATCAATGCTCAGCTGAATGACAGGAATATCCGCATCAGGGTACATATGTCTGATTACGGACCAGGCACCATGATCCAATCCCCAGTTATGATCTTCTTCAACGATTACCGGAGCTAAAATTTCAACAGTCTCCCTGGCCAGGCCGGGATCTCCCGGAGCCGGGTATTGTACCTCAAACAAAGCTCTCGGAAACCCATAGAAATCATGAATGGTTTTGGGCATATCCATAGCCGTTACAAACGTTCCCTGGGTATACCAATGTGCTGAAATGCATAAAATGGCATTGGGTTTTGGGATTTCCCGGGCTGCTTTTCGGAAGCCCTGTACAAACTGGTTTTCCTCAATGGCATTCATGGGAGAGCCATGCCCGAGGAAAAGTACCGGCATCTTTTGCGTACTTTTAAAATTTCCGCTTATGTTTTGCAGATCGTTGAGGTTCATAATATAAAAAGATAAAAGGTCCAAGGTTTTAGAAAATCCCTGAACCTTTTACAGATATGTTAAAAAATTATGCTTGTTTTGTAAACTCTAATTCTCCTTCAATTTTTACCTCGTCGCTTACCATTACACCTCCTGCTTCAAGAGCCGCATTCCAGTTCAGTCCAAAATCTTTCCTGTTGATTTTTCCGTCAAAAGAAAACCCGGCTTTTGTATTTCCCCATGGATCTACATTGATCCCACCGAAATTCACATTTAAGGTAACAGGCTTTGTAATACCATTGATGGTAAGGTTTCCGGTCACCTGGTCATTCAGGGCCTGAGATTCGAAAGTAATAGTCGGATGTTCCTCAGCATTGAAAAATTCCGGAGATTTTAAATGATTATCCCTGTCTGCATTATTGGTGAATACAGAATCAGTATGGATTGTTGCCGTAGTTTTAGCATTTTTAAAGGTGTCATCATCTGCTTCAATTTCTGCAGTGAAGTTTCTGAAGCTTCCCTTTACGTTAGAAATCATCATATGTTTTACTTTGAAGGTGATTTCACTATGCGTTGGGTCTAGATTCCATTTTGTTGCCATTGTAATATTTTTTATTTGTTATTGATGTGACAAATTTATGATAAGGTATAAGTACAATTCATTGATTTAGGATAAGAAATGAAATGTCCTTTCTGATTCTAAAAATAGAATTGAATGATCGCCATCCTGTAAAAACTGACATTAAGTTAAGGATTTTTTTGAGTATTATTTTACCAATGTTTTGTTTTAACATTTCTTAACGGTTGCTTTTTATTTCTTATTTTTGATGGAATTTATTTTATACAATGAAATTATACAGATATTCTTTATTGATGGCTGTTTTGAGCAGCTCGGTTTTTGCACAGACTCAAAAGTTTACAATGGCGGAAGCGGTTAATGGCTTAAGAACCAATCTTGCAGTAAAAAACATTTCCCAGTTTTCATGGTCAGCAGATGGTAAATCCTATATTCAGGCTGTTAACAAAGGTTATTTAATTACCGACCTGAAAACAAATAAACAGGATACCCTGGTTTCTTTGACCCAGCTGAACAGGCATTTTTCCGACAAGAAACTGCGAATGATTCCACAAATTAAATTCATTTCCGATACTCAGGCTTATTTTAATGCAGATGGACAGATGTTTTGGATTGAAAAATCCGGGAACGACTGGAAGGTAAAAAGTTCAGCAGCACTCGATGAAAATGCTTCTAACTTAAAAGTATTTAATGATAACCAGACTTTGGCTTACACGGTAAAAAATAATTTATATGTAAGCAGAAATGGAAAAGCTGTTGCCGTAACCAATGATGAAAATGAGAATATTATCAGCGGACAGGCCGTTCACCGGAATGAGTTCGGGATTGATACCGGAATTTTCCCGGCTCCGAATTCTGAAAGTGTGGCCTTCTACAGGATGGATCAGACTATGGTAGCCGATTATCCTGTCATTGATTGGTCTGTAACGCCTGCTGTAAATCACAATATCAAATATCCAATGGCAGGGCAGACTTCCCATCAGGTTACCTTGGGAGTATATAACCTTAAAAATCAGTCTACGGTTTTCCTGAAGACGGAAGGCGAAAAAGACCAGTATTTAACGGCAGTTACCTGGAGCCCGGATTCCAGATATATTTTTGTGGGAGTATTGAACAGGGCACAAAATCATTTAAAAATGAACCAATATGATGCCTCCACCGGTAATTTTGTAAAAACCTTATTCGAGGAGACTGATTCCAAATATGTGGAACCTCAGCATCCACTTATCTTCTTCCCGAACTCTAATACAGATTTTATATGGCAAAGTCAGAGAACAGGATACAATCACCTGTTCCACTACAGCCTGGAAAAAGGATTGGTGGCTCAAATTACAAAAGGAGACTGGCTGGTTACTGATATTTTGGGATTTAATGATAAGAAGAAAGAAATTTATTTTGTTTCTACAAGAGATACCCCTTTAGAAAGACATTTATATAAAATAAACTGGACAAACTTCAAAATGCAGCGGCTGGATAATGCGGAAGGCATGCATACAGGAATCTTAAGCAGTGACGGGAATTATTTATATGATGCCTACAGCAATGCCAATACGCCGAGAATAGTTAATATCATTAATACCGGCACCTTAAAATCCAGTAACATACTTACGGCTGAAAATACATTGAAAAATTATCAGCGGCCTGAAATTAAAAACGTGGAATTAAAAGCCGATGACGGAACTCCTCTGTATGGAAAAATCATTCTCCCGATCAATTTTGACCCGAACAAAAAATACCCTGTAATCGTATATTTATACAACGGGCCGCATTTGCAGCTGGTAACCAATTCTTTTCCTGCCTCAGGAAACCTTTGGTATGAATATATGGCACAGAATGGATATATAATTTTCACTATGGACGGAAGAGGCTCGTCTAACCGCGGATTGAAATTTGAGCAGGCTGTTTTCAGGAATCCGGGGACCACCGAAATGAATGATCAGATGAAAGGAGTGGAATATTTGAAGTCACTTCCCTATGTAGATGCGGACAGAATGGGAATTCACGGGTGGAGCTTTGGCGGATTCATGACCACCAGTTTCATGCTTCGCCATCCAGACGTTTTTAAAGTAGGCGTTGCAGGTGGGCCGGTCCTTGATTGGAAAATGTATGAAATCATGTACGGTGAAAGATATATGGATACACCTCAGGAAAATCCTGAAGGTTATGCCACAGCCAATCTCCTGGATAAAGTTCAGAATCTAAAAGGAAAGCTGTTAATGATTCATGGAGCCCAGGATGATGTGGTAGTTTGGCAGCATTCCGTTAAATTCCTTAAGGCAGCAGTTGATAATGGTGTTCAGCTGGATTATTTTGTTTATCCGGGGCATCCGCATAATGTGATCGGGAAAGACAGAGTGCATTTAATGCAGAAAATAACAGATTATTTCGATCAATATCTTAAAAAATAAGAATAATTACAATAAAGCTATCTCATATCGGGATAGCTTTTATTTTGATAGCGCGCGGATTTCCCAGCAAGCTTCCATTCTGCCAGATCAGCGTTATATTCAGTATTCAGTTTTATTGAATGAGGATGATCAGTTACTCATAAAACTCTTTGAGAATATAATTACCTTTATTCAGTTTATTAAGCTCTTTCAACAAATAATACCGGTGTAAAAAGCCAGTCAGAACGACAATTCTTTTATGAGGATATTTTAGGGTAGCATTGTAGATATTCCGGGCCATGGTTTGATTTCTGAGATCCCAAAAGCCGGACATTAGTTTAAGTCCATCTCTGTAGCTGATCTTCTCGCCATTAGGCTTGGTGACAAATCTGTCAGTAAATTCTCTTCTTGTTTCTGTTATTTTTAATAATCCGCTGTATTGGGCATTTTGTCTTTTTTCCGAAATTTTATCCGTGATCTTATTGTTGAAGTTTTCCGGAGATAATTCGGCTGTTTTCATTAATTCTTTGGTCGTGTTCAGAAATTCTTCATACAATTTTGATTCAGAAGACGATAGCTGTTTCGCTTTATATAAACTGTCAATCAGCTTTACGGACAGGTTGTCAGTAGGAACCATTCCTTTATCTTTTCTATACTGGTTTCTTCCTTCAAAATCAAAAGGAAGCCTTACGGTTTCCGGAAACTTTTCAAGATACAGATTACTGGCAGTGATTTCATTTCCCTTAAGACTTTTATCTGTTTCATATTCTTTCATTCCCTGGCTGTCAACTTCGTGGAGGATAATATCAGGCTTGATTCTGCTAAGCATATCAAACAATATTTTGGGATGATAATTCGGGACACTGTCATGTATATTTCCGATTACGTAGATCTCGGTTTTGTTTTGTGAAGAGTAAAGGTTAGTAAGCAGGGCCAGGAACAACGCCAGTGTATATTTCATTTTCATAAAGTTATAATTCTCAAATATAGATAAGTTTGGATAAGCGGCAAAAAGGTGGCTTCATTTATTCTGCCTGGATACCGATCTTACCAAACATCAATGCTTTTAATCTTCTATAACTGTAATTTTGTTATCTAAATTTAAGAATATGGAATTAGGAATAGGCATGTTCGGTGATCTGGCTCTGGACCAGGCCACAGGAAAATACAGAGATGCAGGTACCAAGATCAGGGAAATTCTTCAGCAGGTGAAGCTGATGGATGAGGTAGGAATTGATGTTTTTGCAATGGGGGAACATCACCGCCCGGATTACGCTGTTTCATCACCTGAAATGGTGCTGGCCGCAGCTGCAAGCATTACGAAAAATATAAAACTGGCCAGTGGTGTAACAGTTTTAAGCTCATCGGAACCAGTGAAAGTGTACGAGGATTTTTCCACCTTGGATCTGATTTCAGACGGAAGAGCAGAAATATTTGTGGGCAGGGGAAGTTTTATTGAATCATTTCCGCTTTACGGGTATTCTTTGAATGATTATGAACAGCTTTTTGATGAAAAATTGGATTTATTGCTAAAGATCAATTCCGAAGAAAATGTTACCTGGTCAGGACAACTTCGGGCCCCTATGCATAACCAGACCGTTTACCCCAGAGCAAAAAATAACGGAAAACTGACGATCTGGAGAGCAGTTGGAGGAACACCTCAGTCGGTTTTAAGTGCAGCAAAGCAGGGAATGCCTTTAGTAGTGGCTATTATCGGGGGAATGCCAATCCAGTTCAGGAATTTGATTGAATTCTATAAACAGGAATATGTAAAAGCAGGTCATGACGTTGCTGAAATGCAAATTGCCGTTCATTCACATACTTTTGTTAGTGATGATCAGAAAGTTATCGACGGATATTTTCACAATTATAAATCCCAAATGGACAGGATCGGTGCCTCAAGAGGCTGGGCTCCTTATACAAAAATGCAATACGAAGGAGGAAGAAGTAAAGATGGAGCGTTATTTATTGGAAGTCCTGCCGAAGTGGCCGATAAAATAGCATATATGAAAGATATTTTTGGAATTACCAGATTTATCGGACATATGGATGTGGGAGATCCGGCTCATGATATTATGACAAGATCAATTGAATTATTCGGTAGGGAAGTATTACCAGTTATCAGACCTTTATAAATCAGGGTACCCGTCACTTCGAGTAGCGAAACGGAGTGGAGCATATCGAGAAGTTGTACACTTCAGTTCTCGATACGAATGATTGTCCGCATTGCTTGCTTCAAACCATCCACTCGAACTGCCGTAAAACTATACTATCACGGAAGAAACCCGTCACTTCGGGTAGCGAAACGGAGTGAAGCGTATCGGGAAGTTATACACTTAAGTTCTTGATATAAATGATTTCCGCATTGCTTCAAATCATCCATTTAAACTGCCATGCAACATCCATCAGCTTAAAATATTCCTTACTTTTACAAAAAAATAATGTCACAGCAATCCAAAGATCCACTGCATGGAAAAAGGCTTGATACCATTCTTGAAGAATTGATAGAATATTATGATGGCTTTGAAAAGCTGGGGGAACAGATAAAAATAAAATGCTTTACAGATAATCCCAGCATCAATTCTTCTTTAAAGTTTTTGAGAAAAACTGCCTGGGCAAGAGCTAAAGTGGAAAGTTTATACTTATATGTTATAAGACAAAAATTGAAAAATAAAAAGCCATAGTTCATCTGTGGCTTTTACTTTAATCTATAAACCTTCCGGAAACATAATACCATCTTTCATCTATTTTCCGGAAAATTGAAAATTCATGATGTATTTGCGGACAGCCATGTTGATCAATGTAGTAAGCCTTAAATTCAACCTGATTCAGTGCCGGGGTTCTGATGATCTCCAGTTTTGTCCACTGATTGATCTCTCCCCATTCCTGTAAATCTTTTTTATTGTGGAATTTTCGTTTTCCGGGAAGAGTGGTTTCCATCAAATAATTTCCATTGGGTATGGCAAATGCCGAAAACCTCGAACGCATCAGTGCTTCTGCAGTAGGAGCATGTTTTTCACCTTTGTGATATGGCAGGCAGCATTCTTCATAGGTTTTGCCTGAACAGCAGGGACAAATCATTTTAATTTAATTGCAAAAAAGTTAGAATTAGGCACAGTTACAAGGGTAAAAGCTGGATGTTTAATTTAGCTGTTTTGTATTAAAAGAAGCATTCAATTTTAATGAATGCTTCTTAAGAAAATTATTTAATAAACCCTCTGTTTCTCAATAAAGGTTTGATATCCGGATCGTGTCCCGTGAAATCTCTGAATGCCTGATTCAAATCTACGGAGTTTCCAACGGAAAGGATGTATTTTCTGAAGCGGTCACCATTTTCCCTGGTTAAGCCTCCGTTATTTTTGATCCATTCCCATGCATCATTATCCAATGTTTCAGACCATAGGTATGCATAATAGCCGGAAGAATACCCGCCACCCCAAATATGTGCAAAATAAGGAGTATGATATCTTGGTGGCACTGTCGCCAGGGTAAATTCGTGTTTGGTCAGAGACTGTTTTTCAAAATCCAGAACCGGGAGCAGCTGGCTTTCGTCCGTAATGGTATGCCAATCCATATCCAGTTCAGCAGCGGAAACCAGTTCAGTGGTCATATATCCCTGATTGAAGGTAGCCGCCTTTTTGATCTTATCCACCAAAGTCTGTGGTATAGGCTGCTTAGTTTCATAATGAACGGCATAATTTTTCAGAATAGTGGGGTCCAGAGCCCAGTGCTCATTGATCTGGGAAGGAAACTCCACAAAATCCCTTGGAACATTGGTCCCTGAAAGAGAAGGATATTTCTGGCTGGCAAACATGCCATGAATTGAATGTCCGAATTCGTGGAACATTGTAGATACATCATCGTAGCTGATAAGGGAAGGTTTACCTGGTGCGGGCTTTTGATAGTTGAAGCAATTAACGATAACAGGTTTGGTTCCTAATAGATAGGACTGCTCCACAAAATTACTCATCCATGCCCCTCCGTTTTTGGAATCTCTTGTATAGAAGTCAAGATAATAAATAGCGATAGATTTTCCGTCATGATCAAAAACTTCATACGCTACCACATCCGGGTGGTAGACAGGAAGATCGGTTCTTTTCTTGAAGGTGATGCCATAAAATTTTTCTGCGGCATAGAAAACTCCTTTTTCCAAAACTGTTGTAACTTCAAAATAAGGTTTGATCTGGTTTTCATCCAGGTCATACTTTGCTTTTCTAACCTGTTCGGCATAAAAATTCCAGTCCCATGGCTCCAGTTTGAAGCCTCCATTTTGCTGGTCGATCAGGTCCTGTATATCTTTTGCCTCACCTCTTGCTGTTTCCACGGCAGGAGTGGCAATCTGGTTCATCAGCTTAATGGCTGCCTCAGGAGTTTTTGCCATCTGATCCTGCAGTTTCCATTCTGCAAAATTTTTCTTCCCTAAAACCCGGGCTTTTCTCAGCCTGAGCTTCACCATTTTTTCAATAATTTCTCGGGTATCATTTCCGTCACCTTTTTCGGCTCTTAGCCATGACGCTTTAAAAAGCTTTTCCCTGGTTGCCCTGTTTTTTAAATTTTGCAATAGAGGCTGTTGGGTGGTATTTTGCAATGCCAGAAGGTATTTGCCTTCCTGCCCGGCATTCTTGGCGTCCGTTGCTGCTGCTGCAATTTCATCAGCAGAGAGACCGTCCAGTTCTTTTACATCAGAAATGAAAATTCCGCCTTGTTTCCTTGCTTCCAGTAATTTATTGGAATATTGGGTGGAAAGTGAGGCCAGCTCCTGGTTGATCTGTTTCAGCTTTTCTTTGTCGGATGCCGAGAGATTGGCACCGGCGATTTCAAAATTTTGCCTGTAAAACTGTAATAGCCTCTTACTTTCAGGATCCAGGTCATCTTCCTTAATGGCTTTTATTCTGTTATAAAGATTTTCATTGAGATACATCTTATCAGAATGAGCAGCAAAGACAGGGGCATATTCCTCATCCAGGGCTTGTAAAGAAGGATTGGTATTTGCGCTGGTCAAATTTGAAAATACAATCATAGCTCTTTTCAGGATCTCACCACTTTTTTCCAAAGCCACAATGGTGTTATCAAAAGTAGGGGCTTCCGGATTGTTGGCTATTTTCAGGATTTCGGCGTCGTGCTGCTTTAAGCCGAAATCAAAAGCCGGTTTAAAATGTTCATTCCTGATTTTATCGAACTCGGGAGCTTCATACTGAAGTTTGCTTTTCCTTATAAAAGGATTAGATGCCAGCGCGTCAGGAACAGGAATTTCCTGTTGGATATCGGTTTTTTTCATTGTAGTACAAGAGTAATTAAATGCCAGTGCAGAAATTAATAATACTGATGAAATGTTCTTCATAAAGCTAATTGTTATCAAGGTATAAATATATGAAAACTATTTGACCTGGATACCTTAATAAAAGGCTTCCCCGACAATATCGGGGAAGCCTTTCAATATCATTCATCAGGAAATAATATGATACGGATTCGGTATTACACATGTTTTGGCTGTGTTACAGAAGTCTTGCGGGTAAGCAAGACTGCCATAATTTCAAACGCTCCCAAAATAACATGAGGCCAAAAGATCCTGTCGCTAAAGCCAAAAAGCCATGGTGATACCAGTAACAGCAAGCCTGCCATGAAATCAATTGTTAAATGGGCCTTAAAAGGAAAAACCGGGGCCAGGGCATACTCATAGTCAGTTAAAAGGCTGTATACCAGGGTAGAACCTCCCAATATAACGGGGAGTACCGTTGCAGCGCTGTTATCAGCAAATCCTAAAAGCCAGGGAATGGCAATCAATAAGGCGCCCATAAGATAATCCAGGACGGCATGAGTTTTTGTTGAAATCATAATAATATTTTTTTGTGGTGTGTGGCTAGTTTTAGTCCAAATCTTGTACCATTAGGGGCAGAAATATCCTGTAAAATATTGATTTTTAAGTGTATTTAAGATGGCGTGGCGAGGATTGCTGCTGCCGCCAGGTATTATAGGAAATTTCCGGACTGATGAAATATTTTTTATACCTTAGTTGTTATTAAGTTATAGTATAAAAATTAATCATAAAAATCAGTAAACATGAAATCAACAGCTCTTTTTATTTTTTCAGCTTTATTATTAGCTTCATGTAATGGGAAGCAGGACAGAAGAGATCAGGAACAGCGAAATTGGGTGGAAAAGGTGACCAGTAAAGATTCCGGGCCTATCAAGGAAAGGGAATTTAAAGGCGATTTTGACGAAATTGAAGTTTCCCAGGCTATAGACGCTGAGGTTATAAAATCTGAAACAGAAAGGGTAGTGATTTCTGCTCCTGAAAATATCATCAATGAAGTGCTGGTGGATAACAATGCCGGAAAGCTTCACATCCACTATAAGCCAGGGATCAGGGTAATGAATAGAAACCGGGTTTCAGCAAAGATCTATACCAGGGATTTTCATAAGCTTATTGCCAATTCGGCAGCCAAGATTGTAGTAAAAGATAAATTTACCCAGGAAAAAACAGATATTGAGGTGTCAAGTGCAGGTACGGTTTCAGGCGATCTTGAAGCTAATGATTTTGATATTTCTGCGGACAGCAGCAGTAATTTTAGGGGGAAAGTCTGGGCTGTTGAGCTGGACGTTGATGTATCTTCGGCAGCCAGTGTTGATATTTCTGGTAAAGCAAAAAGTGCTGATCTCAGCTCCTCTTCAGGAAGCAGTATCTCGGCCAGGGATGTTGTTGCAGAAAATGTAAAGGCAGAAGCTTCCAGTGGTGCCAGTGTTGAAATAAGTGCCACCTCGAAGGTGGATGCCGAAGCATCATCCGGGGGAAGCGTAAATGTATATAAAAGAGGGAACGTGACCACCGTGAATAAGTCTGAAAGCAGTGGGGGAAGCGTAAATATCCAATAATCAACTGCCGGCTTCCTCATCTTCTTCTTCGGTAGATGAGGAGCCTTCCCAGTTTTTATTATCAAAGCTCAAATTATCATAAGCCAATAATTCCTCCTCACGCTGGAGGATTTCTTTTGTGGTGAATAAAACAATATCATCATTCTCCTCTTTCATTTTGGCCAGTTTCCGTACAGATTCCTTATCAATGGCCATGAATCTTTGTCCCAGGCGTCTTGCCGCATATTTTCTCATCCCGGTTTCATGCAGGATGTCAACCGCCATGTCCACTGCTGTGCCTAGTGTTTCCCGGTAAATATTGTCGATGCCGTTATTAAGATAATCATAGGCATCAAGCCTGTTTTTGGCCCGTACAAAAATTTTCACTTTCGGATAATGTTCACGAACCAGTTCCGCAATGAATTTATTATCATCGGGATCATCAAGACAAAGAACCAGAATCTCTGCATCCTCAATTCCGGCAGCCCTTAGGATGGGAATTTTGGTAGCGTCACCATAATACACCTTGAAGCCATAGCTTCTAAGCAGCTTTACACGGTCAGGATCCCGGTCCAGAACGGTTGCTGAGACTTGATTTGCTTTTAACAGCCTGCCAACAGTGCTTCCGAAGTGTCCGAAGCCTACAATAATGATCTTTTTCTGGCTTATATTTCCGTCCAGAATATTGAAATCATGCTCACCTTCGGGTTCTTCTTTAATAAATTTCGGAGTTATGATTTTTTCATTGATAATCAGAAGAAAAGGCGTAACACACATGGTGATTGCTGTGATGGCCATCATCTGGGCGTTTAGTTCCGGGCCCAGGAGATATAGGCTGGAGGCATAGTTGATCAGTACAAAGGCAAATTCTCCTACCTGCGAAAGGGCAAACGCATAAAAGAGGCTTTGTGGCGTATCTATCCTGAAAAATCTTCCGATTGAATATAAGACTATGAACTTTACAATTAAAACCGCAAAAACGGTGCTGAAAATAAAAAGAGGATCCTCCCGGATGATATTAAAGTTTATGGTAGAACCTACACTGACGAAGAAAACAGCTAATAATAAACCTTTAAAGGGATCGATCTGAGCTTCCAGCTCGTGCCGGAACTCACTGTTGGCAAGCATTACCCCCGCGAGGAATGCCCCCAGCGCAGGAGAAAGCCCGATAGCGACCATCAGTTCCGAAACACCGATCACAAGGAACAGAGAAGAGGCCGTTAATAATTCCGTCATTCCGGATTTTGATACATATCTCAGAAAGGGAACAAAAACATATCTTCCGAGTAAAATCAGGATGGTTACTCCTAAAATCACGGTACCTGCCTGTAACCATTCCGGAAGAGTCTGAATCAGCACCTGAATATCATTATCCTGATGCCTGGCCTTGTAGTTGGCTATAATGGGTAAGATGGCCAGAATGGGGATTACTGCAATATCCTGAAACAGAAGTGTTGAAAAGGAGGCTTCTCCCGCCGTTGTTTTCAGGTTGTTTTTTTCCTGTAAGGTTTGCAGTACAATGGCTGTGGAGGACAGGGCAAAACACATGGAAATAGCAATGGCTTTGTCAAGCTTCCAGCCTACACTGATAAAAACGAGGAACAGAAGAGAAATGGTTAAAAGCATTTGTGTAAGGCCAAGACCTACAATTTTCTTTCTCATTTCCCAGAATTTTCTGGGCTCTAGTTCCAGACCGATCAGGAATAGAAGCATGATAACTCCAAACTCACTGGCATGCATAATGTCATCAACATCCTTCCCGGTAAGCCTTAATACATAAGGGCCAATGATTATTCCTCCTATGATATACCCGATCACAGAGCTTAGCCCGAATTTTCTTGCCAGCGGAACCATAATGATGGCTACACCCAGAAAGATTAACGTATTCATGGCTAAGGTCGGTTCCATATTTACTGATTCAGGGATTCGGCAAATTCCTGTTTATGCAGGATGATTTCTTTTTTTGTCAGCTTATTGGCTTCGTAGACTACTTTGATATTTTTAATCCGGGCTTTGAAAACATTTAAAGAAACGATGAGCCCGCTGATAAGCTCTTCTATGGTGTATTTATACGTTCCGGTCTTGCTGAAAGATCTTTCCTTTCCGCCTGTGGTCACCAGAATATGGACTTCCTTTCCCTCGAGAGGATTTTCTGCCCCTTCTTTCAGCCAGTCCCGGTCGAAGACCTCATCGATCCATAATTTTAATAAAGGTGGTATCCCAAACCAGATGATAGGGAACTGAAAGATAAAACGGTCATAGCTTTTAAGCCTTTTCCTTTCTCTGAAGGCGGCAATATGGAAGTCCGGATATTCTTCATAAAGATCGCGGAGCGTAAAATGCTGGTGCCGGACATAGAAATTAATGAGCTCAACATTGGAGTTGGAGTGCTCTAAATAAGGATGTGCAAAAACTACCAACGTCTTCATAAAAACCGGTTTTCAGTAAATTTAATGAAAAATAATTAAATAAACACCCGCTTTTATAATACAAATTAATGAATAATTCTTTTTATTTGTTAATGTTAAATTTTATAAATCTGATGGAGTTTCAACGGGATCGCAGGATCATATGAACATCCTAATAATTTCAGAACGTTGGCTGATCCTGAATCTTTGAGCCAAAACCAATTATTGGAATGGAGACGGAATAATATAATTTATGCTACCAGCCACCTGAAGCACCTCCTCCTCCGAAGCTTCCTCCTCCACCAAATCCACCGAATCCTCCTCCGGAGCCGCCACCACCAAATCCACCGCCTCCGAAGCTGCCCGGGAACGGGAAGAATCCGCCTGGATAATTTCTGCGGCCTCTTCTTGAAAGGATCACATCATCATCGTCATAGTTTCCGCCTCCGCCGCCACCCCTGTTTCCGAAAAGAATGGCAAGGATAATGAATATGACAAATGCAATAATGAGGATTTTGAATGCTCCTGAATTACCACGGGATTGGTCCGCCTGGTCGGTTAAAGGCTTGAATTTACCCTGAACCGCTTCCATGATCGCGGATGTTCCCCGGTTAATTCCCTCGTACCAGAGACCTTTTTTAAAATTAGGTGTGACGATATAATCCAGGATTTGTCCGGCAACGGATGCCGTAAGGTATTGCTCAACCGCTCTTCCCTGCTGGATAGACATGGTTCTGTCCTCGGTTGCGATCAAAAAGACCACACCGTTGTCAACCCCTTTTTTACCAATTCCCCATTTCTCCCCGAACATGGTTGCCAGAAAGTTTACATCTTCACCTTTAGTAGACGGGATGATAATTACTTCGATCTCCGTTGAGGTGGAGTCTTCAAACCGGATGAGCTTATTATTCAGCGCATCTTTCTCCTGTTGGGTAAGCAGATTGGCCTCATCAAAAACCGGGTATAGAACCTTAGGCTTCTCAGGAATGGTATATTGCGCTGATACAAGACTGTACAGGCAGATCAATAAAAATGAAAATACTATTTTAAGAGAACGTAATTTCATTAGAAAGCTGATTGGGATTTTCTCCGGTTACAGGAAAGTGTTTTTTCAATTCAAGGCCTGTTTCCAGAATGGCACTTTTTAATGCCTTATAATAATTTCCTTTGGCAAATTCAGCGGTAATATAATCATGCAGGTGATCCCAATAGGACTGGAGTACCTTTTCGTGAATTCCGGTATCGCCAATGATGGTCAGATATTTTTGTTCAAAATTCACATGAAACAGTACGGCATTTCTATCGGCGGTTTTGTTCATACAAAGTCTTTTGAAAACTTCAAATGCTGTCTCTGCGTTGTGGGCTTCCGTATTGGAATCAATATGTACCCTGATCTCGCCGGTAGAATGCTCTTCTGCTGACTGAATAGCTTCCACAAGGGAAGCTATCTGCTGATTTGTTAAAAAATTGCTCATTATTCTGAGAATACTTCAGGGGCTTTATTGGCTCCTGCTTCTGCTTTGAAGTAAGGCTTTTCTTTAAAGTTTGTAAAATTCGCCAGGATATTATTCGGGAAAGTTTTGATCGATGTATTATAATCCTGGGCGGCTTCGTTATAGTAAACCGTTTCAGTTCTGATGCTGTTTTCAATAGCGGTATATTCCCTCTGGAAGTTGATGTACTGCTGGTCAGCCTTTAAGTTCGGATATTGTTCCACTACAGCCATCAACCTGCTTAAGGCTCCGCTAAGCTCACCCTGTGCAGCCTGGAATTTAGCCATATCAGCTTCTGTCATATTGGTAGGGTCTATGTTGACTGAAGTTGCTTTAGAACGGGCTTCAATTACTTTTGTTAAAGTTTCCTGTTCAAATTTGGAGTAGGATTTTACGGTTCTTTCCAGGTTCGGGATCAGATTGGCTCTTTTCTGGTAAACGGTTTCTATATTAGACCATTTTGTATTGACGTTTTGCTCTTTTGTTACAAAATTATTATAGCCGCTTTTCCCCCAGAAGAATAATACGGCAACAATGATCAGTAGAAAAATGCCGATCGTTCCGGCGCTTAGGCAACCTTTATTTTTCATAGTTTATTTTTTTTAATTTTTTGTGTCAATCAAATATACAAATTATGTGCTAATTTTGTAAAAAAATTATTTAATGATAACAATGGTGGTAGCAATGGGAGAGAAGAATGAAATTGGTTTTAACAACCAGTTACTTTGGCATCTTCCCAAAGATTTGAAACACTTCAAAGATATTACTTCAGGACATCCGGTCATTATGGGAAGAAAGACCTATGAGAGCATAGGTAAACCTCTTCCTAACCGTACCAATATTGTTGTCTCAAGGCAGGAAGACTGGTTCGAGGAAGGGATTCTAATTGTGGGAAGTATTAAGGAAGCCGTAAAGTTTGCGAAAAAGATCGATGAGGATATCTTTATTATCGGGGGAGGAAATATTTACGAGCAGACAATGGATATTGCCGACAAACTTGAAATTACACGGGTGAAAGCGGATCTGGAGGCAGATACGTTCTTTCCGGCTATTGATGAAAAAGTCTGGATGAAAACAGATGAAACCTGTCACGAAAAAGATGAAAAAAATCAATACGGTTTCTGCTTTCAGACTTATGAAAGAATAAAGAGCGAGTAGTCTCAAAATCTGGCTTCTGGTCTCTAGCTTCTAACCTCTAAATTCTTTATCTTTGCACTTCTAAATCTTACTCATGAATAAGTACGTAAAAATTGTAATTGCGGCAGTTCTTATACTCACAGGACTTTATATGATGATCTTTACCCGGAATCTGGGTTGGGGTATCGTGATTTTCCTGCTGGCATCAGTGCCTATTTTACTTTTCTTTAAAAATGAATATATCCTTCTGGCGTTCTGGCAGCTTAGAAAGCAAAATATGGAAAAAGCAGCGGAATGGCTAAAAGGGATCAACAATTATCAGGCTCAGCTGCATAGATCCCAATACGGATATTTTCACTATTTACAGGGGCTAACTCTGGCCCAGGAGCATCCGACAAAAGTAGAACCTTTAATGAAGAAAGCACTGGAATATGGTTTGAATATGAAGCATGACAGGGCGATGGCTACTCTGAATCTTGCAGCAGCAGCCATATCAAAAGGAAGAAAACAGGAAGGACAGAAATTGCTGGAAGAAGCAAAAAGACTTGACAGCGCCGGAATGATGACGGACCAGATCAAAATGATGAAAGATCAGCTGAAGATGCCGTCCATGCAAAAGCATATGCATAATCCTAATATGAGGCAGCGCGGTAAATTTTTTTAAAAGATAAATAAAAGCCTGAATTCAATTCAGGCTTTTATTTTTTAAGATCAGTTATATCTCAGAATTATGGTCATTTCCATAAAATTTCGGGATCTGCCAATGGTATTTTACGGCCAATGTTCTGATTGCAACAATCAGTAAAATGGTAAAGATCTGTACAAAAGTATAGGATAATGAAGTAAATTGGGTCATCAGCAGAAATGCGGCTCCTCCTACGATGCACGCGGTGGCATAGATCTCTTTTCTGAAAATCAGCGGGATCCTGTTAAGCAATATATCCCGGATGATACCACCGAAACAGCCGGTAATGGTCCCCAGCCCAATACATATCAGAGGATGGATATTTACATTCAGCCCCTTCTGGATTCCAATGATGGTAAACAGCCCGAGGCCGAAGCTGTCGAAAATAAATAATGTAACCTTAAAGTTTTTTTCAAGGGATTTGAAAATCATGGAAAAAATACTGGTGATCAGGATAACGGCACAGGTTAATAAATCATGCATCCAGAAAACAGGGATATCCAACAGCAGATCCCTTACAGTACCTCCTCCTACAGAGGTTACAAAGGCAATGATAAGGACCCCGAAAGGATCCAGGCGTTTCTGCATTGCTGCAAAACTTCCCGACATTGAAAATGAAACGGTTCCGAGTACTTCTATGGCAAAATTGAACTGTTCATGCATATTTTAGAGGGATAAATAATGAGTTATGAGGGATGGGTAATAAAAAATTATGCCATTTAAACATTGGTCTGAATTTATACTTGCAATGCTTCCGTACTTTGGATTTAAATATAGTAGATAAAGATAAAGTTAGTACTGTGATAAAAAATGCATAAAGATTATTCTCTTAACTCATGATTTATACTTATCACTCGTTACTATTTATTTTTCCACTCTCACAGAGTCCGGTACCAGTAACTCATACTCACCGCCATGATTGATGATTTCCCGCACAATGCTGCTGCTGATGAAAGATTTTCCTGATGAGGTCAGCAGAAATACGGTTTCCAGCTTTTTGTGGGCCAAGGTTCTGTTGGTATGGGCAATTGCTTTTTCAAATTCAAAATCGGCAGGGTTTCTAAGGCCGCGTAAGATGAATTGCGCATTTTTTTCAAAGCAGTAATCAACGGTCAGACCTTCAAAATAGTCCACTTCCACGTTAGGAAACTCTGCTACTGAATTTTGAATGAATTCCATTCTTTTTTCAAGAGGGAACATGTATTTCTTTTGGGAATTCTGCCCGATGGCGATGATCAGTTTGTCAAAGAGCGGCGCAGCTCTTTCTATAATATCATAATGTCCTAATGTGATGGGATCAAACGATCCCGGGAAAACAGCAATTTTCATGTTGTATGAGTTTACAGGTATGAGTTATAAGTATGATCCCGGATCTGTATTCTAACTTCTGATCTCTGAGTTCTAATTTCTTTTCTTATCTAAAGCTTTTTCAACTTCATTTCCGCAAAGATCGGTTATGGAAATTCCGTAATACCTTGCTTGCTGAGGTAGAAGGCTTGCCGGAGAGAATCCGGGATTTGTATTCATTTCCAGCATATACGGAATGCCATCCATCAGAATATACTCACTGCGTGAAAAACCGCTCATACCTAATGAATTGTAGGCTCTTTTGGCAATTTCTTCTACTCTCATTCTTGTTTCCTCATCTATTCTTGCAGGTGTAATTTCTTCAGAAGCACCTTCATATTTGGCTTCGTAATCAAAAAATTCATTCTTAGGTACAATTTCAGTAATTCCTAAAACAATGGTTTCTCCCTTGTAATCAACAACACCTACGGAAACTTCCATTCCGTTCAGAAAGCTTTCAATCAGGATCTCATGATCTTCTTTAAAAGCAACCTCAGTAGCAGGGATAAGCTCTGATTTTTCCTTTACCTTTGAAATTCCCAAAGACGAGCCGGACTGGTTCGGCTTTACAAAGAGCGGGAGACCAAGATATTCCACAATTTCATCCGCATTGATCTCTTCTCCTTTTTTAAGGTATACACTTTTTGCTGAAGGAATGCCATACTTAGACAGTACGGCAAGGGTGTCCTTTTTATTGAAGGTTAAGGCGCTTTGATAAAAATTACATCCGGTATAGATCTGCCCGATGGCGTCCCAATAAGCCTGAAGAATTCCGTTTTCGCCCGGTGTTCCGTGAATAATATTGAAGCAGACATCAAATTTTAGAAGTGTGCCGTCTTCCAGGGTTACTGAGAAATCCCCTCTGTTGATAGGGTATTTTTTATCATCATCACTTAAAAAATACCATTCGTCTTTAAGGATGACTATTTTATATACATCATATAAGTTCCTGTCTAAAGAATCATAGATCAACTGGCCGCTTTTCAATGAAACCACGTATTCGTCCGAATAGCCTCCCATAACTACGGCAACACTTTTTTTGCTCATAACCATATATAGTATCAATTGAGGCAAATTTAATCATTTTATATAATGCGATAGGGGAAAATCCGAAATTTTGGAGCCAAAAGTGAAATGTGTTAAATAAAAATCACATTCTAAAATTATTAATTATATTTGCTGTCATAATTATAGTATTTTTTAAGTATGCTTAAATCACTTTTCAATTGGAAAGTTTTACTGAACTTATTATTGGCCATTGGTGTTTTTATAGGGTTGGTTTGGCTTACATTCCGTTGGTTAGAATATCATACCAATCATGGTCAGGAAATACCTGTTCCCAATGTGGTGAACAAATCCGTATATGAAGCTGTAAAAATATTGGAAGATGCAGGTTTGGAATATGAGGTGGACAGTGCGAAATATGATCCTAAATATAAATCTTTTCAGGTTCTTAAAATGTCTCCGTCATCAGGTTCCCGTGTAAAAGACGGAAGAGCTATTCAACTGATGGTTAACCCGAGATCCTGGGCCCCGGTTGCCATCCCTGATGTTATCAATAAATATTCGGGGCTTGCTTTCCAGAGGCTGGACCAGGTGGGCTTAAAAGTGGGGGACACTATTTTTGAGCCGAGTATCCAAAAGGATGCTATCCTTAGAATACTATATAAAGGAAATGCCGTAAAACCAGGATCGCTGGTACCAAGATTTTCAGTAATCGATGTAGTGGTAGGCTCTGGCCCGATGAGGAATATTTCAATTCCTAATGTAGTAGGATTAACGGTAAAAGAAGCAAGGGGTGTTATTGCCAGAAGCTTATTTGAAGTGGGACTGGTAGAGCACGAAGATGGTGGAAAAGATGAATCCGATATCGTTTATTATCAGGATCCGGCAGCTGGAGACATCCGGGACCAGGGTATGCAGATGGATCTGTGGGCCAGTAAGAAAACCCCTGCCGAATTAAGTGCCAGAATCGAGCAGCTTAATTCTATATATCGAATGAAAGAAGATACAAGCCTGCCACCGATAAGGTATGAAGAAGTGCCTGTTTACAAAGAACCGGTTTATGAGCCTGTTCCTTCTACGGTTCCAAAGAAAGATACTCCGAAGCCTGTAGATCCGCCTGCAAAAACAGATGCTCCTAAGCCAGCAGGCACAAAGCCGGTGGCTACAGAGAACAGATCCAGGACAGGCAATACTGCCGGTAATGGCTCCGGTGATAATAATACCTCAAATAAAATGGCAACCTCTGCACAGCAGACTCAAAAACCAAAAGCTAAAAAAGTAGTAGTAGAATAGAGCTTTGCCGATCATAAAAATTACTGGCTTCAACATAACAGCGTTGAAGCCTTTTGTGTAAAAAGATAAAAAAATGACAGAAGATAACGAGGATTTTTTGGATGACGGATTGCTGGATCCCGTCAATCTGGATATTGACGAGGAAAATAAAGGGCTGTATGAGCATCTTAATATCACTGTTGACAGCAAACAGGAGCCTTTAAGAATAGATAAATTCTTATTAATATACCGTCAGAATTCTTCCAGAAATAAGATCTCCCAAACCTGCCGGGCAGGAAACGTTATTGTAAACGGGAATCCCGTAAAGCAGAATTACCGGGTAAAGCCCGGCGATCAGATATCAGTGCTGTTGACACATCCTCCAAGGGAAAATGTGATTATTCCACAAGATATTCCTATTAATATCGTTTATGAAGATGAAGACCTGGTGGTTGTGGATAAAGAGGCAGGTATGGTTGTACATCCGGGATTCGGCAACTGGGATGGAACATTGGTCAACGCTCTGGCTTACCATTTCGAGAAAAACGGGGAAAAATCAGATTTGGACCGGGTAGGTCTTGTCCACAGGATAGATAAGGATACTTCCGGATTATTAGTGATTGCTAAAAATGAATTTGCCCTGAGCTTTCTGGCCAAACAGTTTTTTGAAAGAACCACGAAAAGGCTGTACTGGGCTTTTGTGTGGGGAAATCTACAGGACGATGAAGGGACGATAAGGGGGCATATCGGAAGGCATCCCAAAAACAGAATGCAAATGTCTGTATATGAAGATGGCAGCCAGGGAAAACATGCCGTTACCCATTATAAGGTAATCGAGCGTTTTAAGTATATGACGTGGGTAGAGTGCAAGCTGGAAACGGGAAGAACGCACCAGATCCGTGCGCACTTTAAGCATATCGGGCATACCTTGTTTAATGACGAAAGATATGAAGGCCATACTGCGCTAAGAGGAGTTAACCTGCCGAAATACAGGCAGTTTATAAAAAATGTTTTTGAAATTCTCCCCAGACATGCCCTTCATGCCCATACTTTAGGATTTATACACCCCACGACCAGAAAAGAATTATATTTTGAGAGTCCAATGCCTAAAGATATGGCGGATGCTGTAAAAAAATGGAGAAAATATTTGGAAAACTAAAAATATATTGAGAATTTTTTTATATTTGTTGAATTGAAATCAAGATTTGTTATGAGAAAACTATATGCTATCGTATGTTTAGCTCTTTTGTCAAATGCATACAAAGCACAAGAAACACTACCATACTATCAACAATATCTTTTGGATGGTGAGTTTCTGTTCAACCCAGCACAATACGGAAAAACAGACTATGTTCAGCTAAATCTCAACTACCAACAACAATTTACCAAGTTCAGCGAATCTCCAAATGTACAATCTGTGGGGATCAATGCTAACATTTTTGATAGAGTAGGGGCAGGTATTTCTGTTTTCAGAGATAGTAACGGGCCTATTTCTGCAGGAGGTATTACAGCTGGTGCTTCATATTTTATTCCTCTTAGCAGCGAAGGAGACAGAAAAGACCAGTTCTCTTTCGGTACAAGTGTCAGCTTCTACAATATGAATTTTGATTATTCAAAAATTAATACCGAAGATGCTTCCGACCCGTTATTACAGGGAAGTGAAAGTAATATTTTCATGGCCTATGCCAACTTCGGGGTGGCGGCTACCTACAGAAATATCTTCGCAGCGGTTTCTGTAAATGATATTGCTCTAACCAATGATGATGCCATCGTGAACGGACGTGAGCCTTCTCCGATCAAATTCTTCTTAAATTTAGGATACGACTGGCATTTTGCAGACAATATGTATTTAACTCCATCTGCCTTGATCAACCTAAATACCAATTCCACAAGAACCATTGATTATAACTTAATGGCTACCTTCTTTAATGATATCAATTCATTCTCTTTTGGGGTAAACTACAGATCCGTTCAAAACAGATTTGACAGCCAACAGTTACAGATCGCTCCTGTGGTGAAAGTAAGATTCAACAAATTTATGGTGGGTGCTACTTACAACATCGGGTTATCTGATATCCAGGATTATGGTGGAAACAGCTTTATGGTCGGATTAGGATATAATTTCGATAACTTTATTAATCGCAGAGGATATAGATATTAATCCATTAAAATTAAATAAATTTGAGCTCTGATTTTTCAGGGCTTTTTTTTATTTATGATTTACATCCATATTCCGTTCTGTAAGCAAAAGTGCAGTTACTGCAATTTTCACTTTTCAACCTCTTTAAATCTTAAAGATGAAATGCTTGCTGCAATGAAAAAAGAGATCTTTTTAAGAAAAGATGAGTTGCAGAACAGGTCATTACAATCTTTATACTTCGGTGGCGGAACACCTTCCATTCTTTCTGCCGATGAAATAGATTCACTGATAGATGAGGTTCTGAAGTATTTTAGCTTTGAGAAAGATATCGAGATTACACTTGAGGCCAATCCGGATGATCTCGATAAAAATTTTCTGAAGAGATTGAGCCAGTCTCCTGTGAATCGTTTATCAATAGGGACGCAGAGCTTCTTTGATAAAGATCTGAAACTGATGAACCGGGCTCATAATGCTTCGGAAGCGGAAGGATCGATTAAAAGAGCACAGGATTCGGGATTTGAAAACTTAAGCATAGACCTTATCTATGGTTCACCAACTTCCAACCTGGAGATCTGGAAAGAGAATTTAAATAAAACAGTTGCCCTGGAAGTGCCCCATATTTCGTCCTACGCTTTAACCGTTGAGCCTAAAACAGCTTTGAATGACTGGATCGCCAAAGGCAGGCTTTCCGGCCCCAAAGAAGAGGAGCAGAATAGAGAGTTTTACTATCTGTCAGATTTCCTGAAAGACAAAGGGTTTGAACATTATGAGATCTCCAATTTTGCAAAACCGGGATTCTATTCCAGACACAATTCAGCCTATTGGAAATACAGGGAATATTTAGGGATCGGGCCGTCTGCCCATTCTTATAACGGCTTTGATACAAGAAGCTGGAATGTAGCCAATAACCAGCAATACCTGAAACAGCTGGGCTCCGGTTCCCTTGCCAAAGAAGAAGAGATCCTGTCTCAGGAGGACCGGTTTAATGAAATGATCATGATCGGGCTGAGGACAGCCTGGGGCGTAGAACTGGGAAGTTTAAAGTCTAAGTTCAATGACCGGATCCTTGAGCATTTCCGGAATGAAGTAAAACCTAAACTGGAGGAAGGAGTGTTACTTATTGAAAATGACCATTTAAAGATCCCTGAAAAGCATTGGTTTATGGCTGACGGGATAGCTTCTGATTTGTTCCTGATATAGTTGAAGCATTTAATCAATCAATTAAAATTCATTATTTTTGTATAAAATTTCAGCTCATTTGAAAACTAAGAAACAAGATTATTCGCATCTTTCACCAAAACAGCCTATCGGAATTTTTGATAGCGGGGTAGGTGGTTTAACCAATGCCAAAGAAATAAAAAGACTTCTTCCCAATGAAGACCTGATATACTTTGGGGATACAAAGCATCTTCCGTATGGTGAAAAGTCAAAAGAAGCCATTATTGAATATTCTACAAAAATCACCAATTTCCTGTTGGAACAGAATTGTAAGGCCATTGTGATTGCCTGCAATACCGCAACAGCCAATGCCCTGGATGAAGTAGTAGAATCCGTTGCAGGTAAAGTGCCCGTTATCGATGTGATCAATCCTGTCGCGGAAAAAGTAGCTTATGAGATTCATAATAATATTGGGGTAATTGCTACAAAGGCAACAGTAAATTCCGGATTATATAAAAAAAGCATCCGGAAGCATAATAAATTCATTAAGGTTGATGAGCTGGCAACCCCGCTGCTGGTGCCTGCCATTGAAGAAGGTTTCAAAAACCATCCCATTACCCATGCGATCATCTACAATTATCTCAGCAATAATAAGCTGAAAAATATCGAAACCCTAATCCTGGGATGTACCCATTACCCATTGCTGATTGATGAGATCAGGCAATATTACGGAAACAGGGTCAGGGTGATAGATTCCCCTAATATTGTGGCCAATCATCTGAAGATCATCCTGGATAAATATGGCCTTTTAAATGACAATAATCCGAATCCGAGCTATCATTTCTATCTTTCGGATCTTACCAAGAACTTTGAAAGGATATCTAAAAAAATTTTTGGGAAAAGTATTGATTTAGAATTAAAAGTATTATAAAACAGGCTGCCTCAATCGGGCAGCCTGTTTTATAATATCAGTAAAGTCCGGTTTTCTTCATGATTTTGGAGCCGGATTGTGCAACTTCTCGATACGCTTCACTTCGTTCCGCTACTCGAAGTGACGGTTATCTGGAATATAAGATTATAGTTCCTGATTATCCCCTTCTTTATTTGCTTCAAAAAAACTGAAGCTTACATTGCCGTACTTTCTGGTGTCGGTTAAGTTGGGATGCTGGAGTTTTAGCCGGCTTTGGTGCTCCACTATAAGGACGCTGTTTTCTTTTAAATACTTATTATTCAGAATCAGAGAGATCATTTCATAGTATTTCTTTTCTTCGGTTTCAAAAGGTGCATCCGCAAATACAATTTCAAAAGATTTTTTATTCCGGAACTTTTTCAGCCAATCGAAGACATCGCCTCTTTGTACATTCACCTGTAAGGCCATATCCAGATCGGAAGCTGTAGAATGGATAAAGCCGGTATGCTTGGGGTTTATTTCTACAGAAGTGACGTCCTGACATCCTCTTGAAGCAAATTCCAGTGAAATGGAGCCGATCCCCGCAAAAAGATCCAATACGGAGACAGACTGCATGTCATACTTATTCTCCAGAATACTGAATAGAGCTTCCTTGGCAAAGTCTGTAGTAGGCCTTACATCAAAATTCTTGGGAGCAGCTATTTTTTTTGCCTTCCATCTTCCGGAAATTATTCTGTACATATGTTTATTAGTGTTAGGAACCAAACGGGACGAGCTATTGCTCTTATCCTACCTGATTCAGTATAAAATTTTTATTAGGAATATTATCGTATACAATTTTAAGATGCTTCACAAACTTCTGCAATTCGGAGAGAAAAGTTTCATTTTCGGTGGTTTCTCCGTAAGCAAAAAAGTTCGTGTCATTAATCCCAAATCCTATTTTACTCAAAGTAAACATGATGAAATAAAGAAAATCCACTTCTGAATTTACATCCAGGTTATTGTACAGGATGATCTGTTTATTGTCAATTGCCAAAAATTCACACTGGTTATGATAAAGATTAATATGGATCTCCTTATTATTTTTAGTGTGGATTGAATTTAAGAACTTTTCCCCTGAAAAATTGAAATGTACCGGAATAGCCAGGTCTTTAATTTTTCTGTAGTAATTCTTTGGAAAAGTATAATAAAACTGCACTTTGTATTTTCTGTTGATGGAAAGCATCAGCTCTTCCTTTTCTTTGTCAACAGGTGCATTGAATGCTATCAGATCAAAACCTGCCTCATGTTCGGAAAACCCTTCAGGCATTAAAGTGAAATGATTGAGGGCCGAAACAACAGAAATTTCATCAAACCTCTGTTTTATTAAAACTTTTTCAAGCTCATCGGCAATGAAGTTCTCCGGAGATTCTTCCGTAACGAAATAAGACTTTTCTTCCAGAATGCTTTTATTCCGGGCGATTTGATAGATTAATCCGTCTTTGGTAAAAAGTAAATTAAGTACGTTCATATTTCAATTGCTGCAAATTTAGTGAAATTCTACCATTACCGCGCCCGATTGATGATGAAGTATCTCCTTATTGTAAAAATCGATACGGGTCTGGCTCTCCAGGACTTCCCAAACCATCTTTTGAAGGGTGCCGTCACCGATTCCGTGAACTATTTCCAGCTTTTTCAGATGATTCTTCCTGCAGAGGTCCAGTGTTTCCAGCAACTTTTCTTTCTGAATGAAAAGCCTTTCAAAACTATCGTAGTCATCAGGATTTTTAACCAGATTATGGAAATGCAGATCGAGGACGAGATGATTCTTCTGATGCTTTTTAGAAACAATCTTTTTGGGCTCAGCTTTTTCTATTATCCTTATGTTTTCATAAATATCCGCATTTTTAGGGACAAGCTTCTCTTTGGGATATTGATGGGTAAACCCATAGCCGTCTTTAAAGACTACTGTATTTCCTTTAACGGAAGTTACCACTCCGCTTAAATCTTCATCCACTACGGAAACTTTATCGCCAATTTTCATAGTATTCAGAAACCTGGATTTAATTAAATTTACACATTAATAACAATTCTGAAGTGGAAGTGCTTCTTATTCCATTTTAGGTCCTAATTCAATAACTTCCAGGTCCTTTATTTCCTGTCCGTCAATCACAAAACGCATCATAGTCCTCATTTTATGCCAGCCCTGTTTGCCACAGGCTCCGGGGTTCAGATGAAGCAGATTGTTCTTATCATCAAACATGACTTTCAGAATATGGGAATGCCCCGAGATAAAAAGTTTAGGAGCTTTCTCGGTGATTTCTTTTCTGGCTAAAGGAGAATACCTTCCCGGATATCCGCCAATATGGATCATCAAAACCTCAACATCCTCACAGAAAAACCTGTTCACTTCCGGAAACTCAGAGCGGATCTTAGCATTGTCTATATTGCCGTAGACCCCTTTAAGCGGTTTGATCTTTTCAAGCTGTTCAATAACATCCATGCTTCCGAAATCCCCACAATGCCAGATCTCGTCTGCTAGTCCGGCATACTCTAAGATGCGGGAATCAATATAGGAATGGGAATCGGAAAGGAGTAGTATTCTGGTCATTGTCTGAATTTTTTCAATTTATTATCCGGTAATTTTGCAAAGATACGTGTTGCAGACTTTTTTTGCTGAATCTGGCCCATCTCTTTTTTAATATTCATCAGCAGTCCTGCTTCGGACTCATTCATTCGTGGATAAACGGTTTTCAGCAATAACTGAACGGATCATGCAATATTTATTACCTTTGAAAAAATTAGAAAAAAATGAAGCAGAAAATTTCCTTTTTCCTTTTTCTTATAGTGGTTGCTTTATTCAATGCGCAGATTGAAGAAAAAAAGCTGGATGGGTTAATTCAGAATACCCTGAAAACCTTTGATGTTCCGGGCATGTCGGTTGGAATTGTAAAAGACGGGAAAATTATTTATTCAAAAGGTTTCGGGGTACGTTCCCTGGTCACAAAACAACCTATGGATGAAAATACCCTGGTGGGTATTGCTTCAAACTCCAAGGGTTTTACCTGTACGGCTTTGACAATTCTGGCGGATGAAGGCAAACTGGATTGGGATGACAAGGTTTCCAAGTACATACCTGAGTTTCAGATGTATGATCCGTATGTATCTCAAAATGTCACAATTAAAGATCTGGTGACACACCGGGCAGGATTAGGCCTCGGACAGGGTGATCTGATGTTTTTTCCCGAGGGTGGCAGCTTAACGGTAAATGATATTATCCACAATGTAAGGTATTTGAAGCCTGAAAATCCTTTCAGAACTACCCTGGATTATAACAACATTATGTTTATCGTAGCAGGAGAAGTGATTCACAGAGTTTCGGGATTAAGCTGGGCGGAATTTATAGAGCAGAGAATCATGAAGCCGGTGGGAATGACTTCCAGTTTCGGAAGCTACAGTAGGGCAAAAGCTGTGGCAAATAAAATTGATGCCCATGCTCCTGTTGACGGAAAAGCGATTGCCGTTCCGCATGACTGGAGTGAAACCGCCAATGCAGCCGGCGGGATTATGAGCAATATCAAGGATATGAGCACCTGGGCAGAATTTCTGCTGAACAACTTCACTACCAAAGAAGGTAAAAAACTGGTGTCCGATAAGCAGATCCAGCAGCTTTGGAGTTTGCAGATACCAGATACGGTGGCACCTAAAAATCCTTATGATACCAGTTTTTACGGCTATGGGATGGGGTGGTTCTTAAGTGATGTCAAAGGATACAAGCAGATCCAGCACACAGGCGGACTGATCGGGACTGTGACGCAGTTTACCCTTATCCCGGATCTGAAGCTCGGAATCATTGTATTAACCAATCAGCAATCGGGAACGGCATTCAATACCATTACCAATACGGTAAAGGATTCATATCTTGGAATTGCAGACAGGAACTGGCTGAAAACATACAGCGAAAGGATGGCAAAATTGAATGCTGAATTTGAGAAACAGAAAAAAGAAGCTTTTTCAAAGGCAGAAGCTTTCAAAAAGGAGACAGGCCTGCAGCCGAAAGCCGAACAGTTTACGGGTAAGTACCACGATCTCTGGTTTGGAGACGTTGATATATCCCGGCAGGGAAATGTCTACCGGATATCGTGTGCCAACTCTCCGAGATTAAAAGGAGAGCTGCTGCCATATTCCAATAATTCTTTTATCATCAGATGGGACGACAGAAGCTATGATGCTGATGCTTACATTATTTTCAGTTATGATGAGAACGGCAAGGCACAATCTGCCACCCTGAAGCCAATATCAGAGGTCACGGATTTCAGCTTTGATTTTGGCGATCTTGACCTGAGGAGAAAATAGAGTTATTGACAGATATAGAAAACGGGCTTTGGCCCGTTTTATTTATTCTGCGTGGGCGGTGATGCCTGCCTAATATAGCAGCTTAATAAACTCCGGCAAACGTTTTTACTATTGGATATAACTGGATTTGAAGTTGGAAAATAGCTTTCTTTCTTCTGATATAAGAAGAACTTTAAATTGAGTTCAAATTTTCCCAGGCTCATAAAAGAACAGAAGCTTTTTACGGGCGCCATCAAATTCAGACCAGGAATTACAGTCTATTTCAAAGCCTGCGACTCCGCAGGTAGGAAAGTGGAAAATATCTTCCGAAATGGAATTGGCAAAATTGGAGATTCCGTTGTTATGCGAGAAAAAAGCGACGGAATCATGATTGTCATCCAGATCATAAATGACCGAGTGAAAATTATTTTCAGAAGGGTTATAAAGCTTCTCATTCGTAATAATGCTGAGCTGGTATGCCTGATTAAAAATCTTGCATGTGTTCAGTGCGCGAACTGCCGGGCTGGAAACAAAATAATCTATGGAAATATTATTATTTTTCATGAATCTGGACATATTCATGGCTTCTTCCAATCCTTTGTCCGCCAAAGGTCTGTCAAAATCTTCTGTTTCTTCCGGCCAGTCACTTTTGGCATGTCTTACGAGAATGAGTTTCTTCATAATTCGTTTTTTAGAGAATTAAAATTATAAAAAAAATAATGGAATAAAACATGATTTAGAAAAAAAACTGTGTAGGGAATAAAATCATTAAAATTTACTAAATTTGCAAACCTATGGGACAGATCCTTGCAATAGACTATGGAAAGGCACGTTGTGGCATTGCTGCAACCGATGATATGCAGATTGTTGCCAGTAGTGTTGATACAGTGGAGACCCGATCCTTACTGGAATTTCTTAAAAAATATTTCAGTAAAAATAATGTGGATGAGGTGGTAATAGGACTCCCTGTGGATTTAAAAGGAAATATTTCAGAGGTGGAGACCGATATTTTAAAATTTATTGAAGAGTTGACAAAAGAGTTTCCGGCTCTTCCGGTTCACCGCTTCGATGAAAGGTTTACCTCCAAAATGGCTTCGTTTTTTATTTCCCAAAGCGGCAAAAATAAAAAACAAAGACAAGAGAAAGGTTTGATTGATAAAGTAAGTGCAACCATTATATTGCAGAATTTTTTAGAACAAAGAACAAGATGATTTTACCGATAAGAGCATTTGGAGATCCTATTTTAAGGAAGGTAGGCAAGGATATAGATAAGAACTATCCGGATTTGCAGGAACTTATAGACAACATGTTTGAAACCATGTACAGTGCCAATGGCATAGGATTGGCAGCACCTCAGATTGGTTTGGATATCCGTTTGTTTATAGTGGATATCTCTCCTTTGGCGGAAGATGAAGATTACGAGGACATCAGAGATGAGCTGGCAGAGTTTAAAAAAGTTTTTATTAATGCCAGAATTCTTGAAGAATCGGGGGAAGAATGGAAGTTCAATGAAGGTTGCCTTTCTATTCCGGATGTGAGGGAAGACGTAAAAAGAAAAGGAACAATAGTCATAGAATATTATGACGAAAATTTTGTGAAACATACAGAAACTTTTTCCGATATTAGAGCCCGCGTAATTCAGCATGAATATGATCACATTGAAGGAATCTTGTTTACTGACCATCTCAGTGCACTGAAAAAAAAGCTGGTAAAAGGGAAGCTGACAAAGATTTCTCAGGGTGACGTAAGCATCAATTATAAAATGAGATTTCCAAAATAAAATATTAAACATTAAATAAATAGAATAAAGAACAAAAAGCCAAAGGCTGATTGTATAATTGACAAAAAATAAAATTATGCTGTTAGAAAAAATAATTTCAATTTCCGGAAAACCAGGACTTTACAAATTAGTTTCTCAATTAAGAAACGGGTTTATTATTGAAGATGTTACTACAAAGAAAAAAGTAAGCATAGGAAACTCCAGCCAGGTAAGCTTGCTGGATAATATCGCCATGTTTACTTTTGATAAAGAAGTTCCTTTGTTCGAAGTTTTTGAAAATATTGCAAAAAATCATGATTATAAGGAAACGATTTCGCATAAATCCGGTGATGCCGAGCTGAGAGAGTTCATGTCGGCCTCCCTTCCTAATTATGATACGGAAAGAGTATATATTTCTGACATCAAAAAATTGGCGCAATGGTATAATATTCTCCAAAAGTCAGGATATATTACTCCTGAGAGCTTTGCAAAGGCTGAGCCTGAAACATTGGAACCTGCCAGAGAGGAAGTAAGCATAGAAAAGGAAGCTCCTAAAAAAGCAGCAGCCCCTAAAGCTGAAAAGCCTGCGACTCCAAAAGTAAAGGCGACCTCTGCGGCCAAATCCGCTCCGAAAAGCACCCACACGAAAAAAGGATAATTCATTTTGAATTCCCGGATAAACAAAGCCTTGCCAGCATTCTCGCCGGCAGGGTTTTTCTTATTAGAAAATTAATAAAGTTTGCCTTACATTTGTACTACTTTGAACCCTTTATCTTATGAATACCAAACAGGAAAAACTGGAAGCCTTCGGAAGGCTGCTGGACATAATGGATGATCTGCGTGAAAAATGCCCGTGGGATCAGAAGCAGACCCTGCAATCACTCCGTCATCTGACCCTTGAAGAAACTTATGAGCTTTCAGATGCTATTTTACAGGAAGATCTGCAGGAAATCAAAAAAGAACTGGGAGACGTTCTGCTTCATCTTGTTTTTTATGCTAAGATAGGTTCTGAAAAAGAAAGTTTTGACATTGCTGACGTGATCAATTCCCTTAATGAAAAACTGATTTTCCGGCATCCGCATATTTACGGGGATACGGAAGTAAAGGATGAGGAAGAAGTAAAACAAAACTGGGAAAAGCTAAAGTTGAAGGAAGGAAATAAATCTATCCTGGGAGGAGTTCCCAAAAGCCTACCGAGCCTGGTAAAAGCCTTCCGGATACAGGATAAAGTAAAAGGGATTGGCTTTGAATTTCATGATGCGGAAGATGCCTGGAAGAAGGTAGACGAAGAGATCCGCGAATTTCATGCGGAAACAGATCCGGATAAAAAAGAACAGGAGCTGGGAGATGTATTTTTTTCATTGATCAACTATGCAAGAATCTCAGGAATCAATCCGGATTCGGCTTTGGAAAGAACCAATCTGAAATTCATATCCAGATTCCAGCAGATGGAAGGGCTGGCTAATGAAAGAGGCCTGAAGCTTTCGGAGATGCCCCTGGAAGAAATGGATCTTCTGTGGGATGAAGTGAAAATATTAAATAAAAACAGATGAAAATGCATATTATTGGTACGCTTGTATCCCTTTTGTTAATGGGATGCAATCCGAAGAATCAGAATGAACAACTGAAAAAAGAAGATCCTATCCGGCCGGAATTTTCGCTGCCTAAAAAACTGAAGGAAATTTCGGGAATAGCACTTTCAAAAGATGGTAAAACAATCTGGGGAATCGAAGATCAGGGAAATAAAAATGTCATTTACGGCCTTGATCGTAAAGGAAATCTGATTGGCGATGTCCTGGTGGAAAACGCGGAAAACCACGACTGGGAAGATATCACAGCAGATACTCAGGGAAATATCTATATCGGAGATTTTGGAAATAATGAGAACGACCGGCAGGATTTATCGATTTTAAAAGTTGATCTAAAAGATGCTTCCCAGAAATCCACAAAAGTTACCCAGACCACAACATTCCATTATGAAGGACAGACGGAATTTCCGCCCAAGAAATCCTACTGGCTGTATGATTGTGAAGCTTTTGTAGAAATGGACGGCCAATTTTATCTTTTTACAAAAAACAGAAGCAAAGGCTTTGATGGTACTTTCCTGGTTTTTAAAATTCCCAATCAGGAAGGTGACTTTGAAGCTAAGCTTATCGGTAAATTAAAGCTTCAGGGCGGTTACAGCGATGCCGCGATTACTTCTGCAGCGATTAACAGCACCAAGGATAAAATCGTTCTGTTAAATCATAAAAATGTTCAGGTTTTAACCGGCTTTTCAGCGGACGATTTCAGCAAAGTAAATATTCAGAAAGTTTCTTTAAACCATAATTCCCAAAAAGAAGCGGTTGTTTTCCTTGATGATAAAACACTTCTCATTGCCGATGAAAAGGATGGAAAAGAGGGTGGGAATGTATATAGGCTTTCTTTGTAAGTTGTGCAGGAAATTGTATTTTTGCGACTGAAAAATAACTATGAAAAAACTTTTTTATGTATTATAGGAATATTTTTTTCATGTAGTAATGATGAGAGTATAATTGCTGCTGAACAGGATTTATAACCAGAAAAAATTTCCGTTTTTATAGCTTCACTTCCTAAAACCTATTCTTCACTTGCCCCGCATCTTAATTACGAATTTTCATATGAAAATGGTCTTCTAAAAAAGGCTTCCGGTAAAATTATGTCACCAACTCCGGGCATTACCATTTTTATGACAGCCCCATATTCTTTGTTTTCTTACAATAATGATAAGATATCTATTCAGCATTCAGAAATAGCAGATAATGGTGCCAAGAAAGAAATCTGTAATATGGAGAACGGAAAGCTTAAAAGCAGGTATTTGTATGATGGTTCAGATTTCCTGTTTTCAGAGAAAACGTACGCTTACCAGGCAGACAAGGTTATTGTAGATGAAAAGAAATATACCTGGGAATATTTTACAACATATTTCTTTGACTCAAACCAAAATTTAATTAAAAGCGAAAAATTAGAAAAGTCGGGAGGTATAGATTCTAAACTTACAACAACTTTTTATTCAAATTTCGATACTGCAAAAAATCCTTTTAAAAAATTATATTTATGTAATGATAACTTTTACGAAAAAAGCTTATCAAAAAACAATTATCGAAAGATAGATTATACAGTCCAGGACCTTCAGAATACACAGTTCCCTCTTGGAAATGGACATTCAGAATGGACCTATTCCTATGGTTCGGACGGGCAGGTAATCCTGAAATTGCAATAAAAAAAATAAAAACCGCAGAACTTTCTGCGGTTTTTTATGTAAAATGTACAGTTCATTACATCTAAAAAGTCATTCCCACACCACCTGAAATCCTTCCGCCATCAGATCCGTAAAAATAATTGAGTCTGGCGGAGAACATTTCCACAATACTTAACCAGAATCCGGCACCCACTGACTGATGCCATTTCCGGGAATCTTCATGGTCATTCCACACCCTGCCGATATCGTAGCCTACCAGAATGCCCATATTGGCAGGAATAATATTGTTGGGAACCCTGCCAAAATCCCATCGTATTTCAGAGTTATTTGTAAAATAAGATTTGCCGGAGAACCTGTCATTTCTGAACGCCCTCAATCCGTTATTACCTCCTATGCTTGCCGCCTGATAAAATTCGAAATTATTGTTATTGATCCACATACCATTGCTGGCATTGGCAAATACAAAATACCCCTTTTTATCGATTCTGTGGTCAAAGGCCAGCGTTCCGGTAAGCGCCAGGAAATTCCTGTTGAAATCTGTAAGATTAGCTTTCCAGTCGGCATTTACGGTAAATTCCATGCCTAAAGTAGGAAAAGCATTATTATCGAGGTTTTTATAGCTGAATGTGTAATTGGCTCCTCCAAATTGCTGGCTTTGGAATACTTCCGGCCTTACATCCGGGGAAACATCTACGAAGCGGTTGCCGTTTCTCTGCACCTTATTGTTTTCGAAGGTCAGCTGAAACTGATGCGATAGGTTCATCCAGCTTTTTTTAGAAACAGACGGGGCAAAACTGAATTTTGAAATCCTTGCTCTGTTATATTTTCTTTCCGTATCCGCTTTATCATACTCACTTTCATTGGATAAGCCAAAGAAATTTTCAGCAAAACGAGGGGTGGTATAGGCCGCATCGAGATTGAGATCCCACCCTGAGATCGCTTTTTTGAAAATTCCTTTGTAAATAAGGTTGAATCCGGCTGTTGCGGTATAAAAGTTAGCCTTTAAGCTATGCTTTTGGGTATAGGGTGCCCGGATGAAATTGTTTACCGTATAATTGGCCAGGACACCAATGATCACCCCGTCATCAGGATTATAATCTGCATTGGGATAGCCTGCAACAAAATTATATTTCGGATGCTTATAGTCATAGGTGTTGATATCATAATCATCGGAAATCCTTTTCTTTGCGGAAGCCGCATTATAAGTATTTTTTTGAGACCTGAAATCATAAATCTTCACCCGGCTTCCGTTGGCAATATTGTAGGTGTCGTGATTGTAGCCTCCTATCAGCCTGATATTCATTTTCGGTTTACCTTCTCCGGAAACCTCGTAAATATCATCGTCTTCCAGACCATAAATCCAAAGTTCTTTTGTCTCAGAATCCGCATACGTTTTTTCAAAAACCAGTTCCGGATTTTGTTTGTTCTTGTCTAATTTATATTGCTGAACTGTAACGGTATTTCCTTTTTTAATGATTACGAACTTATCCGGGTCCACCGTTCCGGCCAAAGGAACTTTTTTCTGTAAGACCTCATAATATTCGGATGCATAATCCTGTAATTTTGTTTTCCGGACTTTAAGCTTTGCCTGGATATCGGCAATCGTTTCATCCTTCACCTCTTTTGGCAGGTTGTTGAAAGCTTCATCAATATCCTTATCCGTCAGATATTCCTGAATATATTGGGCCTGGGCCACCCATTCTTCTCTGGCAGAACCTTTCAGAAATATTAAATCCAATGGATAAGGCTCCATATTCATCCATTTCACGTTTTTGATATCTTCCCTGAAAGTTTTCATGTGACGGATAGCCGGGATATTCATAATGATCTTAAATGCGGCGCCGTCATATTTGCTGAAAGCCTGATCCCTGTCCCGGGGTATCGGTTTATAAGTTACCTTATCACCATTTTTATATTCCGCCCATTTCCACTGATCGGAATGCCGGTCCCAGTCACCGATAAGCATATCAAAGATTCTTGCCCTGATGTAAGATTCTTTATCTACGGAATATTTATAGTTTTTGGTAAGATTTTTTAAAACATCATCGGTGGAAACAATATCGCTGGCATTGCCGAAGGACTCCAGCGTTTTAGGGTCGGAGGAGAAGCGTTCTTCAATCATATACATTTCGTCGCCGTAGTTTTCATTATATACCCCCAGAGCTTTCTGTTTCGGGATATAATATAACCTTGGATTGCTGTGATATATGTTGAGCTTATCAGCCAGGTTTCCCACCGAAAAAGGGGTGAAGGGGTGATTGGTTGTATAGAAATCCAATAAAAATTTCTCCGGGAAAGTATTCTTAAGCTCATTCCCGAAAGTATTTTTTTTGAACGCCATATTATTAAGAAAACGGACTGCGCTTTTTTTAACGCCTCTCATCACGAATTCCTGCCCATCCTTAGCTTTTAACCGCAAACTATTTGATTGGTTTCCACCGCCTTCCCTGAAAGGGATATAGCCTCCATCCAGCTCGGAGATATTGGCAACAGGCGCTTCAACAGGGATTCCGTAATATTTTCTGTAATGCTCACCCCAGAGCCATCGGTACACCCTGCCTTTTTCGGTTAGTTCTTTAGGGTATATGGTTGAGGTAACTGTAGCCGGGAAAGTATCCGGGTAATTGTTTATAAATTCCTTGGGCTTTTCAATGACTGTTATCTGGGTCAGCTTTTTTTGTTGACCTCCCTCTGTTGAAAAAAAATCCACATCAGCGCTTTCATCTTTCCTGATATTGAGTATGGCAAAACCGCTTCCGCCATAAGAAAAGTCTGTTTTCTCCGCTATGGTGGAAGGATCTCTTTTTGATCCGGATCCGCTGATGATCTGCCTGATATTCCTGTTTTTATGATATTGCAGATTATGGTCATGCCCGGAAACAAAAATAATATTATCCTTTTCCTGGACGATGCTTTTCAGCCTGTTGGCCAGATCTGCATAATGCTGATTATTAATATCCTCAGGATTGGCTCCGGACGAGCTCCTCAGGACGTTTACTATGGTAGCCACACCGGGAAGAGGCACTTTACCCTGAAACGGGAAAAGGTGGGATCTTGCGGACGTATATCCCGCGTGCGTACCGCTACTGACCACCGGATGGTGTAGGGCTACGATGATCTTCTTATCCTGGTTTTTATTAATGATATCTTTAAATTCGGTAAAAAGATCTTCCCGGGTTTTGATATCGCAGTTCTTGTTGATCCCCGGATATTTGTTCCAGTTGACCAAAGCCCATTCCGTATCGATAACGATAAGTTTGATATCGGGGGTAAGGCTAATATCATCAATCGGGCATGAACCTTTGGGAAGAAAAGCCTTTTTATTGTTCAGATAGCTTTTTACAAACTCCTCCTGAGCCTTTAGGCCGTCGAGATCGTTATACCAGTCATGATTTCCCGGGATTACGAGTGTTTTTCCCTTAAAGTTTTTTGTGATCGCTAGCTGGGTTTCCAGCTTTTGCCTGGCCAGGGCATACTCCTTATCCGTTTCCTTCGGCATCCCTGAAGGGTAAATGTTATCCCCAAGTAAAATCAGCATGGAATTTTGATCCGCCGAATCCAGCTTGTTCTTAAGTAAACTTAAAGTGTGCTTCGCATGGGGCTCGTCTGCATTCCCGGCATCCCCGATCAGGAAAATCGTGAAATTATTTTCAGATTTTATTTCAGAATTTTTTATTTCAGATAAGTTTTTACCCTTTTTAACGTTATAGGTTGCACAAGAATATAAAAGTCCCGGAACCAGTAAAAATCTGATCGGTGCTGAAATTATTTTTAGGGATGTATTAAAGGATAAATTCATAAATTTACATTAACAAAAATTCAGGAATGAGTATTTTACACAAAGCTAAAAATTATGTTGAAACATTATTCAAAGATAAGCTATCTTCTGTATATTTTTATCATAATTTTATCCATACCACCTATACAGTAAACAAGGCAGAGGAAATTATGAAAAATACGCCTGTTTCTGAAAAGGATCAGGAAAAAGTACTGCTGGCTCTGTGGTTTCATGATACGGGTTATGTGGAAAGCCCTAAGGATCATGAGGAAAAGGGTGTTGAAATTATGACGAGATTTTTACAGAACGAAAATTATCCTGAAAATGATATTGAAGATATTGCCCGGTTGATTCTGGCAACCAAAATTGGTTATGAGCCGCAGAATCTTCTTGAAAAAATTGCAAAGGATGCAGATTGCAGCCATTTCGCAAGCTATAATTACAGTGATATTTCAGATGCCCTGAGAAAGGAATGGGAGCTTACCAACGTAAAGTGTTTTTCCAATGATGAATGGAATGAAGGAAATCTTGATATGCTTAAGAATAAGCACAAGTTCTACACCGAATACGCAAAAGAAAACTGGGAGCCCCTGAAAAAGAAAAACATCAGGAAAATCGAGAAAAAGCTGGAAAAAGAAGAGGAGAAAAAAGACAATTCTGAAAATAAAAAAGAAAAATCGGACAGAAGCGTAGATACGCTGTTCAGGGTGACTTTGAGCAACCATACAAGGCTAAGCGATATTGCCGACAGTAAAGCCAACATTCTTCTTTCGGTAAATGCAATCATTATTTCCGTATGCCTTTCCGTACTTGTTCCCAAACTGGATACACCTAAAAATTCACATCTGATCATTCCAAGCTTTATTTTGCTGGCTTCAAGTGTTCTGACCATTATTTTTGCGATTCTATCCACGAAGCCCAACGTCACCAAGGCAAGGTTCACCCCTCAGGATGTCGCAGACAGAAAGGTCAATCTTTTATTCTTTGGAAACTTTAACAGGATGATCTTTGATGAGTATAACGACGCCATGAAGGTTCTTATCAAAGACAGGGATTATATTTATGATTCTATGGTGAAGGATTTATATTATCTGGGGAAAGTTCTGGACAGGAAGTACAGGCTGTTGTCCACTACCTATAAGATCTTTATGGCAGGAATCATTATTTCCGTATTATCCTTTGGGTATGCATTTCTGTCACTTTAATTACTGCCATGGTCTGGACTTTTGACAAGAGTTTAGAGTACTTATCGGATGACGGGCATGGCTGTGCTGCCATTGGTCTTATTTACACTACCAGGGATACCCTCAGTGCCAGTAGCCCGGTGATGCCCTGGAGATCTTCGACTTTTAAAAATTCAATATCGTTCTTAAGAACATTTTTCTTCTGAAGCTTGGCAATGTATTCCAGGTACTCTTTCTGGTTCTCCATTCCGAAATAGACAATGGTGATCTTCCCCGGGCAGGTGATCCTTTCTGTGGAATCTTTTATATGGGCTTTATCCAGCCTTTTCTTTATGATCTCGTAATAGGAATTATAGGCTCCGTCTACATCAAAGCGTTTTTCATCCATGCGGAAACGGATGTCGATTTTTTCATTATACACAAAGATCAGTGAGGCGATATCCAAAGGGATCGGAAGACCTACCTTAAAGCTTTGAAATTCACGCTCCATATTGCAGATGGTTTTCAGCTGCCAGTATCTCAATTTATGAACCACTTTTGAGGTATAGTGCAGATCCGGAGCAATATTATGGCCTATGTATAAATTGTGCTCCACACCATCAGATTTAAACCTCTCATAATAATGGGGAAAAATCTGCTGGGCTTTTACCTGGCTCTCATCAAGCATGTCCGCGAGTTTTCTGTTGACCAGGGTAATGGAATCATCAAGGCTTTTCCTTTTAGCGTAAAAGAGGTCATTTTGAATAAAAACCTGCGAAAAATAATCTTTGATCTTTGCTTTTATTTCTTTTGTGGTCTTCACTTCCAGTTTTCCCTGAAGGTAGGGATGGATTTCTTCCCTCAAAAGTCTTTGGAACCGTTGTTCCGTATCCGCTTTAATCTCGTTGTTCAGTTCATTCTCAAAAATATCCAGGGCAAGTAAATATTTTTCTGAATCCGAATTGATCATGGAGAAAATATCATGTAGGCAGTCTATCTGCTGGTTAAGGTCTTCCAGCATCAGGCTGAACCGCTTTTCTGAAGAAGAACGGATATCTGAAAAACCAAAAAGAGGAGTAAGATTTTTAAACGATATCTGCTTTAGGGTGTATATTTTTTTAGACAACGAAGCATTGAAGTATTTTTCCGCCTCATTCCTGAATTTCCAGACTACACTGTCATGAATCGAAGTGTATTCCCGTTGAATGATAGCTTCAATCTGATAATTTTTCTCAAAATTGAACCGGTTGAGTGAGAAAAGAATCATATCGGTAAAAAACTCCATTTTCTTAAGCTTTAAGCCATTGAAGCTGTTAGCCAGAGGAGAAGTAAATTCCATGATAGCCAGCAGCTCATTATCTTTTACAATGGGGATTACCATAAAGCTGTTGATATTGTTCTCTTTGAGAATGGAGAAAGAGGGCCGCCTTTTTATTTCCTCGTCCAGATTATTCACATTGGAAATCACAATAGGTTTTGAATTGTGGTTCAGATTATTGAATGTGTTCTTACGGGTTTCCTCATCAAAGGCATTGATCCAGAAATCCAGGATATGATTGGTAAAAAGATTTTCATAGATCGGGATCTTTTCCAGTCTCTGGTCTTTCTTGTTGAAGAGCATTAGACCGAAATTAAGCTCGGCCACGTCAAAATAAGATTTAAAGATCTCAGTCAGATTCCCGTCCGGAGAAAGATTTTCCGGATCGATCTGTATCATGCTTGACTTTAAATCAGACAATGCCACTTCTGAAGTACAGTCGACAAGGGAAATGATACTGAAACCTTTTAAAACCCAGGATTGGGATGGAAAGTACTTTTTCCATAGTTTGAAGTCGTCCAGGTTTTCCAGGAGCATATCTATTACATCATCGGAGGGGATTTTGGCCTTATCTGTAGGATAAATTTCTGTAAAATCTGAATTTACCGTGATCTTGTAGTGTTTTATGATCCCCTGCTTATTAGGAATGTCATAATAAAAAGGAAGGGTGGTCTTGATATCCTTTTTGAAATAGCTTTGCAAAATAAGGCAGCAGCAAAACACATAGAACTCGTCATCATCAATATTACGGAGCTCTATTTCAAAATCTTTTCCAGCATCCTTAAGAATATTTTTGAATCTTTCAGTATAATTGAAGGTGATATTTGACAGCGGACTGCTGGCAGCTTTAATCTCATTATTGGTTAATCCTGTAGGGAACAGATCCGCCAGAAGGAGTTTGATGAGGTCTTCATATTTTTCCAGCAATGAGAGATCCTGAAACCCGTCCTTCAGTTCCCGGAAGTTCTTCGTTTTATTGATAAGAGATTCTGCATAGTTAACCCGGTATTCCAAACGGTCATTATAGCGGATATGCTCAAGCACATCCAAATATTTTTTGAATGAAATATAAACCTGAAATGGGGAGTCCTTTTTGTAAAGATTTGCCAAAAGCTGAAATTTAAAGTAAAGTTATAAAAAAAGCACAACTTTTCGGTTGTGCTTATATTATTTTAGCGGGCTTTTATAATCCGAATTGTGTGGCAAACAGATCAGGGAAAATTCCGAGAATGATTATTGAAGCAATAACGAACGCGGCTACAATATTATAGGTAAGGGTAACTCTTTCTGAGGATTTGAAGGTAGTTTCCTTGAAAAAGAACATGGCTATGATTAATCTCAGGTAATAAGCGATCGAAAGGGCGGAACCTAAAACCGCAATCAGAACCAGGAATGCAGCGCCGTTCATGGCCTGTGAGAATAATGCAAATTTACCCATAAAACCTGCAGTCAGCGGAACTCCTGCCATAGAAAGCATTGAAATGGCAGCTGTTGTGGCCAGTAGAGGTTCAGATTTTGCCAATCCTTTGAAAGCCCCGAAAGAAGTTTCTCTTTTTAGTTTTTCCACCCAGATCAGACACATGAATACACCTACTGTAGATAAGGAATAAGCAAATAGGTAAAATGCCAGATTATAGGTGGAGAGATTCGTCATTCCGAAGAATACCAATCCGATATATCCTGCATGCGAAACGGATGAATAGGCCAGCATTCTTTTTGCATTTGTCTGGGCAAGACCCATAACGTTTGCCAGCAGCAATGTAATGATTATGAATACTCCCAGAACGTTAATCCATTCGTGGGTAACTCCCGCGAAGCTTATGGTCATCAGTCTGAACAGGGCAAAGAACCCAGAGATCTTTACAACGCTTGCCATAAAGGCCGTGATCAGCGAAGGTGCTCCATAATAAACATCAGGGCTCCACATATGGAAAGGCGCTAATGCCACCTTGAACGCCAGTGCGCAAAGGATCAGCAGAACTCCCAGGATGAACATCACATTGGAAGGGTTAGCCGTACCGAAATCATGGATCTTATAAATATCAAAGCTTCCAGCACTTCCATAGATAAACGCAATACCGAATAACAGGAAGCCGGTTGCAAATGCACCCATCAAGAAATATTTGATCGAAGCTTCGTTGGACCTAAGGTCGGTTTTATTGGCTCCTGCCATTACATAGAGAGGAATGGAAAGAATTTCCACACCTAAAAACAGGGTAACCATATTCTGGTATCCGAAAAGGATGATCCCCCCACATAGGGCAAAAAGCATCAATGCATATAATTCAGACTGGTGGCTTCTGTGATTGCTGAATGCAAAACCTCCCAGGAAGAATAGCAATAAAGTGGTTACAATTGATATCTTAGTGAATAATGCAGTATTTGCACTGTAATCATACATATGTCTGTATTGTTCGAAAAACGAACATTCTGGCATAAAGCTTACATATAATGCGATGATTAATCCCAAAATCCCAATGTATCTTGCGAATTTCCCCTGTTCAAAAACTCCTGAAAATAACGCAATAACTGCCGTTAGGAAAACAATAATTAAAACACTCATTTCTCTAAAATATCAAATTAACTTACCATTGATTGGTAGATAAACTTCAACGAACTATTCACCATTTCGATTACCGGTTGTGGGAAAATCCCTAGCAGGATCACGAAGACCGCCAAGCTTGCCAATACTGAAAATTCGGCTCCTGATAGATCTCTGGCAGTGCTCAATACCGCTTCATTACCCTCCCCGAACATTGCTTTTCCATAAAATCTTAACAGATAAACAGCGGCAAAGATCACGGTAAGACCCGCTATTATGGCTGCGGTTCCATTGAAATCATACACTGATTTCAGCAGGATAAACTCCCCGATGAATCCATTGGTTAGCGGAACTCCCATTGAGCCCAGTATAATGATCAGAAAGAGTATGGCAAACTTCGGAGCCACTTTGGCCAAACCACCCATCTGTCTGATATCTCTTGATTTAAATCTCTTGTACAGAATATCACAGCAGTAGAACAGACCGGCTACGTTGATACCGTGAGCAAATGTCTGTACCAAAGCCCCTTCAGCTCCTTCAATATTGAATGTTCCCCTCAAGGAGATCACTGCTGAAGCAAAGATACCTGCAACGATCAGTCCGACGTGGGAGAAAGAAGAGTAAGCAATGATTCTTTTCATATCCGTCTGCACGATGGCAATCAAAGCACCATGAACTACTCCTATAATGGCAAGGATAATGACGATCTGCCCTGAGATCCCTGCGATCGGAACCGGAGTAACCGGCAATAAGTAACGTATTACTCCATATACTGCCATCTTAAGCATAATCCCTGATAGCAACATTGATCCCTGAGTAGGAGAGTAGGTATAAGTATCAGGCTGCCATGTATGGAATGGGAATACCGGTAATTTCACTGCAAAGGCAAAGAATATGAACCAGAATACCACTGTCTGTTGCGTTTCATTAAGCTGCGCATTGTACAGGTCAGTTAAGGCAAATGATGCAGAATGATTGTAAACATAGATCAATCCTGCCAGCATAAACAATGACCCCACAAATGTATATACGAAGAATTTCGTAGTAAATTCCAACCTTTTATTTTCCTGTCCCCAAAGTCCGGCAATGAACCAAATCGGTATCAGAGTTACTTCCCAGAAAATGTAGAATAATAATCCGTCCAGAGAGGTGAAAACCCCTACGAGCCCGAATTGCATCAACAGAATCAATCCGTAGAAAGAATTTCTGTAGCTTACATTCTCATTGAAAGAAGATAAAATGATGATTGGCGTTAAAATGTTGGTCAGCAGCAAAAGCAGCATGCTCATTCCGTCAATCCCGAAATGAAGGGAGCTTTTGATATATTGAGACCATGGATAATTGATTTCATACTGCAACACACTGTCTACCGTCGGAGCAAAATTAAAATCCGAAAGTGCATAAAAAGTGAGCAGCATCTGTATCAATGCAATTCCTAGCGCCAAATATTTGCTGGAATTATTCTTCCAGGCAAAAACTAATCCCGAACCTACAAGAGGTAAAAGTAATAATGTTAATAGTAAATACGACATTATTATTGTAATAAAAAGTTAACAATTAATATAATTCCCACAGCTAAAGACATGATAAGGATGTAATTTTCCACATTTCCGTTTTGGATGCGTTTCATGGACCTTCCGCTGTCTTCAGCACCATCACCCACAAAATCCACAAAGCGGTCCAATATACCCTTATCAAACATTTTTCCTCCGCGTCCTAATCCTTCAACAGTTTTTACAATAATCGCATTGTAAAGTTCGTCTACATATAATTTTCTGGCAGAAAGCTTTTCCCATCCCGTATAGTTTTCTTCTGCAACGGCTCTCTTCTTCTTGTTTACATACGTATTTTTAACGATGAACCATACGGCGAAGAACATGATCACCGTAGCTGCCAGAAGGATCATTTCAGTATTAAATTCAACTCCTGAAAGTGTTGCTTCCATTTGTTTGAAGCTCTCATCGGTAAGTACCGGCTTCAGCCATTCCATTAACCTGGCGTAATGTCCGTGGCCGATGAAGTGGGGAAGATTGATGAAACCTCCTATTACAGAAAGAATAGCCAGTACGATCAGTGGAAGTGTCATATTGGCCGGGCTTTCATGCAAATGATGTTTTTGCTCCTCGGTACCTCTGAACTCTCCGTGGAAAGTCAGATAATACAATCTGAACATGTATGTTGCCGTTACCGCAGCCAAAATAAATAACATTACCCAGTAAACAGGGTTTTTGGCAAAAGCGGCCACCAATATCTCGTCTTTGGAGATCATCCCGGAAAGCAAAGGAAATCCGGAAATAGCCAAAGTTCCGATAAGGAAGGTTGCGTGGGTAACCGGGATCACCTTTTTAAGGCCGCCCATGAATCGCATATCCTGCTCACCACTCATGGCATGAATCACAGAACCTGCACCCAGGAACAATAAAGCTTTAAAGAAAGCATGGGTCATTACATGGAACATAGCCGTTGTATAAGCGCCAAGGCCTAAAGCAATGAACATAAACCCAAGCTGGGAAACGGTAGAGTAGGCCAATACTTTTTTGATGTCATTCTGACGGAGCGCATAGAATCCGGCCAGAGCGGCAGTCAAGAATCCAATGAATAAAATTCCTCCCTGAACGGTAGGTGCCAGGGTAAATAAGAAATTGGATCTTACTACCAGATAAATACCTGCGGTAACCATTGTTGCTGCGTGGATGAGCGCTGATACGGGTGTAGGCCCGGCCATTGCGTCCGGTAGCCAGGTATATAAAGGAACCTGAGCGGATTTACCGGTGGCACCGATAAATAAGCTCGCTGTGATAAAAATGATCACGGTTCCGTCCAATTCAAATTTTGATGCATTCTGTGCTACAGAAATATAGTCTACGGCATTGGTCTGGGCAGCAATGGTAAAAATACCGATCAGCAAAGCCAGGTCACCAATTCTGTTCATAATGAAGGCTTTTCTTGCCGCCTTGCCATATTCTTCATTGGTATACCAGAATCCGATCAACAGGTAAGAGCAAAGCCCTACGCCTTCCCATCCGATAAACAGGATCAGGTAATTGCTTCCCATTACCAGGAGCAGCATGGAGAAGATAAAAAGGTTCAGGTAAGTGAAAAACTTGTAAAAACCTTTATCGTGGCTCATATATCCTATGGAGTACAGATGAATCAGAGACCCGATTCCGGTAATGATCATGATCATCATCAATGATAGCTGATCGATCTGGAATCCGAAATTGATCTGAACACCATTTACCCTGAACCATTCAAAAGCCTTTACGATTACGGGCTGGCTTTCAGAATCAAAATTCATAAAAAGGCTTACGGCAATACAGAAAGATCCGAAAACTACTGCCGTAGCGAGGCCACCCACCAATATTTTTGGAAGATTTTTCCCGAATAAACCGTTAATAAGAAACCCTAAAAGTGGTAAAAGTACTATTGCATACACTAAATTTTCCATTCCTTATCCTCTTAATTTATTAAATATACTTACATCTACAGAACGGGTATTTCTATACAGCATAGCAATAATTGCCAGACCTACTGCCACTTCTGCGGCAGCAACCACCATAATGAAGAAAACCAGAAGTTGTCCGTCACCGTTTCCTTTGTATGCCGAAAAGGCAGCCAATAAAAGGTTTACAGAATTCAGCATAAGCTCTACACAACCTAAAATTACAATAGCATTTTTTCTTAGCAGCACTCCTAAAACTCCCAGACAGAACAATACTGAAGAGAGGATGATAAAGTACTCCAAAGGGATGCTTTGTATAAATGTATTTACTTCTCCCATAATTTTATAGATCTTTTTTACCGATTAATACCGCACCTACAATACCTGCCAAAATGAGGATGGAAGCAAGTTCAAACGGTAAAACATATTCATTAAACAAAAGTCTTCCCAGATTCTTTGTAAGGCCAACACCACGGTCAACATTTTCAACAACGATGTGGTTTTCCTGTACGCCTCTGAATACTCCCAGAACCCCGATCAATAAAAGACCGGCCGTAAAAACCCCAACAAATTTTAAAGTATTGTTCTTCTTACTTTCGTCTCCCTTATTAAGGTTAAGCATCATCAGGATATACAGGAACAATACCATGATCGCTCCTGCATAAACTATAATCTGGATGATCGCCAGGAACTGTGCGTTTAAAAGGATATACATTCCGGCGATTGAAAACATCGTGACAATTAATGACAATATAGCATATAAAGGATTTCGTGCAAATACGAAATAAACGGCACTTGCAACTGCTAAAAACGCCACCAAGAAAAATAAAAACTGATCCATTATTTTACCGCATTTCTTTGTTTCTCGGATTGTCTAGCTGTGATATCAATCCTTTCGTTTATTTTCTCTACCAATTTATCTTTTCCATAGATAAAAGAGCCTCTGTTGGTCTCTACATCCACCAGTCTGTCCGTAAGATAGATGGCGGATTTAGGACAGGCTTCCTCACACATTCCGCAGAAAATGCATCTCAGCATATTGATCTCATATACTGCGGCATATTTTTCTTCCCTGTAAAGATGCTTTTCCTCTTTGGTTCTTTCAGCGGCGGTCATGGTAATGGCTTCTGCGGGACACGCCACGGCACACAGTCCGCAAGCCGTACATCTTTCCCTGCCTTCTTCATCTCTTTTCAGTACATGAAGGCCTCTCCATACCTTTGCCCGAGGCTTCTGAACCTCAGGATAGGAGTAAGTGGGCGGGCCTTTTACAATATTTTTTACAGCGTGCTTAAATGTAATCCCCATACCCTTGAATATCGCAGGCAGGTAGATTTTCTCAGCAAGGGTCATTTCTTTATTTGAAACAACTTTTGATCTGTTTGTAAGTTTCATTTAATTATAGATGTTAGATGTTAGACATTAGATTTAGACTAATCTTGTCTGTTATCTTAATTTTTTGCTATTTTATGTTTGAACAGGAAGCGGATCCGGTTTTACCTTTCGCTTCTCCTTTCATTCTCCAATCAATTTCCTACGGCCAAAATTACAGCTCCGGTAATCAAAAGATTTACCAATGCCATAGGAATTAAGGTTTTCCATCCTAAATGCATAAGCTGGTCGTATCTGAATCTTGGAAGCGTCCATCTGATCCACATAAAGATCAGGATTCCGATTATTGTCTTTAATAAAAATGCCACAATGCTCAGAATACCTGCGGTATTTTCACCCCAGTTTTGAGTTACCCATTCAATTCCCGGGTAATTGTATCCACCAAAGAAAAGAACAACCATGAATGCATTTGAAATAAACATATTCACATATTCCCCGAACATATACAGCCCCAGTTTCATTGAAGAATATTCAGTGGAATATCCGGTTACCAGCTCAGATTCACATTCCGGTAAATCGAAAGGATGCCTGTTGGTTTCAGCCAAAGCGGCTACGATGAATACAAGGAATGCGATGGGCTGATAGAAGATATTCCAGTTCATCCCGTCGATATGGATAAGCCCCCAAAGCTTTCCTGTGGCCTGATTTTCAGAAATCACCTTCAGATCCAGGCTTCCTGTCATCATGATGATAGAAAGCAGGGCCAATCCCATGGCCAGTTCGTAGGAGATCATCTGAGAAGAGGCACGGATAGCTCCGATTAACGAATATTTATTGTTGGATGCCCAGCCTCCGATCATAATTCCGTAAACCCCAATGGAAGCCATTCCGATGATATAAAGTACCCCCACGTCAATATTGGCTACCTGAAGGTCAAAAGAAGTGCCGCCGATATTTAAACTTTTACCCCATGGAATGACCGCTCCGGTGATCAGTGATATGAACATCACCAGCGCCGGCCCTAATACAAAGAGGAATTTTTCCGCATTGGCAGGAGTAAAGTCTTCCTTGAAAAAGAATTTACCACCATCAGCCAGTGGTTGTAGTATTGCGAATGGCCCGGCTCTGTTTGGCCCGATCCTGTCCTGCATAACGGCAGCCACTTTTCTTTCTGCCCAGGTAGAGTAGGCCGCTACTGTTAATGACAGCAGGAAAAGCGCTAATACAAGTATAAGTTTAAATATTATTAAATCCATTTTGTTATTATATTAGATATGAGAATCAGATATTAGCAAACGCGGTCTAATGTCTGAGATCTGATGTCTTTTAATTAAAATTATTTTTCGTCTTTTTCACTGATCTCCTTTGCCATCGGATTATCCAAAACCCTGAGCTCGTCTTTAGGCTTTTCATAATGATTCAGCGAGATCACCGAATGTCTGTCGATATGTCTAGGCCCTTCGATATTCCAGTACTTCAGATCTTTTCTGTGGAAACGGCAGGTATCGCAGATAAACTCTTCCACTTCGCCCCACTGGTCTTTTCTTGCGGTAACCCTGATGATTTCATCTCCCTTCATCCAAAGAACAGCTTTTCCTGAACATTTATCACAGTTGCAGGTAGCATTCATAGGATTTGTAAACCAGACCCTGCTGGCAAAGCGGGCTGTTCTGTCCGTTAAGGCTCCTACCGGGCAAACATCGATGATATTGCCTATGAAATCATTATCCAATGCTTTATTAAGATAAGTTGAGATCTCGGCATGATCCCCTCTGAACAAGATCCCGTGTTCCCTTTTCTCTGTGAGCTGATTTGCAGTAATGACACATCTTGCGCAAAGAATACAACGGTCCATATTCAGTTTGATGTTCGGACCAAGATCGTCTGCATCATAGGTGTTTCTTTCAAACTCAGTTCTCGTATTGGCAACGCCGTGCTCGTATCCCAGATCCTGAAGGTGGCATTCGCCGGCCTGATCACAGATAGGGCAATCCAAAGGGTGATTAACCAGCAGAAACTCGGTAACCGCTTTCCTGCCTTCCTGAGCTTTTTCGGAAGTAAGATTTTTCACTTCCATACCATCCATTACATTAGTTCGGCAGCTTGCCACTAATTTAGGCATAGGACGGGGATCCGCATCAGATCCTTTGGAAACTTCCACCAGGCAGGTTCTGCATCTTCCTCCGCTGGTTTCCAGCTTGCTGTAATAGCACATTGCAGGAGGAACAGATTTACCACCGATTTGTCTTGCCGCTTCCAGAATGGAAGTTCCGGGCAAAACTTCGGTAGTTTGTCCGTCTATAGTTATTTTGAATTTTTTAACCTCTTCGCTCATATTCTATGCTTTTTGCTTATGCTTTTAAAGCAACTAAGCTATTTTAATTATACTTTTTTGTATTAAATGTATATCCGATCCCAAATACAAGTTCACAAAACGTGAAATCCTGTATGGCCTTATCAATTTTTACATTCTCCTGGGTGGTCCTCACGCTCGGTAAATTGATGTATCCATACTTCAGGTCGGCTTTGGCAACAATGTGATTCCATAATACCACGTTAACACTTGTTCTTGCATCCAGACCGAATCCTGCCAGATGGAAATGATCACTTTCCGCTTTTCCCATCAGTGTAGCATCGGTTTTAGGGATCAAAACTCCGGTTCCTAAACCATAGCCCCAGAATATATCAAACTTATTCTTGTTAAGAATGTGTTGGTATTGCTGGATCCCAAAGTTAAGATAATTCAAACCGTTGGTATGCTCATATTTTAAAAACTCTCCGTCACTAAGATCTACTTTACCATTATGGACCATAGCGGCATATTTCGGGTCATTGATATAACCGTTGAAATCAACCACCTGGTTTTGATCCATTACATACTTCATATGATCTATTCCAAAGGAAAGTCCTAAATTATCCTTAATGAAGTAAGTGACATTATAGTTCACCTGTGGAATAGAAATCTTCGTAGGGTCTATATAATGATTAAAGTTCCGTATGGGAGTTGGCCTGTCATGTGCAGACACATTATTCAAGGTGAAATTATAATCCTGACCATAAAAATGAATGTCAGAATCAGAATACCAGCCTCTGTTCCATCCCCAAAATACCATTACTGAACCTTTTTTGAACGCTTCTCTTTGAGCCTTAACGCTCAAGGTTGCTGCTAATAAAAACAGCAATAAAAATTTTTTTTTCAATTTGACTTGTACTTTTTTAAACCAGGAACTACATTGAAGGCGCCGGAATAGGGTCGGCATAATGAGCCAAACCATAATTTTGTGTCAAGCACAATTCCGGATTTTTTACGTGCCACTCAAATTCATCCCTAAAATGACGTATCGCCGCAGCAACAGGCCAAGCTGCAGCATCCCCTAATGGACAAATGGTATTCCCCTCGATCTTTCTCTGGATATCCCAAAGCAGATCAATATCCTCCATTTTCCCCTGCCCGTTTTCAATTTTCTTTAAAATTTTGTACATCCAGCCAGTCCCCTCCCGGCAAGGCGTACATTGTCCGCAACTTTCGTGATTGTAAAATCTCGCCAAAGTCATGGTATGTTCTACGATACACTGATCTTCATCTAAAACGATGAATCCTCCTGAACCCATCATGGTTCCGGTTGCAAAACCACCGTCTGCTAAGGATTCATAATTCATATATCTTGGCTCACCATTTACGGTTTTGAGCAATAAATTGGCCGGTACGATAGGCACTGAGCTGCCTCCGGGGATACATGCTTTTAGCCTTTTCCCGTTCGGGATCCCTCCGCAGTATTCATCGGAATAGATGAACTCCTCAACGGTGATCGTCATATCAATTTCGTATACTCCCGGTTTGTTGATATTCCCGCAGGCAGAGATCAGTTTTGTCCCTGTAGATCTTCCAACCCCGATTTTAGCATATTCTGCACCTGAAATATCAATGATAGGAACTACCGCAGCGATGGATTCAACATTATTTACCACTGTAGGCCTTTCCCAAAGCCCTTTTACGGCAGGGAACGGTGGCTTTAATCTTGGATTTCCTCTTTTTCCTTCAAGGGATTCAAGCAGTGCGGTCTCTTCACCGCAGATATATGCCCCGGCACCTCTCTGGACGTAAATCTCCAGATCAAAACCGGTCCCCAGGATATTTTTTCCTAAAAATCCCGCAGCTTTGGCTTCGTCAATCGCCTGCTCCAGAATATCAGGGATCCATGAATATTCTCCACGAATGTAAATATAGGAGGTATTTGAACCTAAGCAATATGATGAAATGAGCATCCCCTCGATCAACAAATGGGGAATATATTCCATCAGGTATCTGTCTTTGAAAGTTCCCGGCTCAGATTCATCGGCATTTACCACAAGGTGTCTCGGGATTCCTTCAGGCTTGGCAAGGAAACTCCATTTCATTCCTGTCGGGAAACCTGCACCACCACGTCCTCGAAGTCCTGAAGTTTTTACTTCTTCCAGAATTTCGTCAGGTGTCATTTTCAAGGCTTTCTCAGCTGCTGTGTACCCTCCCTGTCTACGGTAGGTCTCAAAGTAGCGGATGCCCTCTATATGTGCGTCTTTAAGTAAAAGTTTTTTACTCATTGTATATTTTAATTAATCCAAAGCAATTTGTCCCTGTCTGCAAAGATCAAGGATCTCATCCACTTTTTCTATCGTTAAATTTTCATGAAAGAATTTTCCCAGCTGCATCATTGGTGCATATCCGCAGGCCCCAAGACATTCGGCAGGTTTTAAGGTAAACATGCCATCTTCCGTAGTTTCTCCGTCTTTAATGTTCAGCTTCGTTCTGATGTGGTTTAAGATCTTTTCGCTGCCACGAACCATGCAAGGCCCCGTTCGGCAGACCTCCAGAACGTATTTACCTACCGGCTTCATGTTGAACATCGTATAAAAAGTAGCTACTTCGTATACTTCAATCGGCTTGATATCCAGTAATCCGGCTACATAATCCATCACCGGAACATCCAGCCATCCTCCGAATTCTTTTTGTGCCAAATGCAATACCGGAATCAGGGCAGACTTTTGTCTTCCTTCAGGATATCTTGCGATAATTTTTTGTACCTGTTCTAAACTTTCCGGTTTAAAAGCTATTGTTTCGCTCATTTTTTATCTAAGATTAAAGACTAAAGAACAAAGAAAAAAGATTCTAAAGTTCATTATTCTAAATTCGTTTTATATTGGGTGATGAAAGTTTTATTCTTCCATCTTTTTTCTAAATTATGCGTCCAGTTCTCCCGCGATGATATTCATACTGCACATCGTTACGATCGCATCTGAAATTACAGATCCGGTGATCATTTCCGGGTATGCCTGGTAATAGATGAAGCATGGTCTTCTGAAATGCAGTCTGTAAGGGCTTCTTCCACCATCACTCACCAGGTAGAAACCTAATTCTCCGTTTCCTCCTTCTACAGCATGGTAAACTTCTCCTTTAGGAACATCGGTTTCTCCCATCACGATTTTGAAATGATAGATCAGGGCTTCCATTTTGCTGTATACATCAGCTTTTTCCGGCAGATAAAAATCCGGAACATCAGCATGGAAATCTCCTTCCGGAAGATTTTCGTAGGCCTGTTTGATGATTTTAATGGATTCCCAAACCTCCTGCTGACGAACCATGAAACGGTCGTAAGTATCTCCGGAGGTTCCTACAGGAATGATGAAATCAAAATCCTGGTAAGAAGAATACGGTTGCGCGACTCTCACGTCATAGTCTACTCCTGTGGCTCTTAAATTCGGGCCTGTAAATCCGTAACTTAAGGCTCTTTCAGCAGAAATAGCCCCTGCACCTATGGTTCTGTCCATGAAGATTCTGTTTCTCTCCAGAAGATTACAGAACTCCTGATATCTAGGCGGGAAGGTTTTCAGGAAATCCTTGATCAGCTCGTGGAATTTTGGAGTGAAATCTCTTTCAAAGCCTCCTATTCTTCCCATATTGGTAGTCATTCTGGCACCACAGATCTGCTCATACATGTCATAGATACGTTCTCTTTCTATGAACATATAGGTAAGACCGGTGATTGCTCCGGAGTCCATTCCTGTTACACCATTGCAGATCAGATGATCACCGATCCTTGCCAATTCCATAAGGATCACACGCATGTAATCTACACGTTTAGGAACTTCTATCCCGATAAGTTTCTCCACTGTCATATGCCAGCCTAAGTTGTTGATAGGAGCAGAACAGTAATTCATACGATCTGTAAGGGTAGTGATCTGAGCATAATTCCTTCTTTCAGAAATTTTTTCAAATGCTCTGTGGATATATCCTACCGTCTGTTCAGCATGAAGGATCCTTTCCCCATCCATTGTTAAGATATTCTGGAAAATCCCGTGAGTAGCGGGGTGGGTGGGTCCCAGATTGAGGGTATATAATTGTCCGTCAATCTGCTCCTTACTTTCGTACTGGTTAAGTATATTAGATAATGAGTTATCTTTCATAATATTTAGTAGATAATTGATAGTGATAATTGATATGGGATCAATTATCCATCATCATTTATATTTTATCTTCCGAACATGCTATCGTCCTTATCCGTTCTGGTGCCATCTTCAAGACGATATTCCTTCAGCATCGGGTGGTAGCCCAGATCTTCCATATTGAGGATAGGCCTCAGATCCGGATGGCCTTTAAATTTAATCCCGTAGAAATCATAGGTTTCCCTTTCCATCCAGTTGGCCCCGGCATATAAATCCACAAGAGAATCTACCTCAATATCATCTCTTGACATGAAAATTTTCAGACGGATACGGAAATTGGTCATCATATTATGCAGATGATAGATAACACCTATTTCCTTATCCGGGAATTCCGGGTAATGGATTCCGCAAATATCGGTAAGGAAGTTGATCTCGAGAGATGAATCTTTGAGGTAATGAACGATCTTTTTAAGATCTTCTTTTCTAACTTCAACAGTCAGCATTCCGTAAGGCTCCGAGCTGGCAATTACAGATTCCGGAAATTCTCTTATGATTGCTTCTAATACAAATTCGTTCGTCATTCCGTTTTAGTTGCTTATGTTGTAAGAATCCAATAGTTTCTGATATTCAGGCATATCTCTTCTTCTGATGCTTTCGCTTTCTGCTAGAGCCTGAACCTGCATTACTCCTTCAATGATCTGCTCAGGTCTCGGAGGACATCCGGGAACGTATACATCTACCGGAATGATCTTATCGATTCCCTGCAGTACGGAATAAGTATCAAAAATACCACCGCTGGAAGCGCAAGCTCCAACTGCAACCACCCATTTCGGCTCAGCCATCTGGGTGTAAACTTCTTTTAGGACAGGTCCTAATTTCTTGGATATAGTTCCGCAAACCATCAGCATATCTGCCTGTCTTGGTGAGAAAGAGTTCCTTTCCATACCAAATCTGGAAGCATCATACGTAGGGTTCAGGGTAGCCATAAACTCGATACCGCAACAAGAGGTGGCAAAGGGTAGTGGCCAAAGAGAATATTTTCTGGCCATCCCGATTACACTGCTCAGTTTCGTTGCGAAAAATCCTTCTCCTTCAAATCCTTCGGGAGCAGGTGCATCTGTTCTTATTACTGGTTTTTTATCTGACATCTTGAAGATGGTTAAATTTGATTTTAAATTTTAGATGTTAGCTTTTGAAAATTGATTTAATCCAAAATGCAGCATCCAAAATTTGTAATTTAAAATTGTTATAATTTCTTTATTTATCCCAATCTAATGCGCCGCGTTTCCAAACATAAAAGAAGGCTACAAAGAAAATGGCAACGAATGTAAGCACAGCAAGGAATCCCTGGATCCCAAATTCTCTGAAGTTTACAGCGTATGGATAAAAAAATACGATTTCAATATCAAAAAGTACAAACAACACTGCGGTTAGGAAATATTTAATCGAGAACGGTGTTCTTGCATTTCCTTCAACAGGAACCCCACATTCCCAGCTCTGGTTCTTTACAGAATTTCCTTTTTTCTGTTTCGGGCCTAAAAAGTGGGCGCCAAGCAATGAAACGGCTACAAAAGCAACAGCCACCCCAGCTTGTATAAGGATTGGAATATAACTTTCAGGTAAATTCATTTTTGCATTATTATCTCAATTTGCAAATTTACAGAATAAACAAGAAAGCATGAAATTTATCACCTTTAAAATATGATTAAATTGGGGAAAATGTATAATTTAGAATTAATAAAAATAACGCCTATTTCTTCATTTTTTTAAGGAGAGACAGGGCCATGAACGCAATATATCCAAAAAGGATACTTGCATACAGAATATTAATGACTGTATTGATCCTGTCATCCTCGATCCGAAAGAAGAAATTATAAACGATAAATCCTGCGATTAAAATGGCAAAAATGATTAATTGCGGTTTCATGCTGTAAAGATAGGAATAAGCGGGGAAAAAGGAATATGAGTAATGAATTATAACTATAACTTATAACTAAACTCGGCTTTTAATCGTTCCCACCTACTGTCAGTGAGTAAGTTCTTCTTCTCTTATGGTTTACAGGGTTGTAGTCCTGCCACAGAAGCTGAATGCTTTTATTTTCTTCCAGTTCCGGATTGGTTTCCAGAAATTTTACTCCCTTCTTCTTGAAGGTGTCAAAGATCTCCTTGAAAATGATGGAAGTAACACCCCTTCGCTGAAAGTCAGGATGTATCCCGATCAGGTAAAAATTGGCCCTGTCATTCTTTCTGCCGGCTTTCAGGAAATGCCACCACCCGAACGGAAGAAGCTTTCCTTTTGATTTCTGCAACGCTTTTGAGTAAGAAGGCATCGTGATGGCAAAGGAAATAAGATTATTGCCGGCATCCGTGATGCAGACAATGAAATCCTTGTCAATTAGTTTGAAATACTTTTCTTTGTATGTTCTGCGCTGCTCCTCGGAAATGGGAGTATAGGTGGAAAGATGCTTGTACGTCTCATCCAGGAGGTCGAACATGGGATCCACATATTGCAGGATTTCTTCCTTGGTTTTAAACTTTAAAACTTTAAGCTGGTATTTTTGTGTGATCAGCTCATTGAATTTAATGATCTTATCCGGTAATGATTCCGGGAATACGATTTCAAATTCTACCCACTCTTTTTCTTTTACCATTCCCAGCTTTTCGAGATGCTTAGGATAGTAATCATGATTGTAGATCCCGATCATGGTGGCCAGTTTATCAAAACCCATTATAAGCATTCCGGCTTTGTCAAGGTTGGTAAAACCCATGGGGCCTTCAATTTTGTCAATGTTTTTTTCTTTCGCGTATTCAATGGCTTTTTGGATCAGGGCCCGGGAAACCTCTTCGTCATCAATAAAATCTATCCATCCGAAGCGTACTTTTCTGATCCCTAATTCCTTTTCTTCTTTATGATTGATGATCACCGCGATTCTTCCGACAATTTTATTGTCTTTAAAGGCAAGGAACTGCTTTGATTCTGAATATTGTAATGCCGGATTCTCGGCAGGATTCCAAATATTGATTTCATCATTTATGAAAGAAGGAACATAGTATGGATTGTTTTTGTATAAATCCATCGGAAGCTTTACAAACTGTTTTAACTGATCAGCTGTTCTTACTTCAATAACTGAAACTTTTGACATGTCTTTATGAGGGTAATTAGGGAGCAAATATAAATAATTAAATATTATACTTTGGCACAGTTTTTACATCATAAGGTTAAAAATATACACTAAAATTTTCAGTAAAAATGACAGGTTATTATATCATAATTATTATTTCGATGCTGGCCAGCTGGTATGTTTCATGGAGGTTGAAATCGAAATTTGAATATTATTCCAATGTCCATCTTAAAAATGGACTTTCCGGAAAAGAAGTTGCGGAAAAAATGTTGAGAGATAACGGTATTAACGATGTTCAGGTGATCTCGGTTCCGGGACAGCTGACGGATCATTATAATCCCGCAGATAAAACTGTAAACTTATCAGAAGGGGTCTATATGCAAAGGAATGCTGCGGCTGCGGCAGTAGCCGCCCATGAATGTGGCCATGCCGTGCAACATGCCGTAGGCTATTCGATGTTACAGCTTCGTTCCAAACTGGTTCCGGTTGTGAATATAAGCTCCAACCTGATGCAGTTTGTGATCCTGGCAGGGCTCGCCGTAATGGCAGCAACCAGGACTATTGAGGATCCTAACGGGAATACGACGGTTTTAGCGATAGGGGTGGCTATGTTTGCCGTGACAACACTTTTTGCCTTTATCACTCTTCCTGTGGAATATGATGCAAGCAACAGGGCTATGAAATGGCTGAAAGATACAGGTACCGTGACTACGGAAGAGTATGCAGGGGTAAAGGATAGCCTGAAATGGGCAGCAAGAACTTACGTGGTAGCGGCTATCGGTTCACTGGCCCAGCTCCTTTATTGGGGCTCCTTATTATTGGGCGGAAGAAGAGATTGATCTAATCTTTAAATTCAAAAGAAATATGCTGCATCTCGGATAATTTTTCCGAGATGCTTTCTTTTTGAGCAGTTCGTAAAGATGCCGACAGAACACAATTCTCATCAGCATCGAAATTCAGTACCCTGGCATCAAATTTAGACAACAGGGTGAAGATCGTGTTTTGTTGATTGAAACTGAACCGTATCTCTATTTTTGTTTCCAATTCTTTGGTGATGATATGGGCTTCCTCCAGCGTGATTTTGGCAGATTCCTTATATGCTTTTACCAATCCGGAAACGCCTAATTTGGTTCCGCCGTAATATCGGACGACAATAAGTAACACATTGGTGATATCATTGGCCAGCAGTTGATTATAAATGGGCAGCCCTGCACTTCCGGATGGTTCCCCGTCATCATTGGCCCGGTAATTTTCCCCATGTAAGCCCATTCTGAAAGCATAACAATGATGGGTGGCCTTAGGATGTTCCATCCTGACTTTTTCCAAAGCATTCTTAAGCTCTTCATCATTATGCACAGGATAGGCAAAACCTATGAATTTGCTTCCTTTTTCTTTTAGTAATGTATTTTCTACAGGTTTTTCTATGGTTTTATATTCGAAGGTCACTGTTACGGCTTTATATCTGCAAAAATACGTTTTACGATTCATTAACCATATCTGGTTGAAATAAAAAAAGAGCCCGAAAGCTCTTTACTGTTTTACCAATATGTTTTTAAATCTGCTCGACGCCACCGCATGCAAAAGCGGAGCATCTTCCAAATTGATTCATGCATAGCGGCCACGGACAGCCGTCTTCTACCCACGGAGCTTTTACAGCACCGGAAATTTTCTTCAGATCTTCTCTTGTCAGAGTTTTCATTTTCTTTGAATTTTTCATAGTATTTTAGTATTTAGTTTAGATATTTTAAAACCTTTGTTGATGTTCTAAAATATATACTAAATTAATAAAAATATTTAAAAATTCTGATAAGGCCGGGAAAATTTTTAGTTTTATGAATTGGCTATATAAAAGGCGATGGAATTATCCCTGAAATCTTCGGTCTTAAAGATCTTATGATCCAGTTCAGGCGCTTTTGTACCGTTCCCAAGTTTCAGATCCTTATTTTTTATCACAATGGCTTCATCCCACAGGCCCTCATTGATGAATTGCTGTAAGGTAAAACTTCCTCCTTCAATAATTACGGATTGTATCTGCTCCCTGTATAAAGCATCCATTAAGTCCGGCAGAAAATTGTCCTTTTCGATCCTGATGAACCGGATATTATTTTTAGTTCCTTCTTTAATGCTATTAAAGACCAAGGTAGTTGATGCTTCATTATAAATGGTGAAGTCCTGAGGGACTTTTAAGTCAAAATCGATCAAAATCCTTACGGGATTTGTCCCCTGAACATTTCTTACGGTAAGGCCCGGATTATCATTCAGGGCGGTTTGTGTGCCTACCAGAATGGCATGTTCATCCGCCCTTAGCTGGTGAACAAACTGATTGACCAGGGGATTTGAGATTTGAACGGGCCTGAAATCTTTGTCTATAAATCCGTCTCCGGATTCCGCCCACTTCAGCAGGATATAAGGCCTTTTCTTTTCATGATAGGTAAAGAATCTTTTATTCAGCTCGATGCACTCTTTTTCCAGAATGCCTGAAACAACTTCAATCCCCGCATCCTGAATGATTTTTTTTCCTTTTCCGTTTACCTTATCATGAGAATCCATGGCACCGATAACTACTTTTTTGAATCCCAGTTCTTTGATTTTTAAGGCGCAAGGCGGGGTTTTTCCATAATGTGCGCAGGGCTCCAGTGAGACATAAATGGTAGACTCGGGGATCAATGATTTATCCTTTACATTGTTGATGGCATTGATCTCCGCATGGTTTTCCCCGGCTTTATGGTGGTATCCTTCACCGATGATTTTTCCGTTATGAACGATCACGCTTCCTACTAGAGGGTTAGGATAGGTTTTGCCTAAAGCTTTTTGGGCCAGCTCGATACATCTTTTTATATATAATTCGTCTTGCATACTGAAAGAAAAAAGCGAAGCCAAATTTCTTTGCTCCGCCCTTTAAAGGTTCTTAAATTATTTATTCTCCAGAGATAATGCTGTGAAGATTTTGTTTTAATGCTTCAAGATGAGCTTTTTTGTCATCAATGGTATTGTAGGTATCTCTCAACAGAGGATTTTCTCTTGACGGATTGTTGAAAAAGGCCAGGTTATTTTCCAGTTTTACAATTTCGGCCTCTAAATCAGAGATCTGACTCTTGATCTTTCTCGCTTTGTCTGTAAGCTGGTTTTCCGATAAGCCTTCTTCTTTCAGCTCAAGTTCATTGATCTTGTTCAGCTTTAGTTTTTCCCTCAGGGTCTTGTTGAACTCGGAGTTGATGGAAATTTTGTCTCTGGGAACTTTTCCGATATTATTCCATGCAGTTTTTATGGCCTCGATCCTTTCTATGCTTCCTTCTTCATCGGTAACCGTTTTCAGCTCGTCAAGAAGTGCTTTTTTCTGCTTATAATTCTCTTTCCAGTTATCAGTGGATACATTGCTTTTCTCCCTGTAATTATTAAAAAAGGCATTGCAGGCATCCCGGAATTCATCCCAGATTTTATTGGTCATGCTTTTCGGAACATGCCCGATTTTTTTCCAGTCTTCCTGTAATTTTTTGAACAGGGGAACAGCGATATCCCAGTCCTCATTATTCATATTGTCCTTTGCTGTCTGGATAAGCTTCAGTTTCTCTTCAAGATTGGTCTGTTGAGACCCTTTTAAGGATTTATAATAACTGTTCTTAGTGGTATTGAAAGCTCTGAGGGTTGTTTTAAAATCATTCCAGTTCTGGTTAGACAGCTTTCTGGGAACACTTCCGGTTTTTAAGAATTCTGAACGCAGATCTTCAACTCTTCTGATTGCATTTTGCCAATAATTATGGTTGGGTGTTTCAGAAGGTTCTGTGAGCTTTTTAATTTCGGCAATGATCTGATTCTTCTTTTCAAGGTTGGCATTTTGCTCAGCCTCTATCGCTGCGGAAAGTTCAGATTTTCTTTCATGGATTTTGTTGGAGATCTCCTTAAACTCTTCCCAGGTCTTTTCACGAAATTCTTCTGCAACGGGTTCTGCCTCTTCCTTCCACAGCTTATGAAGATACTGCAGCTCATTCAAAGCTTTCTGAATAACAGGCTCATTTTCCAGCTCTTTAGCCCTGGCAATGATATGGTATCTTTTTTCAAGGTTGTGGCTGTATTCCTGCTCCAGGAATTCCTTGTTTAAATCCAGCATCTGATAGAATTGGTTCAGATGATGGAAATAGTTGTTGTTAAGGATCTTAAATTCGGATTTTGCAACCTGTCCGGCCTTTGACCAGTCTTCTTTTATCTCACGGATGGATTTGAAGAGGTTGGTTCCCGGTTCAGAATTGGTATAAAGATTTTTAAGCCTCTCGATGATGTTTTGGCGGTGTTCCAGGTTTTTTCTCTGTTCTTCTTCCTGACTTTTCTGGAAAGCCTCGTGCTTCTCTTTAAAGATATTGACCAATGCGGAAAGCCTGGCCTGTGAAGGGTGCTCATAGCTGAAGTTCTCAGGAGGGTTTCCGGCTTCTACATACTCATGCTTTTTGTCTTCCACCTCATCATGGATGTGATGACTTGCTTTTTCCTTCAGTTGATTGAATTTTTTAAAATTCTCACCCGCATTAGGAGCATTAATGATCTTTTCCATTTCCTTTAAAGCATCAGCCAGGGAAATGTCATTATTTATCACTTCATCCTCTAGATGTTCGGCATCTTCTTCCTGCGGATTATCATGAGGAACGGCCTTTTCTGATGTTTCCTTTTGAGATTCTTCGGTAGAATTTTTCTTTTCTTCGTTTTCAGAAAGGTTGTTTTCTGTAGTCATAGCAAATCTTTTATGTGAGTGGCGTTAATATCTTTTAAATATAGCAAAATGCCAATTAAAGTACTAATTTATGTCAATTTTTTTGAAAATTCCAAATTTCCCAAGCTTTTTCTGCTTGCTGTTCAAACATATAATAACCGTTTGCAGTTTTCGCTCCTTTTTTTGAAGCATTAATAATGAATTGTGTATAGTTTGGGTTATAGATCAGGTCAATGATCAGATGTTCCGGGGTAATTCCCTCAAAAGGAAAATCAAGACAATCTTCCACATTCGGGAATGTTCCCACCGGGGTGCATTGAACGATGATCTTATGATCCAGAACGGTTTTTTTATCCAGGTTCTCAAAATTGATCTCAGAATTTCTCGAAACTGTTTCTGAAGGGATGCCATTTTTATCCAGAACGTATTTTACAGCTTTTGCGGCGCCTCCCTTTCCCAAAATCAAAGCCGAATCCTGGTGGGGCTTTTTATGAAGGAGCAAAGTTTTCTCGAAGCCAAAAGCATCGGTGTTATATCCTGTTTTTTTACCGTTTTGAATCAAAACGCAGTTGACAGCTCCTATTTTCCCGGCTTCATCACTCAGCTCATCAAGGTAATCAATGATCTTCTCTTTATAAGGGATGGTAACATTGAAGCCCAGGAGCCCGGGTGTGGAAAAAAGATCTTCAACTTCGGCAATTTCATTCAGGTCAAAAATGTTATAGGAAAAGTCCTTAAGCATTAGCTTTTGGAACTTGTCATCAAAAAATTTTTTTGAGAAGGAATATGAAATATTTCTTCCTATCAAACCTAGTTTTTTATTGGAATCCATGTATCAAAAATAAAAAAAAGACCGAATAAATCGATCTTTAATGTAAAATATTTTTAAAGTTTTATTCTACGATGAACTTTGTGGAGAATCTGTCGGTGTTAAGGATATAAGTTCCTTTGATAAGCCCTTTAAGATTGATTTTATTGGATGTTTTAAAAGGGTTTGTAATCGTTTCGATCAGTTTTCCGGACAGGTCATAAATTTCAGCTTTTGGTATGTTGCCCAGGTTTTCACCTTTTACGGAAATCTCGTTGTTTCGGACCGGATTCGGGTAAATGCTAAAGGCTTTTGTTTTTGTGGTTTCAGCGGTTCCCAGGGTGCTGCTGTAGCATGTCCAACTGAGGTCATCAATAGCCACCCTGTTGCCAGATGTAGGGTTGATCAATTTGATTACGATATTTCCGCTGATATTGATATTGCTGATTGTTACCGTATTGACATTAAAGTCATAAGGCACGGTCCCCACAACGGAGCCGTTGATCTCAAGGTTCAGGTGGCTTGGAGTCCCTGAAGTGAATTTCATCTGGGTTGTTAAGGTCAGGCTTTGAATACCTCCTGAAATTGCTGAGCTGGTAAGATTTCCGTTTCTTATGGTTATGGCTTTTCCGTTAATTGTCAGGTCAGTTCTGGCGTCAGTTGCCGTCCAGGTAATATTATTGTTTGTCCATGATCTGTTTCCATAAGAGTTCTGAATGACGGTGATGCTCTCAAAATCTTCTGCACCACAGCTTCCGCCTACCTGTCCTGCGAGGGTTGTTCCCGAAACGGTGTTGCTTTGCGGGGAAGCGTTTCCTGCGGCATCCTTAGCGATCACATAAAAGCTGTATGTTGTAGACGGTGCTAACCCGGAAACGGTTGCCGTAGTCCCGGGAACAGTTGTATAGAAAGTTCCGTTGACATAGACGTCATAACCGCTAATCCCGATATTGTCTGTAGCGACAGTCCAGCTTAGAGAAATGGAGTTGGATGTGGCACCAGTAGATATCAGATTGGTAGCTGCGGTGGGTGCTTCGGTATCTACCACCGGTGCTCCCCACACCAGGGTAACGTATTCCGGATGATCAATATAAGGGTTTCTGTTTCCCTGATATAGATACGATGCGTTATTTCTGGCGATCTCCTCAGGGGACACGGGATCAAGCGTATTCCACTCAAGCAGCTGATTGAGTTCCCATTGCTGTAAACCCGGAAAGGAAGAGCCTCCAAGCATATATCCTGTTCCAAAGCCAGATAATTGGGATTCATACCTTGTCACGAAATAGAAGATCATCCTGGCTATATCGCCTTTAAAAGCATCGATCGGCTCAAAAACGGTTCCCGTATATCCGGGAGAAATGGAATTTCCAAGCTTTGATCCGTTCAGTGAGGTGAATGTTGGGGTTCCGACTTTACCGTAAGGGTAGTTGGATCTCATTCCGTTCACCTTACCATCTGTAGGTCTGATGAAATGGATGTCTGCCACCATCGGAGAATTGCTGTTGAACAGGCTCTGGGGTACAATATGTTCCCTGTTATAGCAGTCGCCTTCGTTACTGTAATTCCCACACTGATTGTTTCCGGGAGTAAAATTATAAGGATCTGCCCCGGCCGGGTTTTCGGAATACATATCTAAAACGGTCCCGTCATTTTCATAAAAGTTGTCTACGTCCGTTGTCAGGTAGCCGTTCCACAATCCGCCATAGCCATGGTCGATATGTCCATTGGTGATGATCTGTTTCAGTTTCGTTTTCAGGGCTGCACCTGTAAGGCCTGCCGTTCCGTCATAATATCCCGCAGGGATCTGGGCAAATACATCAAAACATGTAAAGCTTAGTAAAATAATAAGTAAAATTCGCTTCATTTTAAAAAAATTGGGCGATAAAGGTAAAAAAAAATGAAAATGAGCAGTGTTAATTTTTAGTAATATATTCCTTGCTTATTTTTGAGAAAAACCATGAAATGGCAAGCCCGAAAACAGAAGCGGTGAGGGCAACAATAAGGTAGTTTTTACCTACGATTCTTACCGGGAACGGCAATGTTTCATTAGCTTTGAAAAATTCAGTGTATTGCTGGAAATAGCATAATGCCGTTCCCAGGATAAGTCCCGAAATGATCCCGGAGGTCACAATTAAAACTCCTGTATAGAAATATATTTTTCTCAGCTGGCTTAAAGGCAGCCCTAAGGAGATGAGGGATCTTGCCTGTTCTTTTTTGTCAAGCTGCAGGATAATGATCGCACCGGCCAGGTTGAAAGTGGTAATGAAGATGACCAGGGCAAAGATCAGATAGATGAATAATTTTTCGGTATTGATCATTTTCCAGAAAGCGGCATTTTCTTCTTCTTTGGTTTTTATTTCAACATTTTTTCCCAATGAGGTCAGAAGCTGTTGCTTTACATTATCCGCATTTTCCGGATTATTTAGTTTAATGACAATCTGGTAGGCTGATTTCCTGGGAAGGTTCAGCAGCTCTTCCGTAAGCTCGATGGGAGCGATGATATAGTTGTCTAACTGATCTTTTCCCGGAAATATTCCTGTAACAAGAATATCCTTTTTATTGTAGATGTCTTCTTCTTTATTGATGATCCCCGTACCTGGTTTAGGCATGAAAACCGTTGCGAAACCCTTATCTGAAGCTACCGGAATCGATAAACGGTTATCCAGGGAATTTTCCATTAAAACTTCATTGGAATATTCAAAGCCGGGATATGCTCCGTAAAAAACATCCTTGTCAATAGGGTTTACCCTTATATATGCAGAGTCTACTCCTCTCAGATAAGCGATATCCCCTTTTCCGTTGTAGCTGATGTATACTTTTTCTTCAATAACGCGGGAAAAGCTGCTGATCTCTTTATTGCTTTTTAAAACAGCAGCTATTTTATTGAAATCCTTTAATGTTTTTCCTGAGGTGCTTTTAATGGTGAGATCGGCATGAAGGTTGGAAATTAATTCCTTATTTAAATCTTCAAGGCCTGAAAAGACGGAAATAATGACAAACATTGCCGTGACGGCCACCGTCATTGCCCCAACGGCCAGCCACGTAATAAAGGTGACGGCAGTACTACCTTTTTTAGCTAAAAGGTATCTTGATGCTATGTAAAATGCAATGTTTTCCAAAGTTATAAAACAGGATTATCGCCTTCGCCTCTTAGTTCTCTGTCAAGTTTTTCCACATCGTCAAGGGTAGTATCCAGGTAAAAGTTAAGCTGAGGGATCACACGGACCTGCTTGGCCATCTTCTGGCCGAGAAAGTTTCTGTACTGGGCCTTGTTTTCTTCAATCTCCTTCATAATGGCAGAACGGAATTCCTGAGGAAAAATACTCAGATAAATTTTAGCAATTCCTAAATCGGCAGTAACCTTTACATCCGAAACAGTTATTAAAATACTTTGTTTGCTGTCTGCGGCCTGTTTGCGGAAAAGTTCCGCAAAATCTTCCTGTATAATCTGTGCTACTTTTCTTTGTCTGTTACTTTCCATAAGTTCTGCAAATTTAGTACTTTTGTTTGAATTGCTATTTGAAATTTGAGTCTGGTATCAAATTTATGAATTAATTATATTTTTTTATTTATGAAGTTAGAACATATCGGCATTGCCGTGAAATCTTTGGGGATTTCCGATGAACTTTTTACGAAGCTTTTGGGAAAGGAATCCTATAAAAAGGAAACCGTGGAAAGAGAAGGGGTAGTCACCTCATTCTACGCAACCGGGGAAAGCAAAATAGAACTGTTGGAGGCCAGTAATCCTGAGAGCGCCATTTCAAAATTTATAGATAAGAAAGGCGAAGGTATTCATCATCTGGCTTTTGGGGTGGAAAATATTTCTGAAGAGATAGAACGATTAAAAAAAGAAGGCTTCCAGTTTATTTCCGAAGATCCGAAAGAAGGTGCTGATAACAAACTGGTTGTATTCCTCCATCCTAAATCTACGAATGGAGTGCTGGTAGAACTTTGTCAAGAAAAGCGATAAAAAATTTTGTAGTGAAATAAATTTTGCTATTTTTGCAGTCACAAAATTCAACCAAATTTTGAGGTCCTATAGCTCAGTTGGTTAGAGCACCTGACTCATAATCAGGTGGTCCCTGGTTCGAGCCCAGGTGGGACCACATACAACTGAAAACAGTTAAAAACAACTGAACACAGTTAAACGTAAAATCCTTGTATTCATAAGTAATACGAGGTTTTTTTGTATATTTACTTTTAAGATTGTCCAATTATATTAGTGTCTCTTTTAGTGTCCCTAAATGTAATTATTATGAAAATTAATTTCTATTTAAAAGAACCTGACTCGACAAAAGAGTCACTAATCTTTGTTACTGTTAGTCTAAATGGAAAAGGTCAAAAATTTCCACTACACAAAAAATCAACCCGAAATATTGGAATGTAAATAATCAGAGAATTTGAATTGGTACTTATTTAAACAATGGATTAAATAGTTTAAACTATGCAAAAAAGGAT
>NZ_JBGCUR010000013.1:0-84271 GCF_041361455.1 Chryseobacterium gossypii | reverse complement strand
AAGAATACACCGTTCAAATACTCAGGATGGGTTATGGTGAAAAACAGAGATTAATATAATTCAAAATATGAAAAAGAAACCGCTTTAAACTGCGGTTTTTTTATTTAACATAATGTTTTGATGATATTTTTGTTAAATTTGTCTATTAAAATCATTAACAATGAGAAAATTACTATTCCTTTTACTTTTATCCTTTTCACAACTATACTTTTCTCAATCGGATTGTCCTACTGCAATTGCCGTGTGTGGAAATTCAGATATTTCCTACACTCCTTCAGGTCCGGGAAATATTCTGGAAGATCTGGGGGGCTGCCTGACAGACGATGAAAACTTTTCTGTATGGTATAAGTTTACAGTCGCTACAGCGGGTACATTGACGTTTGTCATTACGCCCAACGGAGCGGCAGATTATGACTGGGGAGTATACGGCCCGAATGCGCAATGCTCCAACTTTGGAACTCCCGTAAGGTGTTCTTTTGCCGGGGGAACGGGTCCTACCGGTCTGGATATGACATCCACCGATACTACGGAAGGTGCCGGTGGCGACAGATTTGTAAAATATATGGATGTTTTACCTGGTGAAACCTATTATCTGGTTATTGATAATTATTCCAATAATACCGCGGGCTTCTCCATGACCTGGGGTGGTACTTCCACTCTGGCTTCACCTTTTAATGATCCGAACCTTACCCCTCACCCGTTTGTAACTCCGGGAACCCCTGGTGCCACACCGGATGCGCCAAATGAGATCCTTAAGTGCCAGCTGCCTACACAATTTGATTTCAGTACTTTAACTTCCGGTATTGTAAACGGTAATGCCAATTTTGAGGTAACCTATCATTATAATTCCAACGATGCTCTTACCGGAGCCAACCCGATTACAACACCAATAACGGTAGACGGAACAACAATATATTATTACAGTATCCATTACCAGGATCCTACGAATCCGGATAACCCCATCAACAGCTGCAGGCAGATCGATAAATTTAAATTCAAGCAAGGTAATATTACGGCCAATAACGCTACCATCTATGCCTGTAATAATAATGGCGCAGGTACGGCAACCTTTGATCTGACCGTGGCTGATGTCTTCGGGGATCCTAATGCCACTAAAAAATATTATCCTACACTTAATGACCTAAACGCGGGAACCAATGAGATTACCAATCCTTCAAGCTATGTATCTGCTGAAGGAACCGTGTATGTGCAAGTGACTTCTGTAGACGGATGTTCTGATGATGCCACCATCACCCTTTTATTCCTGCCGGTAGTAACAGTAAATGATGCCACTATTGAATCCTGCTATATAGAAACCAATATCTCAACAGCTGCTTTTGACCTGACTTCTGCCAATGTCACCACGCAGCCAGGCACCAAGAAGTTCTATACAACGTTCAATAATGCGATGGCCCAGACCAATGAGATTTTAAATCCAACTGCGTATATCTCAACCAGTACTACAGTATATGTAAGAGTAACCAATATGGACGGCTGTTTTGCCATTTCTAAAATAAACCTTGTAGTATTGCCTCCGGTATATTCCAATATCCTGAAAGATAAGACCATCTGTATGGAAGACAGAACTGATCTGGATGCCGGCCCTGGATTTGACGGATACGAATGGAGCACAGGAGCTACTACCCAATCAATACAGGGTGTGGGAGTTGGCTCTTACTGGGTTAAATTAAAAACAGGAGAATGCTATACCGTGCAGGAGGTGTATGTATACGCTTCTCAGCAGCCTGTTATCAGCAGCATAGACATTTCAAACAACACCATTACTGTAAATGTTTCAGGTGGTCAGGCTCCATATCAATATTCACTGGACGGAACCAACTGGCAAGATTCGAATGTATTCACCAATCTTCCGAGAGGAGAGGTTAAGGTATACGTAAAAGATTCGTTTGATTGTATCCCTGTTGATGTTCAGGTTACAGTTCCGAACCTCCTTAACGCCATTACGCCTAATGGGGATAACATCAATGACTATGTAGATTATTCGGCTCTGGCTTATAAGAAAAATCTGGTATTCACCGTTTATGACCGTTACGGAAACAAACTTTATCAGGCTGATAAGATCAGAAATTATAAATGGGATGGTACCTCCAACGGTAAAAAAATATTGACCGGCACTTACTGGTATACCATCTCCTGGACCGAGAATGATAAAAACAATACACAGACCCAATACAGCGGATGGATATTGGTAAAAAACAGAGAATAACATTAATTTTCAAATACTTGAAATTACCCCGGTACCGGGGTAATTTTTTTATTAACACTCCATATCTTTTATTAATAGCATTTTAGCTTAATTTGGGAACAATTTGTTAATTACTATTTTCAGATTATTTTTCAAATAAACTATCTTTGCAGTATGGCGCAGAAAGAAACTTTATCATCTCTTACCCACGGAAACTTTGCGAAAGAGTTGTCGATTGCTGATGGAAAAATGCCTCCTAACGCAGTGGATTTTGAAAGACTGGTCATCGGAACTTTCTTAATTGATAAGAAAGGGCTTGACCATTCCATCGACCTGCTCACGCCGGAAGTTTTTTATGACCCGAGACATCAGGTAATTTTTGCTACCATTTTAAAGCTATATGAAGGAAACCATCCTGTTGATCTGATGACGATCATCCAGGATCTTAAGAAAGAAGATAAACTGCATGCAGCAGGCGGCGATCATTATATCATTGATCTAACAATGGGAGTAACCTCGTCTGCCCATATTGAATACCATGTACGTGTTATCCTCGAAAAATATATTTTAAGGAGCTTAATTAATGTTTCGGCAAATGTAATTGATTCTGCTTACAAGGAATCAACAGACGTTTTCGAGCTTTTGGATAAAGCTGAACAGTCTTTTTTTGAGATCACAAACGGAACCATCAAAAAGGGTTTCGACACCGCTAACTCATTGGTGAAACAGGCGATAGACACGATTAAATCCCTGAAAGACAAACAAGGGCTCTCAGGAATCCCTTCAGGGTTCCGGGATGTGGATAAGGAAACCGGAGGCTGGCAAAACTCTGACCTCATCATTATTGCAGCCCGTCCCGCAATGGGTAAAACGGCTTTCCTACTTTCTATGGCAAGAAATATTGCTGTAGGCCACAAAATCCCTATGGCGCTTTTCTCCCTTGAGATGGCATCCGTACAGCTTATCACCAGGATGATCGCCTCTGAAACAGGGATTTCCTCTGAAAAGCTAAGAAAAGGTACGCTGGATGATGATGAATGGCAAAGGCTGTTCTCGAATGTCTCAGAGCTGGAAAATGCTCCTCTTTATATCGATGAAACCCCTTCCCTTTCTATATTCGATTTCCGCGCCAAATGCCGGAGACTGGTAATGCAGCATGGTGTGAAACTTATCATGGTGGACTACCTTCAGCTGATGACCGCGAGCGGTGGCGGAAAAGGAACCGGGAACCGTGAACAGGAGATCGCCATGATCTCACGTTCTCTCAAAGCCATTGCCAAGGAATTGAATGTTCCGGTTATAGCTCTTTCCCAGTTATCGAGAAGTGTGGAGGCACGTCCCGGAAAAAGGCCACAGCTTTCAGACCTAAGGGAATCCGGAGCCATCGAGCAGGATGCCGACATTGTATCTTTCATCTTCAGGCCTGAATATTATAAAATCGCTGTGTGGGATAATGACGAAGAAGGCCAGGAAACCTCAACGGAAAACCAGGCGGAACTTATCATTGCAAAACACAGGAACGGTGCCACCGCTGATGTAAGGCTCTCCTTTCTTAAAAACATCGCAAAATTCGGAGACATTGAAGCTGCTTTCGGTGGTGCAGGCGGATATCCGGTATCCAATAATTTCAATTCCAACGAGCCTAGTGGCTTTGACAGGATAAAAACAACCATTCAGCCGGGTGCAGCCTTTGATCTTCCGGATAATTCGCAGCTTTCAGGCTCCTCCATGAATGATCTGGATGACGATGATGATTTTCCGTTCTAAATAAACCTACCCACAGCAGGATTTGAAAATCGAAATATATACTGACGGAGCTTGTAGCGGAAATCCCGGAAAAGGAGGGTTCGGGATCCTCATGCGCGTACCTGAAAAAAATTATCAGAAAACATTCTCCAAGGGATTCAGGAAGACCACCAACAACAGAATGGAGCTTCTGGCTGTAATTACGGCTCTGGAAAAGCTAAAATCTACGGAAAACGATATCCATATTTATACAGACAGCAAATATGTTGCTGACGCCATCAATCAAAACTGGATCTCAGGCTGGATAAAAAGAGGCTGGAAAAATGTAAAAAATCCTGATCTGTGGCAGAAGTTTGTAGCATTATATAATAAGCATCATCCTAAGATGCACTGGATAAAAGGCCATGCCGGCCATTTCGAAAATGAATTATGTGATAAGCTTGCCGTGGCAGCATCGAACTCAAGCAATCTTGAAGTGGATGTTTATTTTGAAAATCTGGAGAACAATTCTCTTTTCTAATTTAAATTCAATCTAAATTCAGCCAATACTCTTCCACGTTTTTTATTTATAATTATCATTCATTATAAAGTACACATCATTTTTCGTTAATTTAACATTAATTATACATTTATAAACTAAGATTTAATATCTTTACATGTCTAATTAAAAGTGTCATAATTAAATGAATAAAAAATTACTGCTTTATTTTACTCTTATATTATTCTGCCTATCAGGAAAACTTTTATCACAAACATATCAGCTAACGGGAAATCCTGTCAATACCACAGGGTGGACCATGGTGGCTCCCACAGTAGTAAATACTGATTTTATCCAGCTTACCCCGGATCTCAACAACCAGTCCGGATCTATCAGGCTGAATGACCCTATCAACTTAAAATATTGTGATAAGTGGAGAGTAGAATTTGATTTCAGAATGGACTCGAACCAAACTGCTAACGGAGACGGTATTGCGTTTTGGTATCTTGCAAATCCGCCGGTTGCCAGTGTGCTGGGTTCCGGTCTCGGAGTATCTCAAAACGCGGTAGGCTTCATTGTAGGATTTGATACCTACAATAACACGACTACAGCTGTAATGAGCAAAGTACACGTTGCATACGGCCAGGTTGCCAATACTACTGATAATAACAACGTAGAGTTTTTCAACGTCCCGGGGAGCTCTTTCCACTCACCGGATATGAATACCACCCTTCCTTTTCAGGGTCCTAACTATAAGCACGTTGAAGTGACAGCCGAGGTAGATCCTGCTGCTCCCGCCAACTGGATCGTAAAAATAACAATAGACGGGAACCAGATCTGTAACCAATCTTTTGCGCCTTCAGGTACTGCAGCCGGAATGACGGTAGGCTACTTCGGATTTTCAGCTTCCACAGGAGGGAACAGATCCAGACATTCCATTAAAAATGTAAAAATCTATACGGATAAGGTTGCCATCCTGCAAGATAGTGTAACCGATACATTCTGCCCTAACCCATCAACCGGTATGGGAACTGCCAACCTGACCTCCTATCAAAATCAATTTGTATCTACCCCCGGCAACTATACCTTTACTTATTACGTGCTGGGCAGCTCAACTCCTATTGCAAATCCTTCAAACTTCCAGTTTAATGCCGATACAACGATTACCGTGGTAGTAAAAGACAATGCCGGAATTTTATGTGACAATCCGGATGGCCAGATACATTTAACACTTTCCCCCTTTAATGCCACACCGGCCACACTTACCGAGTGCAACAACAATAATGTGGGATCGGCGATTTTCAACCTGACCCTCGCCGATGTAAATGCCCCGGCAGGCTCCACTATGAAATACTACAAAACATTAGCCGATCTTAACGCAGAGACCAATGCAATCACAAACCCTGCAAGCTTTCTGTCTTCTGCCGGAACCGTTTATGTAAAAGTAACGACTCCATTAGGATGTACCGGATCTGCACCCATTACGCTGGCTTTTCATCCCGAAATTCCGGTAAACGATGCTATCCTGGAATCCTGCTTTATTGGTACAGCTCCTTCAACGGCTGCTTTTGACCTTACCTCAGCTAATGTAACTTCCGAAACAGGTATTACAAAAAAATATTATACCTCGATCGCCAATGCGTTGAACGGAACCAACGAAATTGCAAACCCAACCGCTTATATTTCTACCAGCACGGATGTATATGTTAAGATCACCAATACTCTCGGGTGCTACATGATCGCTAAAATCACCCTTAAGGTGCTTCCGCCGGTACAATCTTCAGTATTAAAAGATAAAACGATCTGTATAGATGAAAGAACAACACTGGACGCGGGCCCCGGCTTCGATGGTTATGAATGGAGTACCGGTGCCACCACACAGTCGATACAGGGAGTTCCCGTGGGACTTTACTGGGTAAAACTGAAAACGGGCAATTGTATCACGATGCAGATTGTAAAAGTGAACCCTGCCCCTCAGCCGGTAATTTCCAGTATAGATATCAGTAACAATACAATTACGGTGAATGTGAACGGAGGTACACCACCATACAAATATTCACTTGACGGAGTGAACTGGCAGGATTCAAACTTTTTCGGCGATCTGAAGAGAGGTGAAGTAGTGGTTTATGTAAAAGATTCATATAACTGCGAGCCTATCCACGTTCAGATCACGGTTCCTAACCTGCTTAATGCCATCACCCCTAACGGAGATAACAAAAATGACTTTATTGATTACTCCGCTTTGGCTTACAAGAAGAATCTGGTATTTACAGTATATGACAGATATGGGAATAAGCTGTATGAAGCCGATAAAATAAGAAATTATACTTGGGACGGTACCGCCTTCGGTAAAAAAATGGTAACCGGTACATATTGGTTTACCATTTCCTGGAATGAAAATGATAAAAATAATACTCAGACAAAATATTCAGGCTGGATATTGGTAAAAAACAGAGAATAATTTATTTAAAAAGGTCGTTGCTCTACCAGCAATGACCTTTTTTATCATCTTTATAGTAAATTATAATGATACTTAAAATCTTAGCGTATCATTGATAAATTGAATAATAAATTGAATTTTTATTAAATGATAACCAGATAAAATTTAATACTTTTACAACATTAACAAATAACCAACTCATTTCAATGAAAAAAAATCTACTTACTTACTTTTTTATCACATTATTCTGCTTATCCGGAAAACTGTTTTCACAAACATACCAGCTTGTGGGCAATCCTGTAAATACCACGGGATGGACAGTAGTTCCTACAGCAGCTGTAAACGGAGATTTTATAATGCTTACCGATGATCTGGGAAACCGATCCGGAGCTATAAAACTCGATGACCCTATTAACCTGAAATACTGCGACAAGTGGAAAGTTGAGTTCGATTTCAGAATTGACGGGAACGGACAGCCCGGGTTGGGGCGTGGAGATGGATTTGCCTTCTGGTATCTCGCCAATCCGCCGATCACCAGCCAGCAGGGATCAGGACTGGGCATTCCTCAGAATGCGGTCGGCCTGATGGTGGGTTTTGATATTTTCAATAATACCACCCAAGGCCAGATGAGCAAGGTACACTTAGCTTACGGATTAGTTCCCAATACTACGGATACGAACAATATAGAATTTTATAATGTTCCCGGAAGCTCTTTCCATTCGCCGGATCTAAACCCTACCCAGCCTTTTGTAGGACCTAACTATAAACATGCGGAGGTGACCGGTGAAGTAGACCTTACCAATCCGGCCAACTGGATCATTACTATAAAAATTGATGGCAACACCATTGTTTCACAATCCTTTGCCCCGGATGCAGGTGCAGCCACCATGACCCAGGGCTATTTCGGATTCTCGGCCTCTACCGGTGGAGCTTCAGCAAGAAACTCCGTTAAGAATGTAAAGGTTTATATTGACAAGGTCCCAATCCTGACCAATTCCGTTACTCCTTTCGTATGTCTGAACCCGGCAACCGGTAACGGCTCCATAGATTTAACAGCTTATGAATCACAGTTTGTCAACAATCCGGCTAACTATGTATTTACCTATTATGTCCTGGGTAATTCAACTCCTATAGCGAACCCTGCAAACTTTCAATATACAGGGAATACAACCATTACCGTAGTGGTGAAAGATCCGTCTTCCACATTATGTGACAATGGTGATGGGGTCATACAGCTTAATCCCACTCCATTCGCAGCGGATGATGCCTCCTTAACAGGATGTGATAATAACAATACAGGAGGGGCCATATTTGATCTTACATCTGCTGCGGTCACCGGTGTTCCGGGAGCTACCAAGCAATACTACAATACCATGTACGACCTGAACAACGGCATCAATGAGATTACAAACCCTACGGCCTATCTTTCTCCTGCCGCCACTATTTTCGTAAAAGTAACAACTCCGCAGGGCTGCGTGGACGTGGCAGAAATTACTTTAAACATCTTCCCTGTGGTTACGGTAACGGAAGCCACATTAAGATCCTGCTTCATTGAGTCTAATCCGTCGACAGCTTCGTTCAATCTTACGGCTGCAACAGTTACTACCCTGTTTGGCGTGACCAAAAAGTACTATCCGTCCTTAACTGATGCCGTAAACGGGACCAACGAGATTTCCAATCCGGCAGCCTATATCGCCCCGAACGGTGTAGTGTATGTAAAAGTGATCAACTCAAATGGCTGCTATGCCGTGGCTAAGGTCACCCTGATCGTAACCCCTCCAGTATATTCCACAGTTTTGAAAGATAAGATCATCTGTATGGAAGATACCACCACTCTGGATGCAGGTCCCGGATTTGCAAGCTATGAGTGGAGTACGGGAGCAACCACCCAGACTATTACCGATGTAGGGGTGGGTACTTACTGGGTGAAGCTGAAAACAGGAGAATGCACGGCTACACAGACCGTAAAGGTATACCCTTCTGAACAACCTGTCATCACTTATGTTGATATTTCAGGCAGTACCGTCACTGTGAATGTAACCGGTGGAACTCCTCCTTATCAATATTCAATGGATAATGTTAACTGGCAGGATTCCAATGTATTTAAAAATGTTTCGAGAGGAGTAGCCACGGTATATGTAAAAGATTCCTATGACTGTGACCCTATAAAGGTGGAAATCACCGTTCCAAACCTGATCAATGTGATCACTCCGAACGGAGACGGTATCAACGATGTGATCGATTACTCTGAGCTTGGTGAGAAGCAGAATCTCGTATTCAGTATTTTCGACAGATATGGTGCCCAGATCTACCAGGGAGACAAATCCAATAAATACAGATGGGACGGAACCGTGGGAGGAAGAAGAGTTCCTACAGGAAGCTATTGGTATTCCGTAACCTGGAATGAAAATGACAAGAAAAATACTTCCATTAAATTTTCAGGATGGATACTGGTGAAAAACAGAGATTAAGATTTCAATAAATATTATTAAAAAGAATCGCTTCGCTGAAGCGATTCTTTTTATTTGTTGAAACAATCGAGATATTTAGTTTAAAACATACTTTATTCATATTCAATTCTTAAATTTGTAATATGAATTATTTGGAAGCTTTAAGCAGAAGATATTCTGTAAAAAAATTTAATCAGCAAATCATTCCTCAGGAAACATTACACAATATTCTTGAGTCGGGAAAGCTGTCTGCAAGCTCTCTCGGCCTCCAGCCTTATAAAATTTTAGTGGTAGAAAGTGAGGAAATGAAGCAAAAATTAATTCCGGCTTTCTATAATCCATCCCAGATATCCACCTGTTCACATCTTATTGTTATCATTTCAAAAAAAATAATTGACGAAAGCTACATCCGGGGTTATTTTCATCATATCTCTGAAGTAAGAGATGTTCCTTTGGAGAAGCTGGATCTTTTTAAAAAGAGTATCAGCCAGCATATCAGCCAGAAAACCAGTGATGAGATATTCAATTGGGCGGAAAAGCAGTCCTATATAGTTCTGGCCAATATGATGTATGCTGCTGCCATTGAAAATATTGACACCTGCCCCATGGAAGGTTTCCGGCAGGATCTGATCGAAGAAATTCTGAATATTGATCCTGAAACAGAAAAAGTAACCGTGACCCTTGCTTTGGGCTACCGATCAGAAGAAGACCATTTTCAGCATATGAAAAAAGTAAGAAAACCAAACGAAAAATTGTTTAAATTTATTTAATATTTAGACGATTGTACTTAAAGAAAGCATAATGATAAAAGCGGATGTATTAGTAATTGGTTCCGGAATTTCGGGACTTTCTTATGCCATTAAAGTTTCCAAACTAAAACCTGATGCTAAAATAATCATCGTTACCAAATCTGACGAAGATGAGAGCAATACCAAATATGCACAAGGTGGCCTGGCAGTGGTTACAGACTTCAAGAAAGATAATTTTGAAAAGCATATTGAAGATACCATGCGTGCCGGGGATGGCGAAAACAAACGGGATGTAGTGGAAATGGTTGTAAGGGAAGCACCGGCCAGATTCAATGAAATTGTGGAATGGGGGGCTAATTTCGATATGAAAAACGGAAAATTTGCCCTGGGTAGAGAAGGAGGCCACACCGAAAACAGAATTGTACACCATAAGGACATTACCGGGTTTGAGATTGAACGGGCCCTATTGGAAACGGCTAACAATAGTCCTAATATTGAAATTTTAGATCATCATTATGTAATTGATATTATCACCCAGCACCATGTTCCCGGAAAAAAACTGGATGAAGGAGATATCCATTGTTATGGTGCTTATATTCTGGATGAAAAATCAAAAAAAATCAAAAAGATAACCTCTAAGATAACTCTTGTTGCCACCGGAGGAGCAGGCCATGTTTATAAGAATACAACCAACCCGACAATTGCGACAGGGGACGGGATCGCTTTTGTAGCCCGTGCAAAAGGTAAGGTTTCCAACATGCAATATTACCAGTTTCACCCTACGGCTTTGTACAGCAAAATTGATGGCATGCTGTTTCTGATCTCGGAAGCCGTACGTGGAGACGGCGCCATACTGAAAACAAAGAAGAATGAGAAATTCATGCATAAATATGATGCGCGTGAAGAACTCGCTTCCAGAGATATTGTGGCAAGAGCCATCGACAATGAGATGAAAATTTCCGGAGATGAATATGTGGGCCTGGATTGCCGGGAAATGAATAAAGAAAAGTTTCTGGAGCATTTCCCCAACATTTATAAAAAATGTAAAAAAGAAGGAATAGATCCTTTCACCCAGCTTATCCCCGTGGTCCCTGCATGCCATTACCTGATGGGAGGAATCGAAATTGATAAAGACGGGCAGTCTTCCATCAAAAATTTATTTGCTGTGGGAGAATGCACTAATTCCGGGCTTCATGGCGCCAACAGGCTGGCTTCAAACTCCCTGCTCGAAGGCCTGGTATTCGGCCATAATGCAGCCATGAAAACCGTAGAATTGTTAAATGAAAATAATTTCAACTTCGACGATTTAAAAGCGGTTCCGGAATGGAATGAAGAAGGAATGAAAATTATGGATGAAATGGTGATCATCACCTATCTCAGAAAACAGCTTCAGGAAATGATGAGTGACCTGGTAGGTATTGTACGCAGTAACAGACGTCTGAACATGGCTCTGCAAAAGCACCAGGAAATTGCAGCCGCAGTAGATGAGATCTACCACTATTCCATTCTTTCACCTCAATTATCAGAGCTCAGGAACCTGACCACCGTAGCTCACCTCATCATCACCCAATCCATGGAAATGAAGGAAAATAAAGGTGCATTTTATAATAAAGATTTAGCTTAAAGTATATTCATATGAAGAGACCAAACTACCTAACCGATAAAGCACTTAAAACATTCATCAAAAATGCCCTGGAAGAAGATATTCAGGATGGTGACCACTCTACCCTTTCTACTATTCCAAAAGATCTGGTGCAGAGTGCAAAGCTTTTGATAAAACAAGACTGTATCCTGGCCGGCGTAGAGCTTGCGGAAATGATCTTCAAGACTTTTGATAAAAATCTAAAGATGGATATTTTTATTAAGGATGGCGAAACAGCGAAAGTAGGTGATACAGCTTTTATTGTCACGGGAAGCGCCAGGTCTATCCTATCTACGGAAAGGCTTATTCTCAACTGCATGCAAAGAATGAGCGGCATCGCTACCCTCACCCAGGATTGGGATTCAAGGCTGGTTGGAACCAAAACAAAATTACTGGACACCAGAAAAACGACTCCGAACTTCAGGATATGTGAAAAATGGGCAGTAGCGATAGGAGGCGGAACCAATCACCGGTATGGTCTTTATGATATGATTATGCTGAAAGACAATCATATTGACTATAACGGAAGCATCACCAATGCCGTAAAAATGGCTAAAGACTATATCAAGAAAAATAAAAAGAAGCTGAAGATTGAAGTGGAAACCAGAAATCTGGATGAAGTTCAGGAAGCTATCAACGCTAAAGTGGACAGGATCATGCTGGACAATATGGATATTCCCACGATGAAGCAGGCCGTTGACATGATCAAAGGTACATGTGAGACTGAAGCTTCGGGGGGCATTACCCGCGATATGCTGAAGGAAATTGCATCCACCGGGGTAACCTATATCTCAGCCGGAGCCCTTACCCACTCTGCCGGAAACATCGATATGAGTCTCAAAGCGGTGAAATAGCATTGCATTTTTAGCAAAAATAACCCCACTTTGCTAAATAAAAAATAATATGATTTTTTTCATGATAAAATACAAATACAATGCAATGCATTGAAAATCATCAACTTAAACCTTATTAAGACTGATTAAAAATTAACGTTAAGTTAATAATAGTTAAAATATATTTACCGAATTTTGCATAAAATTTAAATCTAACTATTACTAACGATTATGAAATTAATCAACAAATCAATGCTAACTGTAGCAATTTCTCTTTCTACAGCTAGTGTTTATTATGCTCAACAGGTTCAGGATACTGTCAATACGAGATCCAAAGACATTGAACAAGTTGTATTAACAGGTGTTGCTGACATTGCTAAAGATAGAAAAACACCGGTTGCAGTTTCAACAATCAAAGAAGCACAAATTGTTGAAAGACTAGGGAATCAGGAATTCCCGGAGATTTTAAAAACGACACCATCAATTTATTCTGCTAAAGGTGGTGGTGGTTTTGGTGATGGGCGTCTAAATATTAGAGGTTTTGATACAAACAATACTGCCGTAATGATCAATGGCGTTCCCGTAAATGACATGGAAGGAGGAACTGTATATTGGTCTAACTGGGCAGGTCTTTCTGATGTAACCTCTGCAATGCAAATACAAAGAGGTTTAGGCTCTTCTAAACTAGCAATTGCTTCTGTAGGAGGTACAATTAATATTATTACGAGAGCTGCCGATAAAAAAAGAGAAGGAAATGTAATGGTTGGTGTAGGTAATGATGGTTATTTAAAAACCTTGTTTTCTTATAACACTGGAAAAAATGCCAAAGGCTGGTCCACTTCATTCCTAATGAGTAGAACTTCAGGCTCCACTTATATTGATGCCAGTAAATTCGAAGCTTATAACTATTATTTTGCATTAGGTTATCAACCAAATCAAAAACATGATTTCCAATTTACATTTACTGGTGCTCCACAATGGCATATGCAGAACTTCCAAAGCTCAATTGCAAATTTCATTAAATATGGAAACGGTGTAGACGAACCAAACAGAAGATATAATTCTAATTGGGGATATCTTAACGGAGATGTAATGTCTCAATCTATTAATTTCTACAGTAAACCCGTAGCATCTATCAACTGGGATTGGAAAATCTCTGAAAAATCAAAATTGTCAACTGTAGGATATGCCTCTTGGGGTAGAGGAGGAGGAACAGGTGTAATGGGTAGTATCAATGGTACAAATATTAACAGCCTTCCTAAGACTGCAGATGGTTTAATTAGATTCGATGATATTGTTGCATGGAATCAGGGAGCTGCTGTAGCAGGGTTTGGCAATGTGAATGCTACTCCTGGTATAGCAACAAGAACCAATGGACTAACAAGAAGAGCAAGTATAAACTCTCACGACTGGTATGGGATACTTACTAATTTCCAACACAAAATTAATGAAAACTGGAATTTTTCAGTCGGTTTTGATGGAAGATATTACTATGGATACCATCCTGGCGTTTTAACTGAACTCTGGGGTAATACTAAATATATTGAGAAAGATAATATGAATATTCCTGGTGGATATGATGTTACTTTAGTTCAGGATCCTAAACCTTCAGCAAATCCGTTTGCCAAAGCTGTAAAAGATAAAAATCAAATTGTTTATAGAAATTATAACGGTGAAGTCCTATGGGGAGGAATATTTGGACAAATTGAATACACCAATGATAAAATTTCTGCTTTCGTTCAAGGTTCTGCATCAGAACAAGGGTATAGTAGAATTGATAACTGGATTATTGATGGTGTGACGATTCAGCAAGGACAGGCAGTTACAAAAAAGACAGATATGAAATATTTGTTCGGATTTAACGCCAAAGCCGGTGTTAACTATAATATCGATGATAGAAGTAACGTTTTCGCCAACGTTGGTTATTATTCTAAGCAGCCAAACTTTAATGCAGTATTTAATTCTCCGCTTGCTTCTGCAAACCCTGCAGACCCTAATTTTAACTCACCAGATGGTAGAGCTACAGGAAACCAGCAAATTGTAAATCCATTATTAACAAATGAAAAAATTGCTTCTGCTGAACTAGGATATGGGTTCAGAAGTAAAATTTTCAACGGTAATGTCAATTTATATTACACATCTTGGAAAGACAGATATCAAAGATTTACTAACCTACCTAATATACCAAATCCAGCCGGAGGATCATATAATAGACCTTATGCAAATGTAACAGGCATTCAAGAAATCCATATGGGAATTGAATTTGAAGGAACTCTAAAAGTTACAGATTATTTGTCATTCAACGGTATGTTCTCTATAGGAGATTGGTATTATAAAGGTAATCCTACTGGTACTTTATTTGATGAAAATGGTACTCCAATTCTATTCAATGGAAAATCAGAGGTAACACTTGCTTTTGATAAAGTAAAGGTATCTGATGCCGCACAAACCACTGCTTCATTAGGATTTACTGTAAAACCATTAAAAGAGCTAAGCATATTTAGTAACTGGAATTATTATAATAATTATTTTGGTTTAGTAAATTTTAATGGTGATTATCTTGTTGGAACAGATGGTTCAATCTCAAGAAACGCACAAAAAGGAGCATTAAAATATCCTAGCTATAATTTATTTGATTTAGGCTTATCATATACATTCAATATAGGTAATGGTCAAAGACTGGTTCTTACAGGAAATGTTTATAACCTATTTGATACAACTTATATTTCTGACGGTAAATCTTCTAATCATGTTAAAGAATTAGCTGATTTTACAACCACTACTACAAATGGTGTAACCACAACAGCTCAACAAAAATACGATGCTTATATTAACAATCCTTTAAATTTTTATAAAGGTTTAGATACTAGTAACACTGTTTATTTCGGGTTTGGAAGAACTTGGGCAGCATCCATTGCATTTAAATTCTAATAATTAGATTTATCAATATCAAATCCCGGCTTATCGCCGGGATTTTTGCTATATTTGTGTACAAAAACTTGAAATATGGATTTTTACAACATTTTGCTTAATGCTCACAAAGGCTTTGGTTACCTTGAGCTTCTTTTAGTGACATTATTTATTATTGCACTTTTAGCTACAATGTTTGGCTTTAGCGGTAAGGTGAACAACTTTTTAAAGAAAACCACTCTTTTCACAATGATCTTTTTTCACATTCAGTTTCTGGTGGGGATCATTATGCTGATCACCAATATCTCAAACGGAATGGATATGGGAGCGGTAATGAAGAATGCCGATTTAAGATTTCAATTTGTTGAGCATCCGTTTTCAATGTTGATTGCTGCAGTTTTAATGACTGTTATCAATAAAAAAGTAAAATCCAATGATACTATTTCCTTAGGAATTGTAATTATGGGATTGATTGCAGTGGGCTTATTTACATTTGCATTCCCTTGGGCAAGAGTTTTTGGAGCCTGAGTAGTGAATTATAAATGACCCATTTATAATTTTAAATGTTTTAATCTTTAAATTTTTAATTAATCAATGAAAGTAGCTGTAGTGGGTTCAACAGGAATGGTTGGACAGGTTATGCTTAAAGTTTTGGAGGAAAGGAACTTCCCTGTAACAGAATTAATTCCGGTAGCTTCGGAAAAATCTATCGGCAAGAAGGTGAAGTATAAACAGGATGAATATACCATTGTAAGCATTAAGGACGCTATAGCTGCCAAACCGGATATTGCGATTTTTTCAGCCGGAGGAGCCACTTCACTTGAGTTTGCACCGAAGTTTGCAGAAGCAGGTACTACCGTTATCGACAATTCCTCGGCCTGGAGAATGGACCCCGATAAAAAGCTGGTTGTACCCGAAATTAATGCTGATGTTTTAACGAAGGAGGATAAGATCATTGCCAATCCCAACTGTTCTACCATCCAGCTGGTAATGGTTCTGGGTCCTTTAAATAAAAGGTACGATTTAAAAAGAGTGATCGTTTCTACCTATCAGTCTGTAACCGGAACCGGAAAAGCCGCCGTAGATCAGCTGAATTATGAAATTCAAAGTTCGGCAAATGGCGAGCCGGTAGATAAGAATAATACCAGTACCAGAGTCTACCCTTATCAGATCTTCAAAAATGCCTTACCTCACTGCGATGTTTTCGGTGATGATGATTATACCAAAGAAGAGATCAAGCTGATGAAAGAGCCTAAGAAAATTTTAGGTGATGATACTTTCAATTTAACGGCAACGGCTGTAAGAGTGCCTGTTCAGGGAGGCCATTCGGAGAGTGTTAACATTGAATTTGAGAATGAGTTCGATCTGGATGAAGTAAGAAAAATACTTTCCGAAACCCCGGGAGTTATCGTCATGGATGATGTTAAAAACAACCAATACCCGATGCCTTTATATTCCGAGGGAAAAGATGAAGTCTTCGTAGGAAGGATAAGGCGGGATCTATCGCAGCCCAAAACGCTCAACCTCTGGATTGTTGCAGACAACCTGAGGAAAGGAGCAGCCACCAACGCGGTACAGATCGCAGAATATCTTGTAGCAAACAACTTAGTATAAACTAACAAAAAGAAAAAGAGTCTCGAACCGGGATTCTTTTTTTTATCAAACTATGGACCTTCATAAAAATATCAGTAAAAATAAAATAGGCTTCCAAAGAACAATTGCAGCTTTCGGAATCATTCTCTTCATCGGAAAAATCATTGCCTGGAAATACACCGGTTCCGATGCGGTATTTTCCGATGCCATGGAGAGTATCGTTAATGTGGTGAGTGCATTTATGGGCCTCTATTCATTACACCTTGCTGCCAAGCCTAAAGATGAAGACCATCCTTACGGCCATGGCAAGGTGGAATTTGTAACTTCGGGAATAGAAGGCGCATTGATCTCCATAGCAGGGATCATGATTATTTATGAAGGTATCAACAGCCTCATTACGGGCAAAATACTTAAAGCACTGGATCTGGGAATCTGGATCATTGCAGCCACGGCCGTGATCAATTATCTTTTGGGCTATATATCCGTAAAAAAAGGAGAGAAAGAAAATTCTCTGGTCCTTATCTCTTCAGGAAAGCATCTACAGTCTGATACCTTTACCACACTGGGCGTTGTCATAAGCCTTATAATTGTTTATTTCACTAAAATATACTGGCTGGATTCCGTTGTAGCCTTGATTTTCGGAGCTTACATTATTTTTGTCGGCTACAGGATCGTCCGCAAATCTTTACGCGGAATCATGGATGAACAGGACCCTGAGCTGCTGAAACAAATTGTTCAGGTACTTGAAAGTAACAGAAGAACAGAATGGATAGATGTACATAATATGAAGATACAGCAATTCGGCTCTTCCCTGCACATTGATGCCCATATTACGCTCCCCTGGTACTACAGCCTTCGTGATGCGCATAATGAAATGGAAAAGATGATAATTCTTTTGGCTAAAAATACCCGGCGCAGCGTTGAGTTCAATTTCCATATGGATGATTGTAAAAATATATCCTGCCCCATCTGCCAGATCAAAGACTGCCCGGTTCGGGAAAGGAATTTCGTAAAACGGGTACAATGGACGCCTGAAAATGTAACCGGTACCGACAAGCATACGGCCACAGAAAACAATAATTAATTTCTCTGCAATAATTGCTTGCGGTAATAAAACATCGGAATAATCAATAGCAGGATCAACGGCTGTATGACAAACCTCCGCATATAGAAAGAAAAAAGATATCCGATCTGAAACCGGTCATAGATACAATACAGGTAAATAGGAAAGGTAATCGCGAAGATCAAAACAATCAGAACGCCTCCCTGGATTGTCCACGTCCTGTTCCTAAATAAAAAATAAATAATCAGACACGAAAAAAGCAAGTTCAAAATAAACCTGAAAAAGTAGCTGATGACCAGGCTCCCCCACTCAAATGGAGGAAACGGAATATTCTTATTGGCTTCATGAAAATAATTAAGGAAAGGATCATAAAAAAGCCTGTCTTCTAATGCTCTTACCCCTATAAGACCTAAAACCCCGACTATTACCAAAAACCAATTAAGCATTCTCATTTTTTTAAAGCAAAATATTTGATCCAGATCAGCCAGAGAATGACCACACTCCCATAAATCACCGCCGGAAAAACAAAGTCATGAGCCGTTTTAATATATTCCTTGTGATCAAGCACCACAATATTAAGCCCGACGATCCGTAACACATTCATAATATACAGAATAACAAGACTGATGAGTACAAATACAAAGGTTTTAGCTCCTTTATAAAAAGCAAAGATGAATGAAATAAACAGTATTATTACAGAAACAGCATTGCACCCTTCCACCATCCTTGTAGTATATTCCGTTTTTACATAAAACCAGACCTGCTCGCCTTTTACATCATTGAACAGCTGGGTTGGGTATTTGAAATAATTCTGAACATGCCTCACATTCTCGGCAATCATTCTTGAATAAGGATCAAGTCCCTCCTTCTTAAAGTAATTCAGATAAAACTGATAAGCAAAAAGCAGCACTACATATATAATGATGAAGCGTAACAAAATGCCTAAAACCGGTTTAAAATCCTTTAGCATAATGCAAAGATAAAAATTAGACTGTAATTTAGTATATTTGTTTCCATATTATGGCTTCTGAAAACACAAAACGATTTTTTGAAAACTATCTTGGTAAAAAATCTTCTGAGTTCTTTCCATTGGCTCAAAGCGGTTCTGCCAGAATAAACTTCCGGGCAAAAGCCGATAATAGGGAATACATTGTCACCTATAATGAAAATATCCGGGAGAATGAAAGCTTTTTTTACTATTCAGAAATATTTTCCCGGCTGCATCTTAATACCCCTAAAATCATAGCCATTTCAGATGACAGAAAAATATACATACAGGAGTTTCTGGGAGAAGATACCCTCTCGGAGATCTTATCCCGCGAAGGCTTGTCCCAAAGAGTAAGATTTCTGGTAAAGCAGGTCCTCGAAAAGCTTTTTGAGCTACAGATCCGGACTATCAACCAGATAGATTTCACGAAAACATTTGAATATGAAATCTATGACGAGCTACCGGTAACCCACGACCTGTACTACTTCAAAAACTTTATCGCGGATGTCCTTGAGCTTGAATATCATAAATCCACTCTTCTCCGGGAATTTAAGGAAATAGCCCAACTCATTGAGAGCCTTGAACCCAAAGGATTAATGATCCGCGATTTCCAGGCAAGGAATATCATGGTGGACGAAAAGGACAATGTTTCATTCATCGATTATCAGTCTGCTACGAAAGGGTCACTGATGTATGACGTCATTTCTTTTCTTTTTCAGGCAAAAGCCAATTTTCCTGAAGACTTCAAAGATGAAATGCTCGAATTTTATATCCGGCAGTTTGAGGACGAAAAAAGACAGCTCCAGCTAAGAAACTCAGTGAAGCCTATTCAGCTGATGAGATTTCTTCAGGTTTTGGGTGCTTACGGCTTCCGTGGCCTTATTCAAAGAAAGCCTCACTTTATTTCAAGCATAGAACAGGGAACTCAAAACATTTCCCGGCTGGCACAATCCTGGAAAGGTATGGAAAATTATCCTGAGCTTGTAAAAGTAATCCGCCAGCTGTCTCTGGAAGAAACAAAATCAAAAATAGATACAATAATCACGAATCGTTAAATCTTTAAGATCTTATAATCAATATTTAAAAATAGAAATGTTACACATCGATATACATAGCTTTTCATACAAAAAAGGAGGAATACCCAGGGATGAATCAGGAAACGGCGGAGGATTTACTTTTGATTGCCGGGGAATTCTAAACCCGGGAAGAATTGAAGAGTATAAAAGCCTTACCGGGAATGACCCCGGCGTACAGGAATATCTGGAAACAAAAACTGAAATGCCTAAATTTCTTGAGCTCGTAAAAAGCATTATCTCCATCAATATAGACAATTATCTTGAAAGGGGTTTTGAAAACCTGCAGATCAATTTCGGGTGTACCGGAGGACAGCATAGGTCTGTTCATTGCGCGATAAAGATCGCGGAGTACATTAAAGAAAAATACCCTGAAGGAACGGAAATAAGCCTGCATCATGATGAGCAGCACCAGCTTAATCTTATCAATAACAACCGATAAATTATAAATGCTTAATTTACGTACCCAATTGTAAAAAGATGAAAGCCCTTATTTTTGCTGCGGGCAAAGGCACCCGTTTAAAACCTTTCACAGATTACCATCCTAAAGCATTGGCAAAAGTTAATGGTATCCCTCTTTTAGAAAGAAATATCCATTATCTTAAAAGTTTTGGGATAAATGATTTCGTGATCAATATCCATCATTTTGGAGAACAGATCATTGATTTTTTAAGGAAAAACAATAATTTCAACTGCAATATTGAGATTTCGGATGAAACGAAAGAATTGCTGGAGACCGGAGGTGGTTTGATTTTTGCTAGAAAGTACCTTGATCATGGAGAGGATTTCTTAATCATGAATGCTGATATACTCACCAATTTAAATATCACGGCTTTGGTGGATTATCACAAGAAGATAAAAGATTTTGCTACTTTAGCTGTCTCCGACAGGGAAAGTTCGAGAAAGCTGCTTTTCAATGACAATATGGTTTTGAGGGGTTGGCTGAATGTGCAGACCGGTGAGCAAAGGCTGGCAGAGTTCAATAAAGGATTTAAGCCCCTTGCCTTCAGTGGCATCCACTGCATCAATCCTGTTATCTTTAATAAAATAAAAAGAACAGGCAAATTTTCTGTTATGGAGGAATATCTGGATCTGATGCATACTGAGCATATACATGGCTTTGTACATGAGAACATTTTGATAGATGTAGGGAGGCCGGAATCTGTAGCTGAAGCCGAAAAACATTTTAAATAACTGGTAATGGAAATTGACGGAAGAGATGAAAGTCTGGTAAATCCGGAGCTTGATATTAATGAAACAAAACTACACAACAGTTTCAAACAAAAAACCTGGGACGAAACAATCACCAAAGACAGCTGGATGGTTTTTAAGGTAATGGCTGAATTTGTTGACGGATATGAAAAATTAGCTAAAATAGGCCCCTGTGTTTCTATTTTCGGTTCAGCAAGGCTGGCACCTGATAGCAAGTACTACCAGATAGCCGTAGATATTGCTGAAAAGATCACTAAAATCGGGTTCGGGATCATTACAGGAGGCGGTCCCGGCATAATGGAGGCCGGAAACAAAGGCGCCTTTAATGCCAAGGGGAAGTCTATCGGCCTGAATATAGATCTGCCCTTCGAACAACATTTTAACCCCTATATCAATAAATCTTATTCAATGAATTTCGATTACTTTTTTGTGCGGAAAGTAATGTTCGTAAAATACTCCCAGGGGTTTATCGTAATGCCCGGAGGCTTTGGTACATTGGATGAGTTCACAGAAGCTTTAACGCTGATACAAACCAAAAAAATCGGGAGATTCCCTATTGTGCTGGTAGGCTCAGAATTCTGGAGCGGTTTGCTGGATTGGTTCAAAGCCACCCTGTTAAAAGACAAAATGATTTCCGAAGGCGACCTGGACCTTTACCGCGTAGTGGATACAGCTGATGAAGCCGTAGCCCACATCAAAGCATTTTATGATAAGTATTCTGTAAATGTAAACTTTTAATTGGCATGTTATTTGTGACTTATTTTTAACAACATGATTGTAAATCTATTAATTAAGATGAAAAAAATTTTATATATATCGGGGATTTTAACATTTTTTGTGTTAATGAGTTTTATGTATGTAGACTTTTTCTCTTCAATGACAAAAGTGGACTATATTGACGGAAGCAAGACATTGAAGTTTACTACAAAAATGAATACAAGCCATATTTCAGATGCCATAAAAATAAATCCTAATACCGCAGGATTTGAAGCAGAAGTAAAAAAATATGTGAACAATAATTTTGATGTGTATGTAAACGGAGTGCCAAAAACCATAACCTTCACAGGAAGTCAGGTAAGCGGAGAAACAGTATGGGTATATTTTGAAACCAGCGGAGTTTCTGAAATCAATACTCTGAAAATTAAAAATACGATACTTTTAAGTTCTTTTCCTAAACAGATCAACTTAGTAAACATTGCTTACAAAGGAAATCAGAAAACCATGAATTTCCAGCGGGGAAAAGAAGTTAACGAAGTATCTTTTTAAACATTAAGGTTTAAATTATAGGAGCCATTGCAATGAATTGCGATGGTTTTTTATTTTTTATGAAACACCGGCCCGGATAGTTACGGTTACTTTTTAAGGTATTATTCAATCTCCGGCAGTACAGCCGAACTTCTTTTTATTTCTTTAGCAAAAAAGAAGGCGAACAAGACTGTTCACCTTCAATATGATATATAGCCTGTTTAATTGGCTTTTATTTTAAAATCATCTATTTCCCATGTGGCTGCCGCCGATGTGGTGGAAGTATATTTGAACGCAACTCTTATGGTTTTGCCTAAAAATGCATTCAGGCTTACATTTCCTGAGCCGGCCCAATCTCCATACGCTGCGCTATTTGTATCTAAAGTTGCCGGCAGCTGCACCCATGTTGTAGTGGCAGGATTTCCGGTATAATTATCCGTAGCATATACCTGTAATGCATTTCCTGCATATCTTACATCTGATGTAAAGTTCATAACAGCCTGCGATTTGCCTGCCAGGCTCACTTCTTTGGAAATGAGCCAGTCTTCATTGGCATTATTCCCTGAGGCATAGCCATTCATTACAGCATAATAATTAGATCCGTTTCCCTGATTTGAGGTTCCCCATACCTGGGTTCCCAATACGTTTACGGCAGTCCAGTTGGAGAGGCCTGATGAAAAATCATCACTGAAAATGGTTTCTAAAGAGACATACACGGTACCATCACATCTGGGATTATCCAGATCTATATCTGTAAGCTTTGTGATCCATAGCTGGTAAGTCCCGTTATATATACTCAATATTGCATAGACATCCCCTTTTCCTCCGTCTACTTCCAGTGAACCGGGTTTTATGGGAGTAGTACTGGTACCGAAATCTGCCAGCCCGTTTGTCCTTAAGATAATGGTATTTCCGGAGCAATCGTGCAATGTTCTGTTGGTTGTACTGGTTCCATCCGTATATGTCTTGCCAAGATCACTATCAATAAATTCCAAGTCCTTTATTTTGATCCACTTTCCCACATCGGCAACGGTAAGTTGTGAAATGGTTCTTTCCGTAGGAGTTACCGCTCTTGCCGGCTCATTACTGTCAAAAACACTTTTATAGATATCCGCTTCCTCAATACCTCCGAACTCGGTATTGTTGTTGTATAAGCCACCCAATCGGATCTCTCCGTTTACATTCCTTACATAAAGGTTTTTAAGCTTGATGTAGATATCCTTGCCAACCCTGAAACGGTTATCCTGGAACAGATCGGCTTTATTGATGTTAAACCTCAATCCTCCGGTGGCATCCTGAATGTATATGCATTTGAACAGATTTCCAGTTTCATCATTAGCCGTTACCTGAGCCTTCACATAATAATCCCCTGTAATCTGGGTCCAGTCTCCGCCGGTATACATTTGCTTTACTTCGGCAATGGTTTTCTGGGTAAGGCCGGCACTGCTGAACTGGCAAGGGTTGGCGGTAATGCCGTCTATACGGGGAAAATTATTCATCTCAAGATCGGTCACCTTATTGATGTACATTTGATAGGTAGAGTTGAATTTGCTGTAAATACCTACAAACTTACCGTTCCCCGCAGGCATGATCTGGTTTGCAAACGATGCATAGCCGCTGTTTCTTACCACCCTTGCCGTAGTGGTACTCGCATCTCTGATTTGCCTGTCTGCGGAGACACCGTTCGGAGCATAGTTCGTACATAATACCCTGCTGTCAAATTCAGCATTGTTGACCTGGATCAGACATCCCAGATATTGATCATTTGCGGAGACCATCTGGGCCAACGTCATTACTTTAGGCACTATCTTTTCCCTTACCGAGCAGGATCTGAAAATACGGGCAGGAACCAGTTTTTCAGGGATCCTGGCCACAGCATTGGGAAGTGTTGAGGCAGGATCCTTAACCCCGAGCTGAACAACATTTCCGTAGGTTCCCACTGCCAGGCCGGCCAGCTTGATATATATTTTCGAGCCTTGCGGATACTGGGTATAGGTGCTCACCATATCTACACTAAGCGTAAAGCCCTGTGTAGGATTCTCAGGTTTATCCTGAATATAGATGGTTTTATAGATGTTTCCTGTCTCGTCCGTTGAAGAAACATAACCTTCAATAATATCCGTGGAATTATCCGGAAAAACGTAAGTGGTATTGTTCGTGAACTTAGCTTTTACGTCAGCCAGAGTCATCGTTGCTGTAAGGTCAGCACATTGAAAATTCTTAAGATCCGGTTCATCATATTGATCATCATGTACACATCCCGTTATTATCAGGGAGGCCAGAACAATGAAAATACAGGTAAGAATGGAATTATATTTTTTCATAGTATTTTTTTAAAATCTTAAATAAACATTGGTGAAGAATGTTGTCCCTCTGTCATACCATAGTTTTGGTCCAAAGTACGGAATTGGCCGTTGAAAATCCTCGAGAGCCTCGGGAAAGTTCACATTCCTGCCCTGCTCAAATCCGCCTGTTACATAGTTCCTGTTATTAAGGATATTGTTTACCGAAATGCTGACCCCCATCCTGTACTTTCCTAAAAGAAATGATTTTCCTGCATTGGCATTCAGCATAAACTGGTCACCAAATTTCCTCTGTGCCGTAAGCTGCCGGATAAGCTCAGGGGTTACTCCAGGATAGGGATCTCCCGTACCAGGATTGGTATACATGTACGGGGTTTTGTTCAATGCTGAAAAGTCAAGGTACTGATCCATCAGATAATTAGCCGAGGCGCCTATCCACCAGTACTTCGGTGAATTATACTTTAATCCTAAGGAGAAGGCTTTTTGAGGGGTTCCGGCAACTTTATACCCTTTAATATTGGCCTGTCCCCATTGATCAGTACCTCTGAATTCATTAAGATCATCAAAGGTGGAAACATCAGGATTGTTGGTATATTCATACTCACCGACACTTGCGGCACCTATAGCATTCAAAGTAGAAGTGATCTTAAGGTCAAAACCTAATTCCACACCTGCATATCTTTTATTCACACCCGTCATCGCCTCATTGACTAATGTACTGAAAGACCCCACTGTACCGTCATTCACATCCGCATAATATCTTGCGATCTCAGTAGAATTGTTAATGGTAGTATAGTATCCCGTAAGCCTGAGCTTCAAAATCTGGCCCCTCAGGATATAACTTAATTCATTGGAATTGATCATTTGGTTTTTTACTCCGGGAGTGACAAAGTCTACAACTCTCGGGTTGATATAAATCTCATTCAGGGTAGGTGCCAGACTAAAGTAGGCTCCGTTGTAAACGATAAAGTTTTTACCGTTGATTTTATATGTGACCCTTGCCTTTATTCCGGCATCCAGAGCATCATAAATTGCACTTTTCCCTTTGGAATTGTTCCGGAACCGGTAACTTCTGTAATCCCCTTCCCTGTAAGCTTCGGAATAGGAGGAGAAAATGGAAGCCATCACATTCCATTTTGTAAAATCTATTTCAGATGAAATGTTTAAGGAGTACTGATTTCTAGTCAGCTCATAAGAGTACTGCGTTCTGTCTCCTTTCCTTACCTCTGCATTGGGGTCATCAATATTGTACCTTACATCATTGTCAAAAGCATTCAGGTTATAAGCAAAATTAGCCCCAAGTAAATCTTTGATTCTTCTGAAATTATCCGATTTTAAATTTTGATAATTGAAGTTGATATTCAATTTCCAGTTGTCCTCCAGCCTGGTGTCGAAATGGGAAGCGAAATTAAAGGTTTTATCCTTATTTACATCTTCCACCACAGTATACACCGCTCCTCTGTCTTTACCGTTCATATCCTTAAGATTCAGGTAATTGGCATTATAAAGAGAAGCCCAGTCAATCTGCGCATTTTGTCTGAATTCATCTTCTGTATAGATCCCGTAGCTTGGCAACTTTCTGTAATAGGTGGGGTTCGGATCAGGTGCATGAAACCAGTCTAATCTGCTTCTTGCATCGCTTCCGAACTGATAAGATATTGTATTGATCCAGTTTGAGTTTTTTCCTATCTTCAGATAATCGGTCAGCATGAATATAGGCTCAAACACTTTTCTGATTCTTGAATTTCTTTTTTCACCATCCTGCCATCCCCAGTACGAATTATAATTTTTACCCATGATATCATAAACCTCCTGGGTATTCGGAGAATTAGAAGCCCTGTATGTAGGAGATCCGAAACCGGTCAGGTTGATGGAATGCCTGTCACTGAACTTCTTTTCAATAGAGCCAAAATAGGCATAAGCATCCTGATAAACCCCGTCAATAATCGCCCGGTCTCCCCATCTTCGGCTCCCCGAAAAGGTAAATGCCCATCCGTCTTTGGTAAGACCGGAAGAATAGGTTGCCAAAGCCCTCTGCATATAGCTCCTGTTGGTGAAAGAATAAGCTAATGAGGTCTGTTTCCTATAAAAAGAAGCTCTTGTATTATAATACATCACTCCTCCCAAATTACCGAAAGTGTATTCTGAAGGAGTAATATTATCTACATTTTCATAAGGATACCGCGTTACATCATTCAGTCCACCCCAGTTACTGAAATCTATCTTCCCGTCATCATTCTTAGACATGGACACCCCGTTGAAAACCACATCCTCATATCTGTTGTCTACACCTCTGGGCCTGAACCAGTAAGCTCCCAGCTCAAACGCGGATACATTCTGAAAAGCATCTCTTCCTGAGCTTAAAAGCCCTACCGTAGGCTGCATGGCAGAGCCTCCGTCTTCAGTGTCATTGGCAGAGTCATCAATTACTACCACTCCTGCATCTGTCCCCAGATTGTAATTGAGTGTAATAACACCCAAATCTTTTCTCTTCTCGTCAGCAGTTACATCAAACTCTACAATTTTTGATTCATAATTCGGTTTGGAAACAGTAATAAGATAATGGCCGGGCATTAAGTCTACAAACTGGAAGTACCCGATTTTATCCGCGGTGAGGTCATCGCTGGATTCCGCCAGATCTACTTCTGCTCTCTCCAGGGGCTTACCGTCCTGATCTTTTACATAGGCGAAAACAGTGGTTTGCGCAAAGTAATATGACGCAGGCAATAATGTAAACAAGGAGATTAGGGATAGTTTTTTCATCATAATAATTATTTTTTTGTCCCTTCCTTATTCAGGGATAATAAATTTAGAATTATTTTTATTATATCGTGTGTTTTTAAGCCCTTATTCTATTAATTTTCTTAACAAGCGCTATTTATTGCAAAAAAAGCTCCCATTTAACATCAATAGTAGAAAGCCACATATTAAGGTTAATTAACTTCATTCTGATATAAAATTAGTAATTTTATTTCCTTAATTTTCCGAAATATACTAAGAATATGAAAAAATATTTAATTGCTGTTGCTATTTTCTGCTTTGGGCTTGTATTTTCTCAACAGAGACAGGTGAGGAGAGCCGCCATCGCTTTTCTGAATGTTGAAAACCTTTGGGATACCATCCCTTCTGCAGATTATATTGACGGAACATTACCGGTTTCTGATCCCAGATTTCACAGAAGCGTTCCCCTCGACTCCCTTCAATATCTTGAAATCACTGAGGATTATAAAGGAGAATGGAACGATGATCTGTTAATAGGAAAAAAGGTGGTCCGCAGGCAAGTCCTGGCAGATGAATTTACCATGAACAGCCCTAAGAGATGGGGAACAAAGTTTTACAACCAGAAATTAGCCAACGAAGCTAAAGTAATTTCAGAATTAGGAAGACAATATACCAATGACAATCCTGTCATCTGCGGGCTTATTGAGGTGGAAAACAGGCAGGTTATTGAAGACCTGATCAAACAGCCGGCTCTGGCAAAAAGCAATTACGGTATCGTTCATTTCAATTCCTATGACGCCAGGGGAATTGATGTGGCCATTATTTATCAGAAAGCAAGGTTTTCCGTTTTGAATTCCTATAAAAAAGAAATAAAAATCTTTGATGAGGACGGAAAAAGGGAATATACCAGGGATATTGTTGTGGCTATCGGACTGCTTGACGGAGAAAAAGCAGGCATATTCATGAATCACTGGCCTTCCAGAAGAGGTGGCGAAGCCGTTTCCCAAGCCAAAAGAAACATGGCTGCTACTGTATTGAAGAATGAAATGGACAAAGTATCTGCAGAAAATCCAGGCATAAAGCTATTCTCAATGGGGGATTACAATGATGATCCCGTAAGCCCGAGTCTGAAAAAATACCTTTCCGCAGTAGGTGATCCCAAAGAATTATCAGATCAGTACCCTTATTACAATTTAATGTATAAATTATATAAAGCAGGTGTAGCATCGCTGGCCTACAGGGATTCGGGGAACCTATTCGATCAGATCATTGTTTCAAGAAACCTGTACTCTCCGGAAAAGCTCACTCCCACCTATTCTATTTATAAAGCTGAAATTTATGCTCCGTCCTATCTGGTCAACAAGGAAGGACAGTTTAAAGGCTATCCTTTCCGTTCCTGGGATGGCGACAGATTCACAGGAGGATACAGTGACCACTTCCCTGCAGTTTCAATAGTTCAAAAAGAATACATCAGAAAATAAAGAAAGGCACCCTTATTGGTGTGTCTTTATTATAAAACAGAAGTTATGAAAAATTTGATCGTATTAATACTTCTTATTTTCATTCCTTTTAGCTGTTCCTCACAAGACAGGCCTAAAAGCGAAAAGGAAAAATCCGAGATCAAGCCTTCTAAAAATGAGGACGGAGAATGGGATATTACCGTATTGGACACTCAGTTTGATTATTTTCTGAATACCATTGCAAAACCGATAAGCCAATATTCGGAAGCGTATCTAAAAAATAAAAATATACTTTTGGTAAACGAGTGGAACTCCTATTACTTTTCAGGAAGGTACAGAAACATCATCGAGTCATCCATTGATTATGATCCAAATGAAAACTACGGTTTAAAATTTGAGTATAAGCTATACCAGGTTTTTGCTTATGTTAACTGGAAATATGGCTTAAGGATGAACAATCTCAGCGGAGCCGATGTTTACAGAAGATAAAACAAAAAGGTCCAGAATATTCTGAACCTTTCATTTTTATAATAGTTTGGAAATTATTTGTTATATAACTCTTCAACTTTATCCCAATTAACTACATCAAAGAAAGCTGCCACATAGTCAGGTCTTCTGTTCTGATAGTTTAAATAATATGCATGCTCCCAAACATCCAGCCCTAAAACCGGAGTCCCTTTCACATCGGCAACAGGCATAAGAGGGTTATCCTGATTAGGTGTGGAAGAAACCGATACGGAGCCGTCCCTGTTTTTGATTAACCAGGCCCAGCCGGAACCGAATCTTGTTTTAGCCGCTTCGGAAAAATCAGTTTTGAATTTTTCAAAGCCTCCGTAGTTTTCAATGGCAGCTTTTACATTACCTACAGGCTCTTTACTTCCCCCGGGAGTTAAGATTTCCCAAAATAAAGAATGGTTAAAATGTCCACCTCCATTATTTCTTACCGCTGGCTTATCTGTACCTGTTTTACAGATCTCTTCTATAGTTTTTCCTGCTAAATCAGTTCCTTCAATGGCTTTATTTAAATTGTCAATATATGCCTGATGATGCTTTGTGTGGTGGATTTCCATAGTTTTCGCATCAATAGTCGGCTCTAATGCATCATAAGCATATCCTAATTTTGGTAATTCAAATGACATAATTTTTATTTTTAATGTTATTATTCAAATTTAGCCAATATTTGACCTATCTTCAAAAAATGGACATTACTTTAATAAATCTTTAACATTGATATTTTAATTAAACTCTCACAGATTGGAATTAAAAAGCACAGACTTAAAAAAATCTGTGCTTTCCATTTAACAATATTAAATTAATTTATTTATTCATAGACATCAGGAACTCTTCATTATTCAGGGTACCTCTGATATTTTTGTCAACAAATTCCATAGCTTCCACAGGATTCATTTCAGAAAGGTATTTTCTTAATATCCACATTCTCTGTGAAGTAACTTCATCTAAGAGGAGATCATCCCTACGGGTGCTGGAAGCAACGAGGTCAATGGCAGGATAAATCCTCTTATTGGCGATTTTCCTGTCAAGCTGCAGCTCCATATTCCCTGTTCCCTTGAATTCCTCAAAGATCACTTCGTCCATTTTGGATCCCGTATCAATCAGGGCCGTCGCAATGATCGTCAGGGAGCCTCCTCCCTCAATCTTTCTCGCTGCTCCGAAAAATCTTTTAGGCCTGTGAAGGGCATTAGCATCTACACCTCCCGAAAGCACTTTACCTGAAGCCGGAGTAACCGTATTATAAGCCCTGGCCAATCTCGTGATTGAATCTAGCAGGATAACCACATCATGCCCGCATTCCACCATCCTCTGGGCTTTTGCCAGAACAAGGTTAGCTACTTTCACATGCTTTTCCGCCGCTTCATCAAAGGTAGATGCTATCACTTCTGCATTTACACTTCTTTCCATATCGGTAACCTCTTCCGGACGTTCATCTATCAGGAGTACCATCATATAAACTTCGGGGTGGTTGGCAGCAATGGAGTTGGCAATATCCTTTAACAACATTGTTTTACCTGTTTTAGGCTGCGCAACGATCATTGCCCTCTGACCTTTTCCGATCGGGGCAAACAAATCCACAATCCGGGTGGAGACTGTAGAGCCATTACCGGCAAGATTGAATTTTTCTTCCGGAAAAAGCGGAGTTAAATATTCAAAGGCCACACGGTCTTTAATAAACGCCAAATCACGTCCGTTGACTTCAGTAGGCCTTAATAATGAAAAATATTTTTCTCCTTCTTTGGGCAATCTTACAATCCCTTTTACGGTATCCCCGGTTTTCAGCCCGAAATTCCTGATCTGAGCAGTGGAGACATAAACATCATCGGGAGAGGAAATATAGCTGAAATCTGACGAACGTAAAAATCCGTAGTTATCCGGTAATATCTCCAAAACCCCTTCAATACTAACCATACCATCGAAGTTGAACTCTTTCTTAGGCTCGGCTTGTTCTTCGGCTTTTTCAGAATTTCTATGCTGATTCTGGTTTTGGTTTTGGTTCTGATTCTGGTTTTGCTGGTTTTTATGCTGATTTCCACCGTTCTGTGGATTATTGTGTCCTCTTTGAGACTTAGCCTGAGGTTGAGGGATGTTTGGCTTTTCTTCTGCGGGAGCAGATTCTTGAGGTTCTGTGTTTTTAGGAGCGTCTGGCTTTTCCTGGGATATTTCTGCATGGTTTGCATTGGCAGAGATTCTTTTCCTTTTCTTCTTGGCCGGCGTCATAGTTGGTGTTTCATCTACGAGCGCTTCGGCTTTTATTTCTTCAGGTTGTATCTCTTTGGAAATTGTTTCCTCTACTTTTTCTTCAGCTTTGGGCCCGGTCTCCGCCGGAGTCTTTGCTTCGGATTTTGATTTTGCCGTCTTTTTTGTGGCAGTCCTTTTGGCAGGGGCTTTTACAGGTTTTTCTGCTGTTTTTTCTTCAGTATTTGTACTGGTTTCTGTGGCGGTGAAATAATCTTTAGCAACTTTAGGATTAGAAGCCTGAAAGTCAAGAATTGCAAAGATTTTGTCATTTTCATTGCTGTTTCTAGCAACCTTAACGCCTAAATCTTTTAGGATTTTAGTCAATTCCGTTACGGATTTTGACCTTAACGTTTCAATGTTAAACATATTTAATGTAAAAAATGTAATTAATTGTGAATAAGAAAAGTAAGTCCGGTGACTTTTGTTTTCAAGTATACATTGTATAATGCAAAGCTACACTTATTTTTGAATTATGCAAAATTTATGCTATTTTTGCCAGGAATTTAATATTCATGCTTCAAAGAATACAGACTATATGGACCTTTCTGGCAGTTTTAGCTGCTGCCTTTTTGTACGTTACGGGGCAGGATGTCGCTGTTTTTGGCAATATTCCTGTGCTGGATATAAGCTGTATAGTACTTGTTCTGGCTGGATTGCTCAGCATATTCAGCTTTAAAAACAGAAAAAGACAAATATTGCTGAATACGGTCAGCATTATTATAAACGTTTTGTTGATTGGTGTATTGGGGTACTGGCTACTCAACTTATCCGGAGGAATCCAGTTTCCTGAGAAGGGTATTGAGCCGGTTTTTTCATTGATTGCGATTATCTGTCTGCTTATTGCAAACGTATATATCCGTAAAGATGAAAGGCTCGTAAAATCTGTAGACAGACTTCGATAACCTTACAACGATTTTTTGAGTGAGAACAGCTTCCCTAAGAAGCTGTTTTTTATTTCATCCGGTCCCGACTTACATCATAAGAGGCCTGTATGTTAAAATTTACCTGCTGCTGCAACATTTTGCCTAATCCTGCGACAGATAGTATATGAATAATTCCATTTTTATGAAACAGCTTACTTATCTTACCTTATTCCTATCTGTATTCAGTTTCGCTCAGGAAGTTCCCACAAGCAGAATCAGAACAGTGCTTTCCACGCTTGCTTCGGATGAAATGAAAGGCCGGGAGATCGGAACACCTGAAAATGACAATGCAGCCCGTTATATCGCAAAGCTTTTCAAGGAAAACAATCTGGAATACTGTACCGGAAACTCTTACCTGGTCCCTTTTGAATATAATGGAAAGACCGCCTATAACGTCTGTGGCATAAAAAAGGGGAAGACCAATAAATATTTGGGATTTTCAGGCCATTTCGACCATATCGGAACCAGCGATAAGACGGGAGACAATATATACAACGGCGCAGATGATGACGCTAGCGGAATTACCGCCCTGGTAGGAATCTCTGATTATTTTAAGAATAAAAAGCCTGAATTTTCAATGGTTTTCATGGCGTTCAACGGGGAAGAAAAGGGCATGCTGGGATCCAAGGCTATTTCAGAAGATAAAAATCTGGATAATATTTATAACAGTCTTTCCGCTCTTTTCAACTTTGAAATGGTGGCCACCGAATCTCAGTTCGGAAAAAACGCCCTTTTTATGACCGGCGACGAATTTTCTGATCTTGATGAGATTGTTAATCAAAACGCCGTAAACGGATTAAAAATATACCCTGACCCTTATGCCGGAGAGCAATTATTTTACAGATCAGACAACGTAAATTTCGTAAAGAAGAAAATCATTGCCCATTCCTTTTCAACGGTTGACATGACCAAAGCTACACATTATCATCGGGAAAATGACGATATACATGTTGTAGATTTTGATAATTTAACCAAGATCATCAATAACCTGGGAGAAACCCTGGAAAAATTAAATCCTGACAATTTTTCCCCAAAGTATAACGATAAAGTAAAATTTAATTAGAAGCATCTAATCTTTTAATTTTACGTAATTTTGCTATCCAATTTTTCATTGAATGAAACCCTTACAAAGAATATTATATTTCGCCAGACCTCATAGAAAATACCTTTTTGGAAGTATCCTGTTCAACATACTTTATTCATTATTAAGTATATTCTCAGTGATCACCATGCTGCCGATCCTGAGGATTCTGTTTAAGCTTGACAAAGCCATTGATACCACAAAACACCCTGTTTATAAGGGTAATGATGACAGTATCTTCGGATATATCGGGGATATTGGTCAATATTTTGACTACCTGAAGGAAATGGCATACTATAAAATCCAGATCAACATTAATGAGCATGGAAGCACTTACGTTCTGGCCATATTATGTATCATTACGGCCTTTGCCTTCTTATTAAGAAACCTGTTCAGATACCTGGGTGCATATCTTTTGGTGAATTACCGGGTAGGCATTACCAAAGATTTACGGACTGCCATGTACGATAAGTTTCTTAAGCTTCCGGTATCTTTTTTTACTGAGCAGAGAAAAGGAGATATGATGTCCAGGATATCAAATGACATCGGAGCTGTGGAAGGAGGAATTATGGGAGCCCTTGTAGATCTGATCAATGCTCCTTTCATGATCGTCGGAACACTAATTACATTATTTCTGCTTGATGGCAATTTGACCCTGTTTTCTTTAATTGTTTTCCCGATTATGGGGCTGATTATTTCATGGGTAGGTAAAAGCCTGAAAAGGCAGGCCACCGCTGCTCAGGAAGAATTGGGGAATATGTTTTCGCTTGTGGATGAGACCCTGAAATCCTCGAAGGTAATTAAAATATTCAATGCGGATAAAATATTAAAGAACAGGTTCAATACTACTACCAATCAATGGCAGAAATATGCGATCGGGATGAGCAGAAAGCGGGAAATGGCCTCTCCGATGAGCGAATTTCTGGGATCTGTCACCATTCTCCTGATCACCTGGTTTGCCGGTTTAAATATCATCAACGGAACCAATGATGACCCGGTAACATTCCTGGCATTCATCGGGCTGTTTTTTCAGATCCTGGATCCTGCGAAAAAGCTTTCCAACTCCATTTCCTCCATCCAGGGCGGAATGGCGAGTCTGGAAAGAGTTTCCGAAGTTCTCGATTATGACCTCAGGGTGGAGGAAATCGCAGAACCTATTTCCATCTCCACCCTTAAAAGCCAGATCGAATTTAAAAATATTGGCTTCTATTATGATAAGGACAATATCATCCTCAAAAACTTTTCAATCACAATCCCAAAAGGGAAAACAGTAGCTCTTGTAGGCCAGAGCGGCAGCGGCAAGACCACCATTGCCAATCTTTTAGCAAGATTCTATGATGTAAGCGAAGGTGAAATTTTAATTGACGGAGTCAACCTAAAAAATCTAAAACTGAAGGAATACCGCCAGCTTTTAGGAATGGTGACCCAGGAATCTGTTTTATTCAATGATACCGTTTACAATAATATTTTGATGGGTAAACCAGATGCTACGAGAGAAGAGGTAATTGCCGCGGCTAAAATAGCCAATGCAGATTCCTTTATCTCCCAACTTCCCGATGGGTATGATTCCAATATCGGAGATGACGGAAATAAGCTCTCCGGAGGCCAGAAGCAAAGGGTTTCCATTGCCAGAGCAGTGCTGAAAAATCCTCCTATCATGATCCTCGATGAAGCTACCTCGGCCCTGGACACAGAATCAGAAAGATTCGTTCAGGATGCTTTGGAAAAAATGATGGAAAACAGAACCTCCCTGGTTATTGCCCACAGGCTTTCCACTATACAAAAAGCAGACTGGATCATCGTTATGGAAAAAGGAGATATTATAGAACAGGGAACTCACCATGACCTCATCGCTAAAAAAGGAATGTACCATAAGCTTGTGGAGTTACAGAATTTCGACTAGTTCAGATGAATCCGATACAAGAGTATTTCTACAGAATTGAAGAACCTGCAAGAAGCATCCTCCTGTTTTTAAGAAAAAAAATACTGGAGTCTGATACTCAAAACATTTCGGAAACCTTCAGCTTCGGCCTTCCTTTCTTCAAATACAAAAAGAAAATGCTGTGCTACCTGTATTACAGCAAAAAGTTTAAAAAGCACTATATAAGCTTCTATCACGGTGACAGATTGAAATATCCTGAGCTCATCCAGGAAAACAGAAAAAAGTTTAAGATCCTTTTAATAGATCCTGAAAAAGACCTGCCCCTGGAGTTTATTTTAAGCTTAATTAATGAAGTAAAAAGTTATATAAAATAAAAAAAGAGAAAATTACCTTTTCTCTTTTTTTCTGTTTATTGTTAGCTTAGTCCTTCAATTTTGCAATAACATCCAGACCTCCTTTGGTAATGTCCCCAATTTTACAAATAATTTCAGTATCCAGCGGCAGAAAGACATCCATTCTGGAACCGAACTTAATAAAGCCAAACTCATGTCCTGCTTTAGCCTCATCTCCTTCATTGCAATAGAAGACAATTCTTCTCGCCACATACCCCGCGATCTGCCTGAAAACTACTTTATGGTTCGTCATGCTTTCCACAGCAACAGTTGTCCTCTCGTTCTCTGTAGATGACTTTTCATGCCATGCTACGAGATATTTCCCAGGATGATATTTTTTATAGATCACTTTTCCTGAAACAGGATACCTGCAGATATGAACATTCAGTGGTGACATAAAAATAGAAACCTGAATCGCTTTCTCCTTTAAAAACTCATTTTCTTCGACTTCTTTGATCATCACTACTTTCCCGTCAACAGGCGCCACTACGTTTTCCCTGTGCTCAAGGATATCACGGTCCGGAACCCTGAAAAACCAAAATACCAGACTATAAACAACCAATAATGGCATGATGATCAACAGTGACCATATTTTAAGAAAATAGATGGCCAGCGCACCAATAATGATGAAAAGTATCGTTGCTACGGCAATCGTTCCTTTGGATTCTCTGTGTAGTTTCATGAGTTTAAATAAATTTTTCTAGAATAAAGTACAAATATACGACAGGAACGCAGATTAAAAAACTGTCAAGCCTGTCTAAAACGCCTCCGTGCCCCGGAATAATATTTCCGCTATCCTTCACTCCGAAATTTCTTTTAAGCTGACTTTCCACAAGGTCTCCTACCGGTGCAAATGCAGCGACCAGAAATCCCACCACCATCCAGTTGCCCCGGAGGTCCTGCTGATACTGCTCAATAAAATAAGACAGGACGAGCGTCAGCACTACTCCTCCTATATACCCTTCCCAGGTTTTTTTAGGAGAAATCTTGGGTGCCATTTTATGTTTCCCGAAAAAGCGTCCCACCAGATAAGCAAAGGTATCACTGCTCCAGATCAGAATAAACAGGAACAGCACTTCCAGAGAGAACCTGTCATCAAATCTTGAAAATTTTGGCAGTCCCAGGGCAAAGCCAAACGGAAGCGCCACATAGATCACCGTAAAAATAAGTTTTCCACTGTCGTAATAAAGTTCGTTGGGATATTTGAACAGAGTAATTACGGCAATTAAAATTAACAGCAATGCCAGTATCTCACTTAGCCTGAAATCAAAAAAGAAATCGTAATGAAAGTATCTTTTGGAAAAAATATAAAATACAAAAGCGATAAGGGGAAACACCACCCATCTTTCATAGCTTCTTCCAAATTTCATGATGTTGAAACATTCCCAGGAACCTATCCCTAACAGAAGTGTGATCAGCCCATAGTATAAATATTGTTGTTGAATAAGGCCGGGAGAAATGCTGTTGATCAGTTGCGCCCCAAGAGGAGTCGTGCAAAAGATAATAACTGCAACATAAATAATCCCGGAAACGGTCCTTTGAATGAGATTTTTGTCCAAAATTTAAAATTTAGAAGTTGTTGCTTAATCTTCAAGCAGCAGCAAAAATAGCTTTGTATTGGTATTGGAGGAATTATCCAGTTTTGACTGACTGCCACTGATGGAAGTCAGATTCTTGATATTCCCGTTTCTTTTTATTTTTCCCATGGCATCATTAAGATTGCTTACGATCTGGGAAACATTGGCCATAATAATAATTTTATTGGGCAATCTTGACGAATGATAGTGAAGAATATTATTATGAGACAGCATAATCCTTCCATCATAGGCAATAAGATATTCACAGGTGATAAAGGCCGCATCATTGGAGTGCTCCAGTTCTGAGGTATAAGGTGTCTTTACCACATTAAGAAAATTCTGAAGATCTTTATCCCAACAAAAAACATGCTGTATCCCTTCTATCCTGATGATCTGGTTCAAAGTCTGCAGAGCCTCCGCTTCATCCGCACAATAATTAAAAAATCCCCCCGAATGCGTAAATAATTGGGCAAACTTATAATCAAGATCCGCATTTTTCAACGAATCCCCAAGCTTTTCCAGACTCTGTTTTTCCTCTTCTTCAGGCTGGTTGGTAAGTTTGCTTACAATCCTCTTGAATAAATTCAACTTAATCTATTTTTAGTCAACTTTATACAAAAATAAAAAATTAATTATATAGATTCTAAAAAACTGCGCTTAAATATGAAAAAACCTGGTAATTCAGGTTACCAGGTTTTTATTATTCATTTTACGTATTAAGTCTTAAAGCTGTGTAGGGCTTTCCGGAGCCTGAATCTCGCTTTCTTCCTCCTTCTCCTTCATTGCGGTCTGCTCTTGCTGCTCTTTTTCTCCGGGAATCGTATTCGTTACAGGTTTCTCTGTCAATTCAGGGTCCCATGCTCTTTTACCGAATATTTCTTCCAGGTCTTCACGGAAAATAACTTCTTTTTCCAAAAGCTTGTTGGCAAGAGCATCCAGCTTGCTTTTATTCTCTGTAAGAATCCTTACTGCCCTGTCATACTGGTTTTCAATGATAGATTTGATTTCAGCATCTATCTTTGTAGCAGTTTCTTCAGAATAAGGTTTCCCAAAAGAATATTCAGACTGGCCTGAACTGTCGTAATAAGAGATATTTCCGATATTCGGACTCAAGCCATAGATCGTTACCATTGCCTGGGCTCTTTTCGTCACGCTTTCCAGGTCAGAAAGGGCACCTGTTGAAATATTATTGAAAATAACCTGTTCTGCAGCCCTTCCTCCTAAGGTGGCACACATCTCATCCAGCATCTGCTCGGTAGTTGTAAGCTGTCTTTCTTCCGGAAGATACCATGCCGCTCCTAAAGAACGTCCCCTAGGAACAATAGTTACTTTTAAAAGCGGTGAAGCGTGTTCTACCAACCATGAAATAGTGGCATGCCCGGCTTCGTGATAAGCTACCCTCTTCTTTTCGGAAGGCTTGATCGCCTTGTTCTTCTTCTCAAGACCACCGATAATTCTGTCTACGGCATCCAGGAAATCCTGTTTAGTTACTGAGGTATGGTTATTCCTTGCGGCAATAAGCGCCGCCTCGTTACAAACATTTGCGATATCCGCACCACTGAAGCCCGGAGTCTGCTTGGCCAGGAACTCTCTGTCTACACTGTCATCCAGCTTGATCTTCTTTAAGTGAACATCAAAGATCTGTCTTCTTTCATGAAGCTCCGGAAGGTCTACATAAATAGAGCGGTCAAAACGTCCTGCTCTCATCAAGGCCTTATCCAGAATATCCGCTCTGTTGGTTGCTGCCATTACGATAACGTTGGTGTCGGTACCGAAACCATCCATTTCCGTAAGAAGCTGGTTCAGGGTGTTTTCTCTTTCATCATTTCCACCGGAAAAATTATTTTTTCCTCTGGCACGTCCGATCGCATCAATTTCATCAATAAAAATAATGGCCGGGGATTTGGCTTTAGCCTGGGCAAAAAGGTCTCTTACCCTGGATGCACCTACCCCTACGAACATTTCTACAAAGTCTGAACCCGAAAGGGAGAAGAACGGAACCTTTGCCTCACCGGCAACAGCTTTTGCAAGCAATGTTTTACCTGTTCCCGGAGGACCTACCAAAAGAACACCTTTTGGAATCTTTCCTCCAAGCTTGGTATACTTTTCAGAGTTTTTAAGGAAATCCACCACTTCCTGAACTTCTTCCTTGGCGCCTTCCAATCCGGCAACATCCTTGAAAGTCACCTGGATTCTTTCCTTTTCATCAAAAAGCTTCGCTTTGGATTTCCCGATTGAGAAAATCTGTCCGCCAGGGCCTCCGCCGCCGCCCATTTTTCTGAAAAGAAGGAAATAAAATAATCCTAATATCGCAATCCATATCAATGCTGAAACCAAAATATCCGTGAACGGGCTTTTCCCTGCCCCGTAATCTTTGGTGGTTTTAATATTGGGATTATCCGCTTTTACTTTATCAAATTTCTGAAGAAAAAGCTGTAGGTCTCCATATTTTACGGTGTAGTCGGCTTTTGGGGCCATTTCAAATGCTGAAAACGGATCATTTTTCCTGGCAGATTTCTTCACCAGTTCCGTTTTTGCAGCTTGGGTAAGGAATACATCAGCCTTTTCTGTGTCTTTATATATCAATACATTCTGAACTTTTCCCGCCTGCATGATTGTGAAGAACTCATCTTCATCTATAGATTTTGCATTATCGCCTCCTAAAAAATTGGATCCGAAAAATAACAAAAGAGCTATGATCGCAATCGGAAAAAACCAGTTAAATCCTTTATTGTTCATCTATCTTTTTTAAAATTTAAAATTCATTTTCGATTTTGGTGATCGTAGCATCACCCCACAGTTCCTCTATATCGTAGTACTCACGTACCTGCTTCTGGAATATATGAACGACTACTGAAACATAATCTACCAGGACCCACATCGCATTTTCCGTACCTTCTACGTGCCATGGCCTTTCCCTGAGTTCGTTTCTTACTTTTCTCTCCACGCTTCCGGCCAGAGCCGCTACCTGCGTATTGGAGTTTCCACTGCATATCACAAACGTTTCCGCCACTGAATTTTCGATGTTTGAAAGATCAAAGATCATAATATCTTCTCCTTTTACATCCTGGATAGCCTCAACGATTTTATCTAATAATTCTTGCTTTTCTGCTGTTTTATTCATTAAAAAAATACTATAATCTGCAAATTTATTGTTTTTTCTTTACTTTAGCCTTACTTTTAGGCACTGAAAGTCTTAAAGTTTTCTTAAATGAGCGAGCTGTTTTACCTAAAAGAATGTTCTTCTACTAATGACGAAATCCCTGGATTTTTACTTTATGAAGAGTCAGACTTTGTAAGTTTATATACATTCAACCAGACTAAAGGCCGGGGGCAGTACGGAAATACATGGGCGTCTGCTCCTGAACAAAACCTGGCTTACACACTGGCCGTAAACGTCCTGAACTTTAATATTCCTGATAGTTTATTCAATTATTATACCGCAAGTATAATAAGAGATTTTCTTGCCAATTTGACTGAAACTTCCGTCACGATTAAATGGCCGAATGATATTATTCTTAAAGGTAAAAAAATCGTCGGAATTTTAATTGAAAAGAAAAAAATTAACCGGAATAATTATTTTATTATCGGGGCCGGATTTAATGTACTTCAGGAAAAATTTACCGAGATCTCCAATGCAGGCTCACTGTTTACCCAAACCGGGAAGAAGTTTGATTTAAATGATTTTGCAGAACAGCTTCATGAATATCTGGTCAGCAGATTAAAAAACATCCCTTCCGGACAGGAAATCATAACTGAGTTCAATTCCAGGTTGTTCCGGAAAGACGAAATCTCGGTCTTTGAACTTGAAAAAGAAAGACAAAATGGCATCATCAGATACGCCGATGAGAAAGGGGAGCTGTGGATAGAGTTCGAAGAGGGAATGAGATCTTTTTATCACAAAGAGATAAAGCTTCTTTACTGATTGGCCCTTTTCAGGTACAGGTATAAGGCGATCGGTAAGAATATAAGGTTCGGGAACCACATGGCCAGGGCAGGAGACATGCTTTTATTCTCCGAAACCACCTTCAGAGCTTCAAAGGAAAATACGAAAATAAATGCCAGAGAAATTCCTATAGCGAGGTTGATCCCCAGGCCCCCTCTTTTTTTCTGAGAAGAAAGGGACAATGCCAGAAATGTCAGAATAATGATGGAAACCGGCATTGACGTACGCTGGTACAGCTCATTAAGGTGGGCATTCAGGTTGCTGTTCCCTTTTTCTTTTTCCCTCTGGATAAATTTCAACAATTCCGGAGTGGTTTTGTTCTGTCCCAGCAGCTCATTCGGGAAAAGCTCTTCGGGAGCATGCCCGTAGCTTTTTTTCAGATCAAATCCGTTATTGAGCTTTTCAGTGTCATCCTTATTAATGGTTTTTTCAAGATATCCGTTGAGAACAAACTGCTTTTTATCCTTATCCCAATAAACATCATTAGCCTTGAGCTCATAGGTCATCCTTCTGTTTTTATCAAACCGCTGGAAGATAAAACCGGAACCTCTTTTTTCTCTTTTATTCCAGGAATTGATAAAGATGTATTCCGAACGGCTTAGTTGTGCGGATACGGGGGCAGTCCCCAATAGTTTCTCCTTATTGGTCGCGCTGTAAGTATAGGCTTCAAGCTCATTTTTTTTAATGTTGGCCCATGGCAGGACAAAATGATTCACCACAAGCGAAAGGGTTGCGATAAGAAGGGATGTGATCAGATAAGGCCTTGCAAATCTGTGGAAGCTTGCCCCACTGCTGATCACCGCAACGATCTCCGTATTATTGGCCATCCTGGAGGTAAAATAGATTACTGAAATAAAAACCAGGATAGAGAGAAAGGTCATTACCAGGTTGATGATCCAGAAAGGATAGAAATGGACAAGAAAATAATTCAGATCCAGCTTCGGATCCAGGGCCCTGGCATTTTCTATCCTGGGTATTTTCTGCTGGACATCAATGACCAATACAACGATAGACAGCAATATCAGCATGAAACTGAAAGTTCCAAGATATTTTTTAATGATATATCTGTCTATAATCTTGAGCATACTATTAAAGTCTTTGTCTGAGAACAGGGACTACTGATTTTTTCCATTCATAAAAATCCCCTGCCATGATATGTTCCCTGGCAACTTTTACAAGATCCAGGTAAAATGCCAGATTATGGATCGAGGCGATTTGTTTGGCAAGGTATTCTTTAGAAACAAATAAATGTCGTACATAAGCCTTTGAATATTCTCTATCCACGAAACTCGTCCCCGATTCGTCCAGAGGCGAAAAATCGCGCTTCCATTTTTCATTCTTCAGATTCATAACGCCCTTCCAGGTGAAAAGCATGGCATTTCTTGCATTCCGGGTAGGCATCACACAATCCATCATATCAATTCCCAGGCCGATAGATTCCAGAATATTCCAGGGTGTTCCCACGCCCATAAGATATCTGGGCTTTTCTTTCGGCAGGATATCCGTAACCTCATCCGTGATCCTGTACATTTCTTCTTCAGGCTCTCCTACAGAAAGGCCCCCAATGGCGTTTCCTTCTGCTCCGGCCTCAGAAATGACCTCTGCCGAAATTTTCCTGAGATCGGAATAAGTGGAACCCTGAACGATAGGGAAAAGCCTTTGCCTATGGCCATAAAGCTCTTTGTTTTGCCTGGTCCATTCAATACATCTTTTAAGCCATCTGTGCGTAAGCTCCATTGATGATTTGGCCTGGTTATATTCACAAGGATACGGGGTACATTCATCAAAAGCCATGAAAATATCGGCTCCGATCTGTCTCTGGATCTCCATAGATTTTTCCGGAGAGATGAAATGGTAGCTTCCATCAATATGTGATTTGAACTTCACTCCTTCTTCCGTCATCTTCCTGCTGCTTGCCAGGGAAAATACCTGGAAGCCTCCTGAATCTGTAAGAATAGGCAGATCCCAGTTCATAAATTTGTGCAGCCCTCCGGCTTCCTGCATGATATCCATTGTGGGACGCAGGTATAAATGGTAGGTGTTGCCCAGGATGATCTGGGCCTTTATATCTTCCTTCAGCTCTCTCTGATGAACCGTCTTTACACTGGCAACGGTTCCTACAGGCATAAATATTGGGGTCTGGATCTTACCATGATCTGTGGTGATCTCCCCAGCTCTTGCCTTACCTTCAGAGGTTTTTTCTATATTAAAAAATTTCTGCTCCATAATTATCTTGCGAAAGCGGGCACATTTCCGTTCTGTTTCAATTTATCTTTTACATATTTATCCGCTCCCGGATCTTTTTCCAATAGTATTTTTTGTGCATCCTCAGCAATACCATTAATCTTTTGTTTTACCGTATAATATCTAAAGCTTTCCACAAAATCATCGGGTTTTACCTGATGGGCCTGAAGAACATACCGTGTGCCTGCTTCCAGGTTGGTATTCTGGTACATAAAAGTAGCCTGATCATTTACTGCCAGATCTGCAAGGATTTCGGCCATTTTATCTTCGGATAAAAGGTTTTTTGGCTTGTCTATATAATTATTACATGAGAGCAAGCATACTAAAACAAAAAGGCATACAATCTTCTTCATAACCTGTTGATCAGTGATTTCCATTTTAAATTTAATACTCCGAAAACCGCTTCATGGATAATGCCGCCATTCATTTTGCTTTCTCCAAGTATCCTGTTGGTAAATATAATCGGTACCTCTACAATTCTGAACTTCTTTTTAAAAGCCCGGAATTTCATTTCAATCTGAAACCCGTATCCTTTCAATCTGACATTATCCAGGCCAATTTCTTCAAGGACTTTTCTTGAGAAACATACGAAACCTGCCGTAGTATCATGGATAGGGAGGCCTAAAATGAATCTTACGTATTTTGATGCAAAATAAGACAGCAAAACCCTTCCCATAGGCCAGTTCACCACATTTACCCCTTTTGAGTAGCGGGAACCGATAGCCATATCCGCCTGTAAACAGGCTTCATAAAGCCTTGGCAGATCTGCGGGATTGTGTGAGAAATCGGCATCCATTTCAAAGATATAATCATATTCTTTTTGAATCGCCCATTTAAATCCGTGAATGTATGCCTTTCCCAGACCGTCTTTTACATGCCTTACAGACAGGTGCAGACTATCCGGAAATCTTTTTTGAAGCTCTTTTACAATCTCCGCTGTACCGTCAGGCGAAGAGTCATCAACTACCAAAATATGAAAGCCATCTTCCAATGCAAAAACTGCGGAAATAATATCTTTAATATTTTCCTTTTCGTTATAGGTTGGAATAATGACCAGTTTTTTCATTTCAGTTTGCAAAGATAGTTTATTTAACCTTTTTATTTTATACAAAATAATCTATAATTTTGCAAAAAATATTCCGTTGCTGTTATCACAAAATTTTATAAATCAAGTAAGGATACCTGAGAACAACGACTGGGTGATCTTTATATTGCTGGGATGCATCCTTTTATATGTTTTTATGATGAATGTCATAGAAAGAGATGCTAATCTGAAAGATTTTTTGCTGCAGAAGTATTTTGACGCCAGCAACAATCTTCCGAGCTGGATCATCACTTCCTGTGTAACTGTACTTACACTTTCTGTGCTGATCTCCCAGTACATCCCTATCGTTCCTGAATATATTGCCGGGTTACAGGTTTTGGGGTTCCAGCTGAATAAATTTGGCTATACCCTGATCGCTGTTATCTTTTTTTATCTTATAAAATCCACATTGGGTTTTTTATTTTATCAAAGTATAGGTGATGGTAAAAAATGGACTGTCTTTTATTTTACCGCCACAAAGTTTTATTTTATTTTATCTTTTCTCCTGATTATTTTGTGTGTAGCCCATTATTATTTCCCGGTAGACAGAAATAAAATGTTTTTATATTACCTTTTCTTTTTTTCTTTTGTATTCATTTTCAAGGTTTTTTTCTATTTATTTCACAAGAACAATATCTTACCGGAAAAATGGTATTATAAATTTTTGTATATTTGCACCCTCCAAATCACGCCTTTATTGCTGCTTTGGAAATTATTATTTTTTTAATGAAAGTCAATGATGAGAATAAAGTCTATATTGGTTTCTCAACCAGCGCCAAGTGAGTCTTCTCCATATCTGGATATAGCAAAGAAGGAAAAAATAAAGATTGATTTCCGTCCTTTTATCCATGTTGAGGGAGTTGACAATAAAGAGCTTAGAACACAGAAGATTGATCTTACTCAATATACCGGAATCATCTTTACCAGTAAAAATGCTATAGACCATTACTTCAGGCTTGCTGAAGAGCTGCGTTTTACGGTACCGGATACTATGAGATATATCTGCCAGTCTGAAGCCATCGCGAACTATCTTCAAAAGCACATCGTGTACAGGAAGAGAAAGATCAGCTTCGGAGAGAAAAATTTTTCGGACCTGCTACCTCTCTTCAAGAAATTTCCTACGGAGAAATACCTTTTGCCGTCCTCAGATGTTTTGAGCCCGGATATCGTAAAAACTCTGGATTCAGCCAATGTTGAATGGAAAAGGGCGATCATGTACAGAACCGTTTGCAGTGACCTGACAGATATCAATGTAAAAGATTACGACATGCTAATATTCTTCAGCCCTCAGGGAATCAAATCATTACAGCAAAACTTCCCTGATTTCCAACAGGGAGATACCCAGATCGGCGTTTTCGGAAACACTACCCTGGCAGCTGCGGAAGAGGCAGGATTAAGAATAGATTTAATGGCTCCGACGAAAGAGACCCCGTCTATGACCATGGCACTTGAAAAGTACATTAAGGCACTTCATAAGTAGCTCTTATCTGAAACATACAACAGCCGTCTTTTCATTAAAAAGGAAAGATGGTTTTTTTTTAACTAAATTTGAACAAAAATTAATATTGAATGAAACGTCCTACAGAGACTTTTGAAAAGGCAGGTAAGACATTTCAACCGACAGGTAAATAAAATATCCGGATGAAAGTTCCAAAGGCAAAAAAAATAGAAAAAATACTCGAAATTCACGGAGACAAAAGGATTGACAACTATTTCTGGCTTAACGAAAGGGAGAATCCTGAGGTCATCAGATATCTTGAAGAAGAAAATGCTTACGCCGAGTTGATGATGAAAGATACGGAACAACTTCAGGAAGAGCTTTTCGAAGAGATGAAAGCCCGGTATAAAAAAGATGATGAATCTTTACCTTACTTTTTTAACGGATATTGGTATATCGTCCGTTACGAAGAGGGCAAAGAATATCCTATTTTTTGCAGGAAACATGAAAGCCTGGACAATCCTGAGGAAATCATTCTTGACGCCAATATCCTTGCAGAAGGGGAAAGCTTCTTTGAGATCGGAAGTGTCGCAGTAAGCCCCGACAATCAGCTGGCTTCTTTTTCTTCGGACAATGTGGGAAGGAGAATTTATACGATCAGCTTTAAAAATCTTAAAACGGGAGAAATTCTTCCTGATAAAATAACCAATACCACCGGAAAAGCTGTTTGGGCCAACGATAACGAGCATATTTTCTACATCAGGAAAGATAAAAGCCTGAGGGCATTCCAGGTATACAGGCATAAGCTGGGAACGGATGCTTCCCAAGATGTTTTAATCTTTCATGAGAAAGATGAGACTTTCGACGTCAATGTATTTAAAACAAAATCCTTGAAATATATTTTCATCGCAAGCTCCAGCACCATTTCCGATGAGCACCGGTTTATTCCCGCCGATGATGTTTTTGCAGAATGGAAAATCATACAGCCCAGAATAGATGATCTTGAATATTCTGTAGAGCATTATGAAGATGAGTTTTACATTATCACCAATGCGGATGGAGCCATTAACTTTAAGATCGTAAAAACCCGGATAGATCAGTGTGGAATGGAAAACTGGACCGATGTGATCCCCCACCGGGCGGAAGTTTTACTGGAAGGTTTTGAAATATTTAAAGACTACCTGGTTCTTGAAGAAAGGGAAAAAGGACTCCTGCAGATAAAGATCATCAATGAGAAGACAGGGGAAGCAGATTACCTTCCTTTCTCTGATCCTACTTATACCGCATATATCGGGGTTAATCTGGAATTTGACACCGAAGTTTTACGGTATGGCTATACTTCATTAACCCAGCCAAGCTCAACATATGAGTACAATATGAGGGAAAAGACCATAAAACTATTGAAACAACAGGAAGTACTGGGCGGAAAATTCTTTCCTGAAAATTATATTTCCGAAAGAATCTGGGCAGAATCCCGGGATGGAGTGACCAAAATACCTGTTTCCCTGGTTTACCATAAAGAGACCAAAAAGTCTGCGGATACGCCGTTGCTTTTATACGGGTATGGCAGTTACGGGCATACCGTGGATGCAAGTTTTTCAAATGTAAGGCTGTCTATTTTAGACAGGGGCTTTATTTATGCCATTGCCCACATCCGTGGCGGGGAATACCTGGGAAGGGAATGGTATGAGGAAGGAAAGATGCTGTTTAAGAAAAATACGTTCTTCGATTTTATTGATGTGGCCCAATACCTGATCCGGGAAAATTATACTTCATCAGATCATCTATATGCCATGGGGGGCAGCGCCGGCGGCCTTCTGGTAGGGGCTGTCATCAACTATGAGCCCGGGCTGTTCCATGGAGTTATCGCTCAGGTACCCTTTGTAGATGTGGTCACCACCATGCTGGATGAAACCATTCCGTTAACCACCGGAGAATATGATGAATGGGGAAACCCGAATAATAAGGAATATTATGAGTATATGAAATCTTACTCCCCTTACGACAATGTGGAAGCGAAAGATTATCCCAATATACTGATCACTACGGGCCTTCACGATTCCCAGGTACAATATTGGGAACCTGCCAAATGGACTGCCAAACTGAGAGCGCTGAAAACGGATAACAACCTGCTGATCTTCAAGACAGATATGAGCTCGGGGCACGGAGGGGCCAGCGGAAGATTTGAATCTCTGAAGGAAGATGCCCTTGAATACGCATTTCTCCTAAAATTAGAAAACAAAAAGCATGATTAACGAAGCAGAATACTGGAATAAAATAGAACAATTCTTTGAAGATAATTTTGGCACCGAAAAAAATCCGCCGGTGGAAACGCTGTTGTTTCTGATCGGACTTCAGGAGCTGGGAAGCGGACAACAAAAATATACAAAAGACGATAAGGTCAATTTAATTCATATTGCGGTCTGCCGGCTGCTCGAGCCGTTCGGATATTATAAGTTCACCCATTATGAGGACGGATGGCCTCAATTTGAGAAGCTGGAAGATCTTCCCGAACTGAAACCGAATGAGCAGACATTGCTTATGAAAAAAGCAATTATCCAATATTTTCAGGATGAAGAGCTGATCTGATGTGCCGATGTGATATTTGACCGGATCTTCAATATCGGTTCCCGAATATCACATCTGCACACTAAATTATCCTTTCAGGATCTCCTCCAGCTGATTCAGCCCCATTTTAAAGCCTTCTTCAAAACCCATTTCCAGCTGCTGCTTCATTGCCTGCTGGTCGGGAAAATGGATATTGATAGTAACTTTTGTGCCCTCTTCTACCCCGGTAAAGCCGATAAGCCAATTGGATTGGGCAAAATCCTCATTGATGTTGCCTTGTTCATCACAAAAGGCATCTACCCCGTCAAAGCTTCTATGTTCCCTGATTTCCCCATATTTTACCCGGGCATACATCTTTTCGCCATCCGGGCCTACCATCGCATAATGCCAGATCCCACCCGCTTTGAAATCCTGATGTACCGTTTCACACTTCCAGGGTTTCGGAGCCCACCATTGATCCAGCAATTCGGATTTTGTAAAATAGTCCCATACTTTTGAAACGTCTGTTCCATAGATCTTCATTACATAAACACTGTTAGCGTCAAAATCTTTGTTGAAAATGATTGTAGATTCCATAGGTAATTATTTTTAAACAAATCTACCTTTTTATCCTTACATATCACTTTCCCTATGACAAGTAATGAAGAATTTATAAATAAATGTTAAAAAATATGGTTTTAAGAAAAAAAATACAATTTTCTGGCTCGTTTTTTGTTTATCAAATCATAAAATAATTAATTTTAACACTTATAATTCCAATTAAGAATAAATAATGAATAATAAGTTCATCCCAATAATTTCGGTGTTTATGACGATCTCACTGATTGTCTTTGTCACGCTCCAATTTTATTGGCTGAAAGGATATTACGGGGCTCTGGAGCAGGATTTCTCAAATAAGGTTTATTCCGCCCTGGAAAGCACCTCAAAAAGCATAGGTGAAATTGAAGTTGAAAAATATCTGGATGAAGATTATAAAAATTTCAGAAAAAACATTCTTGCCAACAGCGATCAGCCGTCTTTAACGACGATACAGCAGGTAGAGGATTCCGGCACCCAAAGGCAGATCATCTACTCTAAAAACATCATCGAAAAAACCCAGCTTCCCATTTCTCAAAAAGGAGACTCCCTGAAACTGACAACATTATATACCGACGAGGCTGCCTATAAGATAAAAAGAGATACCACAAACCGGGAACTGCTTACGGCAGATATCAATCAGGATATAGAAAGCGGCGATTTCTCCATGAAAGAATATGCAAAAGTTTATGGAAACAATTTGCCTATAACAAAAAGGGTCAATGAAAAGGTTCTCGATTCTGTAATTACAAAAGAGCTGAAGATAAGAGGAATTACAGCCAAATTCGGCTACGGAATCACAGATAAGAACAATAAGCCCACAAGCGTAGTGAACAAGCTCTATAAAGAAAGAAAAGATAATAATACCTACAGCTATCCGCTCTTCACAGACAAAAAAGACCGTACTTTGTATAGCCTTGCCCTGGTGTTTCCCAAAAAAGAATATTCCCTGGCCATGAACAACTGGCCGATGCTGCTGGGAACTTTTCTCTCTTTGCTGACCATTCTGGGAATCTATATTATTTCCATCAACTATATGATGAAGCAGAAAAAACTGGCAGAGATAAAAACGGATTTCATCAACAACATGTCCCATGAGTTTAAGACTCCGCTGGCAACCATTTCCGTGGCAACGGATTCGCTGGCCAATGACAAAATTGCCACTAACCCTGAAAAGGTGAAATACTATTCGGAACTGATCAAGCAGGAAAATTTAAGGATGAAGAAGCAGGTGGAGAATGTACTTAACATGTCCAAACTGGAAAGAAATGAAGTGAATCTGTTCCTGAAGGAAACCAATGTGAGAGAACTGATCAAAAAAACCACAGAATCATTCAATCTTATCGTAGCCCAAAGGAACGGCTCCCTTACACAGGAGTTTAACGCTACCGATTATATCTTCAAAATAGATGAATTCCATATCTCCAACGTACTGGTAAACTTGCTGGACAATGCCAACAAGTATTCTCCCGAAGCTCCGGAGATCCATGTAAAAACAAGAAACGAAGGGCATTGGTATGTTATTGAAATCTCCGATAAGGGCATGGGAATGGAAACCCATAATAAAACGAAGATCTTTGAAAAGTTCTTCAGAGAAGAAACCGGCAATATCCATAATGTAAAAGGACAAGGTCTGGGACTCTCCTATGTGAAAAAAATCGTAGAGCTGCATAAAGGACAGATTCTGGTAGATTCCCATAAAGGAAAGGGAAGCACCTTTACTATAAAGCTACCGATGAATAACTGAGAAAGCCATGATCAGAAATCAAGATAAAGAAACCAATAACAAAATATAAGAAGACAGAGTGAGCGTTCATTCTTAATACTAATTTAATTATTAAAACTATGAGCAACAGAATATTACTAGTAGAAGACGATCAGAGTTTTGGAGCCGTGCTGAAAGATTATTTAACGATAAATAATTTTGAAGTTACCTTAGCTACAGACGGCGAGCAGGGATTAAAGGAATTTACGGAAAACGAATTTGATATTTGCATCTTTGATGTTATGATGCCTAAGAAGGACGGGTTTTCATTGGCCGAAGATGTGAAAAAGATTGATAAAAACACCCCTATCATTTTTTTAACGGCAAGAAATATGAGGGAAGATATCCTAAAAGGCTATCAGTTGGGAGCTGATGACTATATTACAAAGCCGTTTGATACAGAATTGCTTTTATATAAGATCAAGGCTATTCTTCAAAGAAGCTCCACCCTTGAGAATGAAGAACAGGAGCAATTCAAGATCAGCAATATCTTTTTTGATTCCATGCTGAGACAGCTGAGGGTAGGCGATAAGGAATATAAGCTTTCTCCAAAGGAAAATGAACTGCTGAAGCTTCTCTGCATCCATAGGAATGATTTCATGCCGAGGGATCTTGCGTTAAGGAAAATCTGGAAAAAAGAAAACTATTTTACGGCAAGAAGTATGGATGTGTATATTGCCAAGCTTCGTAAATTGCTAAAAGATGACGAAGGGCTGGAAATCATCAATGTTCATGGTGAAGGATTCAGGCTCTTAGTTAAAAATTGATTTAAAATTTTTAATATCTCTATAAAATTAGCAAAGCAATTAAAAATGTTTTGCTAATTTTGTTTTATGAAGAACTTTGTTTTAGGAATTGTTGCGGTCTCTGTAGGTATCATTTCCTGCAAGAAAGACCAGAGAGCAACCTATTTAACGGAAGAGGCAGCTGTCCAGCAACCTGCTGTCAACAATTCGCCTAAGGTTTCACTTTTAGACCAGGCAGGTATACAGCCGGTTCAAAATACTTCTGTAGCGGCCACCGCACCGGGAATGAACCCGCCCCATGGCCAGCCCGGGCACCGCTGTGATATTCCTGTAGGACAACCTCTGAACAGCAAGCCTGCTCCGGCCCAGCCGGCAGCTCAGAATATCAGCGTAAATGGCAATCAGACGGTTAAGATCGATCCTAACGCCGTATCGCCTGGAAAAATTGCAATCGACAATAACGGCCAGCAGGTAAAAACTGCTCCGGGAATGAACCCTCCACACGGACAACCAGGACATCGATGTGATATTCCCGTAGGCCAGCCTTTGAACAGTAAGCCGGCTCCACAGCCTGCTTCCCAGAATATTGCACAGAATGCAGCTCCCCCGGTTCCGGCGCCCGCTGCTCAAAATCTCGCGGCAGGAGAAAAACCGAAGCTGAACCCTCCTCACGGAGAGCCTTGGCATAGCTGTGCTATAAAAGTTGGAGATCCTTTACCATAATTTTTGTAATTTTACCCCGTGAAATTATTTCAGATTTTAGCCTTAGTTTTCTGTTTAGGAGTTTTTTTAATTCCTAAAGACTACTTCTATGGCCAATCCATGTCTGAAACCTGTTGTCAATCGAATGCCAAAGCAGAAGATTGCTGTAAGGATCACAAGCCATCATCCGGAAGCCATGATGAAAAATCCCAATCATCACCCTGCGGTAATGACTGCCATTCTTCATGCGTTCCATGCTACACCTTTATAGAAGCGCCATTTTCAAGAGGCTTACATTTTGAGCTGTCTTATTATAAAGCCAACAAAAACTTACAGTTCCAATATTCTGATCCTCATATTTCAGATCGTTTAAAAGAAATATGGCAACCGCCGAAAATAGCTTAATTAAAAATCATCTCCGTTTATTAATATTTAATGAACTTTTTTAATTAATCTAAACTTTTAAACAAAAATGAAATTATACATTTCCAGGTTTATTCTTGGACTTTTCTTATTATCCGTACAATTTATTCATGCACAAAATCTTTCCAAAAGCCAGTTTAAAGTAAAAGGAAACTGTGAAATGTGCCGGGAAAGAATAGAAGATGCCGCCAAAACAGCAGGGGCTAGTGAGGCACGCTATTCCGTAGAGAAACAAACACTTACTCTGGAAACAAAAAGCGGGATCTCAACGGATGTGATCCTGAAAAAGATAGCCGAATCCGGTCATGATAACGAAAAATTCCAAGCTACCGACGAAGCTTATCATAATCTTCCGGAATGCTGTCATTATGAAAGAAACACCTCAGCTTTCACTGCAGCAATCCAAAACCCTAAAAAAGACAATGAGTTTTATGTGAAAGGAAACTGCGGGTCATGTAAGGCCAGGATTGAAAAGGCGGCCAAAGAGGCCGGAGCCGGATCAGCCGAATGGGATGCCGAAAAGCAAAGCGTTACCTTAAATTTTGATCCTTCAAAAACCTCAGCAGACAAAATCCTGAAAAAGATCGCAGAAGCAGGACATGATAATGAAAAATACAGGTCTGAAGACAGTACTTATAAAAACCTGCCTGCCTGCTGCCTCTATGACAGGGATATTCCATTGGGTGAAGCCAATCCTAAAGTACATTTTGAAGAAGGAGAAAAAAATGGGCATTCTGATCATGCCGATGGCGGGCTTTACAATGAAAAAAAAATAGAGGAAGTAAAGCTATCCGCATCAAAAGCCCCCACTTCTTTAAGCAAAAAAGAAGCGGGAATGGTTTTTAATATTGACAAAAAAGAATTGTTGAAGGCAGCCTGCTGCAACTTATCTGAAAGTTTTGAGACCAACGCAACGGTAGATGTGTCTTTCAGCAATGCCGTTACCGGAACCAAACAGCTGAAAATGCTGGGACTGGATCAGAAGTATACGAGCCTTACCCGAGAGCTTCTTCCCGAGATCAGAGGTCTGGCCTCTGCCTATGGGCTGAATTTCATTCCCGGAAGATGGATCGAGAGTATTCAGCTGACTAAAGGAGGAAGCACCGTTACCAACGGCTATGAAAGTATAACCGGACAAATAAACACGGAACTTTTAAAGCTGGCCGATCATCCTGAAACTACCCTGAACCTGTTTACGGATTTCAATGGAAGAACTGAGGCTAATTTCACCCATGTTACTCCCATTGATGAACGCTGGACTCAGACATTTTTACTTCACGGCAACGGAACCTTCGGAAATACTGATATAAATGATGACGGTTTTCTCGACAGACCAAAGGGAACCCAGCTGAATGCCGCGTATTTGCTCAATTATAATGACTTGGAGCAATCCGGTTTCGGAACTCATTTTGGGATAAATTTCGTAAAAGATGAAAGGACTTCCGGACAAACCTCTTTTGACAAACGTCTGGATCAGAGTGAGCAGGCTGCTTACGGGGTCGGGATCAATATTTCAAGATTCCAGGTATGGAATAAGACAGGATATGTTTTTAAAGGAAAGCCTTTCCAAAGTCTTGGCTGGATGAACCAATATGTCTATCATCAGCAGGATAGCTTTTTCGGACTGAGAAGCTATTCCGGGAAGCAGCATACCTACTACTCCAATCTGATCTTTGAGAGCATTATCGGGAATACCAACCATAAATACAAAGCCGGTGCAAGCTTCATGTATGACGGCTATGATGAGATATACCTGGAATCACAATTTAAAAGAAACGAAATAGTTCCGGGTATTTTCGCAGAATATACTTTGACAGGCTTAAAATATACTTTGGTAGCAGGAGTAAGAACAGATTTCCACAACCTGGCCGGAACACAGCTCACCCCAAGGCTGAATTTCAAATATGATCTTTCACCTAAAACCATCTTAAGACTTTCCGCGGGCAGGGGATTCAGAACGGCATCTATTTTTGCGGAAAACCAGCAGTATTTCGCATCGAACCGTTCCCTTCAGATCTTACCGTCTGGTGGGGAGATTTATGGCCTGAAGCCGGAGATCGCCTGGAACTATGGAGCCAGCCTGCAGCAGGAATTTAAAATATTCGGAAAAAAATCAACCCTCGTTGCTGATTTTTTCAGGACTGACTTCCAGGATCAGGTTCTCGTAGACCTGGACCATTCCGCCCAGCAACTGAGTTTTTATAATCTGGACGGCAGGTCCTTCGCCAACAGTTTTCAGACGCAGTGGGATTTTACACCTTTCAATAATTTTGATGTAAGGCTGGCGTACAAATATTATGACGTTCAGGCTGATTACCGGGACGGAAGAAGAGAAGTTCCGTTCATGGCAAAGCACAGGGGATTTCTGAACCTGGCTTATTTCACAAATAAAAATAAAAAAGGCGGCTTCTGGAGCTTTGACACAACTTTGAACTGGATCGGAAAACAGAGGCTTCCTGATACATCCGGAAATCCTCAGGAATTTCGGATGCCCATCCACTCAGGGGCTTATGCCGTTCTAAATGCCCAGATATCAAAAAACTTCAATAAAAAGATCAGGGCTTATCTGGGAGGTGAAAACCTTACCTCTTATACCCAAAAGAATGCAATCATCGATTTTAAAAACCCGTTTGGAAATTATTTTGACGGTGGAATGGTTTATGCTCCTATTATGAAAGCCAATTTTTATGTCGGTTTAGACGTTACTTTCTAAAAAGCCGAACTTAAGGTGAAGAGCATGATGGTGATAATTTAATATTATTGCAATCATGCTTTTTCGTACCTTTAGTCTAAAGTAAATACATGTCCCAAGCACTCATTTTTGAAGATCATTACAAAAAATTCGGGTTCGGAACCTTTTGTGAGAAAAATCTGGAAATCATTAACACAAATCAATTCCAGTCTGAGATCAAAATCCTTTTTGCGCCTGTAGGCTATGAGCTTACGGTAGACTTCAATCATTACATCATAGAGGTGCCCACCCTCTTTTTTCTCACCAACCATCTTTTAGAGGTTACGAAAGCTAATGCTGATGAATCTGTTATCCTTTATTACAACAGGGATTTCTACTGTATCCAGATCCATGATAAGGAAGTGGCCTGCGATGGGCTCCTGTTTCATAACGTTTTTGAAATCCCGAAAGTGGAGCTTGATGCCGGGGAAGCCGCAGCTATTAAGAGCTTATTTCAAAATATTAAAGATGAGCTTGAATGGAGGGAATCATTCGGTGAGGAAATGATAAGAGCCTATTTAAAACAGATCATCATCCGGGCCACCAGAAAATGGAAAAAGCAGAACCTGGAAACAGATACTCTGAATATTCCTCATAATGAGCTTGAGGTTTTCAGGGATTTCAGCAGATATCTGGAAATTCATTTCAGGAAAAAACATAATGTGGCAGACTATGCGGAACTTCTTCATATAGCTCCTAAAACCCTGACCCATAAATTCAAGAACCTTAATCTTGAATCCCCTAACCAGTTTATAATCAACAGGATCCTGCTGGAAGCCAAAAGACTGTTATTCTACACAGATAAGCCCGTAAAAGAGATCGCATATGATCTGGGTTATGATGACCCTGCCTATTTCAACCGGCTTTTCACCAATAAAACCGGCAGCACCCCGACAAATTTTAAAAAAAATTATGCTTCGGGAAAAAAGTACAATATTTAAGCCTTTTTGTCTATTTATATCGCCATAGAACCGCCATATCTTTGTAACATCAAAATCAAACATATTAAACAAAAAAACAAACATTATGAGACGTAACGCAACAGCCGTTTGGAACGGTAACATTAAAGAAGGTAAAGGGCATTTAACCACTCAGAGTACAACCTTAAATGAAACACAGTATTCTTTCAACAGCCGTTTTGCGGATGGTGTAGGAACAAATCCTGAAGAATTGCTGGCTGCAGCCCATGCAGGATGCTTTACTATGAAGCTAAGTGCCGAGCTTTCCCAGGCCGGTTTCACACCGGAAGAATTAAAAACCACCTCCGTTATCACGCTTGATCCGGGAATCGGAAAAATCACAAAATCTGAGCTGACCCTAACGGCAAAGGTTCCGGGAATTTCAGAAGAAGAATTTCAAAAATATGCTAAAATCGCTGAAGAAGGATGTCCTGTAAGTGCTGCTTTCAACTTTGAGATCACCTTAAATGCCACCTTAGTTTAAGCCAACTGTATAACCGATTATTAACCTAAAAATTAACCATCATGTCACAAAGTAATTTACCCGCAGCTCAGGATCCAAATATTTTAAAAGATATCCGCGCTTTTCTTAAAGAGTTAAACAGCGGAAACGGAAAGCCGCTTGAAGAAATGTCTCCTGAAGATGCAAGACAGGCTCTTGTGGAGGCTCAAAAGTCAGTAACCTTTGATTATTCGGATATTGAAGAATCTGAAAAGACAATCAGTCAGGACGGGATCTCAGTACATCTCCATATTGTAAAACCAAAAGGGGCACAGGACCACCTTCCCGTTTTTATGTTTTTCCACGGCGGAGGCTGGGTATTGGGAGACTATCCCACCCATAAGAGACTGGTGAGAGATCTGGTGGTAAAAAGCGGGGCTGCCGCTGTCTTCCCCGACTATACTCCATCTCCTGAGGCGCATTACCCTGTCGCTATAAATCAGGCATATGCCGCTACCAGGTGGGTAGCTGAAAACGGAAAAGAGATCGGTGTTGACGGTTCCAGACTGGCCGTTGCAGGAAACAGTGTCGGAGGAAATATGGCTGCTGTAGTTGCACTGATGGCTAAAGATAAAAAGGGTCCGGAACTGAAATACCAAATCCTGTTCTGGCCGGTTACCGATGCGGATTTCACCAGAAAATCCTATGAGAAATATGCGCAGGAAAGGCTTCTAACGACTCCGTTGATGAAATGGATGTGGGATAATTATACTTCAGATCCGGGAGAAAGAAAAGAGAAATATGCTTCTCCTTACCAGGCTACCCTGGATGAGCTGAAGGGATTGCCTCCTGCATTGGTTCAGGTAGCTGAAAATGATATCCTTCACGACGAAGGTGTTGCCTATGGAAGAAAACTGGATGAGGCGGGCGTCCCTACTACACTGGCCGTTTATAAAGGCTTCATCCATGATTACGGAAACCTGAACCCTCTGGCCCACATTCCGGCAATTCAGGAATCAATAGCTCAGGCTGCATCAACCTTAAAACAAGCTCTGTTTAAATAAAACCTTTTAATCCGGAAGCTGATGGCTTCCGGATTAAATTTCAAAACAAAATATACCCATCGGTATATTTTTTGTATATTTGCATTATAATTTACTGAAAAATAATGTCAAAGGCAGAAAAGACAAAACAATTCATCATTGAAAAAACCGCATCTCTGTTCAACAGCAAAGGCTATACTTCCACATCTCTTTCTGATATCACACAGGCGACAGGCCTTACGAAAGGAAGTATATACGGGAATTTTGAAAACAAAGATGAGGTGGCTCTGGCTGTGTACAGGTACAATTCGGATCTGCTGAGCAAAAACATGGCACGTTCGTTTGGAAATGAATTTCCGACAACGCTGGAGAAGCTTTACGCATTTGTAGCTTTCTACAGAAAAAACTGGCGCTCCGTATTTTCTAACGGCGGCTGTCCTCTGATGAATGCCGCAACGGAAGCTGATGATACATTCCCTGTTCTTAAGAACCAGGTGAAACGATCATTTGAAAAATGGATCAAGAAGGTTTCTGATGCTATCTTACAAGGCCAGAAAAACGGAGAACTGAACGATAAAATTAATGCAGAAGAATACGCATCTCTGTTCATCATGCTGATCGAGGGCGGGATCCTTCTTTCAAAAACCACTGATGATGAGAAATACCTGAATCTGGCTTTAGATAAAATCATCAGCATTATCAACAATGAATTAAATATTCTTCCATCATAAACTTTATACTATGGAAACAAAAAAAGTGGCAATTGTAGGATACAACAGGATCCCTTTTGCCAGAATCAATACAGCATATGCGGATCAGGGAAATCAGGATCTGCTTCTTGCTGCATTAAACGGATTGATAGACCGCTATCAGCTGAAAGGCAAACGTCTCGGAGAGGTTGCCGGTGGTGCGGTTATCAAGCATATTTCCGAAAGTAACCTTATCAGAGAAACCGTAATGAACACAGCACTGGACCCCGCAACACCGGCTTGTGATCTGCAGCAGGCCTGTGATACCGGGATTGAAGCAGCTATCTATATCGGGAATAAAATAGCTTTAGGACAGATCGAAAGCGGGATCGCCTGTGGTGTTGAAGCCATGAGCAATATTCCTTTTGAATCTTCTCCACGGTTGAGAAAAGCATTACTAAAAGCCAATAAGGAGAAGTCAGCATTTGGAAAATTAAAACAGATGCTAAGCCCAAAACTGAAAGACTGGTTGCCGATACCTTATAAAGGACAGGAGCCTAAAACAGGGCTGGTAATGGGAGAGCATACGGAAATCACAGCCAAATATTATCAGATTTCACGGGAAGAACAGGATCAGCTGGCATTAAAAAGTCACCGGAATATGGCCAAAGCTTATGACGAGGGCTTTTTTGATGATATGGTTTCCCCCGCTTTTGGACTGGAGAAAGATAATAATCTTCGTCGGGATACAAGTATTGAGAAATTATCCCAGCTTAAGCCTGCTTTCGATAAGCAAAGCGGCACGCTGACCGCCGGGAATTCAACTCCTTTCACTGATGGTGCTTCAGCAATCCTTTTGGCGAGTGAAGAATGGGCGAAAGCCAACAATCTTCCTGTTCTGGCCTACATTACATTCTCAGAAATAGCCGGGATCGAATATGTTGAAAACAAACATAACCTTCTTCTTGCACCGGTTTTTGCAGCAGACAGAATGCTTAAAAAAGCAGGAATGAACCTTGAAGATTTCGATTATTATGAGATTCATGAAGCTTTTGCCGCCCAGGTCCTGGCCACTATTAAAATCTGGGAGAATGATGATCTGGCCATAAAATTCGGACTGGAAAAAGCATTGGGAAGAATAGACCGGAATAAGCTTAATGTAAAGGGAGGAAGTCTGGCTGCTGCCCATCCGTTTGCAGCAACAGGAGGAAGAATCATTGCCACCCTGGCTAAGCTGCTCAACGAAAAAGGAAGCGGAAAGGGTTTTATTTCCATTTGTGCCGCCCGCGGACAAGGGGTAACGATGATTTTAGAAAAATAAACAGGATATGGACAGATTAGCACAACTGAAACAATTCATCGGCAAGGAATTTGACCAATCCCCTTCTCCTTTCATGACATGGCTGAGACCGGTAGTAATTTCCGCTGAAGAAGGACAGCTTGAATTTCAGTATACAGTAAGACGGGAATGGCTGAATCCCATAGGAAATCTTCATGGGGGTGTAACGGCCGCCATCATGGACGATATCATTGGAGCAACGATGTTTTCTTTAAATGAAAATTCCTTTATAACCACCATAAATAATGTGATCGATTATTTTTCAACTGCAAAAGAAAATGATAATATTGTAGCCGAAACTAAAATTATAAAAAGAGGTAAGCAATTTGTAAATGCACAATGCGAAATATGGAACGCAGACAAGACCAAATTAATTGCAAGAGGAACCTCAAATCTGTTTAAAATTAATAACTAAGTATGAAAAGAGTTGTCATTACGGGACTGGGGGCGGTAACGCCTCTGGGAAACAATGTTGAAGATTTTTGGAAAAACAGCATTAACGGAGTTAGCGGAGCTCATCTAATCACCCATTTCAATACAGAAAAATTCAAAGTACACTTTGCCTGCGAAGTGAAAAACTTTGATCCAAAGGTACATCTCAGCCACAATGAAATAAAAAGGAGCGACCTTTTTTCTCAGTATGCCATGTATTCATCCGCGGAAGCCATTCAGGATTCCGGGCTGGAACTGGAAAAAATGGACCCCTTTGATATAGGAGTAATCTGGGGAACCGGCCAGGGAGGAATGGCAACTTTCGAAAATGAAACGGCGGAATTTTATACCGGGGACGGAACACCCCGCTTCAATCCTTTCTTTGTTCCTAAGTTCATTGCCAATATGGCTTCAGGAATGATTTCCATGAAATACGGACTTCAGGGGATCAATTATACAACAGTTTCCGCCTGCGCTACAGGAAATACTGCTTTAATGGATGCCTTCAACTACATCCGCCTGGGAAAAGCCAAGGTGATTATCAGCGGAGGTTCAGAGGCAGCGATTACCCCCGCATCAATAGGAGGGTTTTCCGTAATGAAGGCCATGTCCACAAGAAACGATGATTTTGCTACCGCAAGCCGTCCTTATGATACAGGCAGGGATGGTTTTGTAATGGGTGAAGGCGCAGGAGCCCTGATACTCGAGGAATATGAGCATGCCAAAGCCAGAGGCGCAAAAATTTATGCGGAACTGGCAGGAGCAGCCATGACGGCAGATGCCTATCACATGACGGCGCCACACCCGGAGGGCACAGGAGCCATACAGGCAATGAAGCTGGCTCTTAATGAAGCCGGAGCCAATATTGATGATATCAATTATATCAATCCGCATGCAACCTCAACGCCCATCGGGGATATTACAGAGCTGGCTGCCATTAACAAATTGTTTAAAGGGAGCAGGAATCTTGACATCAGTGCCACCAAATCAATGACGGGCCATTTGCTGGGAGCAGCCGGAGCGGTGGAGGCTATCCTCTGCATCAAGGCGATTAAACACGGGATCATTCCACCAACCATTAACCTGCATTCCCTTGATGAAAATGTTCCTAAAGATATCAGCATCGTTTTTAATGAGGCCAAAGAAAAGAATATCGATTGGGCATTAAGCAATGCTTTCGGATTCGGAGGGCATAATGCGACCGTAGTTTTCAAAAAGTTCAGCTGATACTGAATAATATGGCCACCAGTGCCAGTACTTAATAAACAAAGCAGTCTGTTCAGACTGCTTTGCTTTATCCTTTTAACCATTCCGAGGAGGAAAGGTAATCAGGGTCCGGGTAATAGATAAACAGGCAATTTCTTCCTTTTATCGTATTAATAATGGTGGTGGCCAAAGCTTTCGGAAGCGCCGGGCATCCCCAGCTTCTTCCTATTCTTTTATGCATTGCCGCAAACTCATCACTTACGTAATCCGCTCCATGTACGACAATCGCCCTTTTATAAGCCGCATCATTAAACCCTTTATCCATTCCCAGGAGCTTTAAAGAATACCCATTATCTCCTTCATAGGTTGCATCCGTAATATAAAATCCTAAACTGCTCTGGTAAGAGCTTTCGGTATTTGAAAAACTCTGGGCAAATTCTTCCCCTGTATTCTTCCCGTGAGCAACCAGGGAATTGAATAATACTTTCTTATCATTAAGATCAATCACCCAAAGTCTTTTAGCATTTGAAGACATAGAAAAATCGCAAATGGTCAGTAGGTGCGAATCCTGATTCAGCAATCCCGCTTTTTTCAAATTTTCATATCCTGTCAGCGCTTTTTCAAAGGCATCATAATTCAGTTTATGATCTGCCTCAAATGGTATTGAGTTGTATAATTCTTCTGATGAAGCTGCCGTATTGGCAATCTTCCCAGATTTCGTGTCAGCTAATGCTTCTGTTTTTTTTGACTTGATAATTTCATCCTTTACAATCGCCTTCTCCGGAGAAAGATAGAATGAAGTGGTAATCATGTATATCATGCCCACTAAACTATATAATCCTTTCATTCACTATTATGTTAAGTCCAAATTAGTGAGGCAAAATTATAAAAACATCATTACCAGGAGGGTATAACTCTAAAAAGTTTAACTCAATTTAAGAAACTTTAACTTCCTGATTATGTGAATTAAAGCATATTATTTATGGGAATCGGGAACGAATTCCAGACTCACAGAATTCATGCAATATCGTAAGCCGGTGGGCTTCGGGCCATCATCAAAAACATGGCCCAAATGAGAATCGCACCTTTTGCAAAGCACTTCCACCCTGTCCATTCCATATGAAAGGTCCCTTTTATAATATACCCCGTTTTTATCAGCCTCAAAAAAGCTTGGCCAGCCGCAGCTGCTGGCAAATTTTGAGGTTGAACGGAACAGGTGATTCCCACAAACCGCACAATAGTATTCGCCTACCTCATCAAATTCATTGTATTTCCCCGTGAAAGCCCTTTCTGTAGCTGCTTCTCTGGCGATGGCATACAGCTCGGGAGAAAGGATCTTCCTCCATTCATCATTGGAAATATTGAGTTTGGTGGTATCTGTTCTGGAATAGTATGGATTATTTTTTGCTTCTGTATTTTCCATAGGAGTAATTTTAACAGGTTTATGATTCTGTGAGCAGCTCAGCAGAAAAATTAATAATAGTATTGAAACTAATGATCTCACCGTATATTTAAATCTGTAGTAGTGATCTGGTTTTTTTAAGGACCTGCCAGTTTCATTACCAAATTTAGTAAATTTGAGAATATGAATGATGAAGCTAAAAGAAAACAGTTAAAGAAATATAAAGCTTTTGCCACAGGATTATTCTTGCTGATGGCAGCTATTTTTATCGTCACCACTCTCTTACAGAAAACCAATCATTCTCACTGGATAGGCTATGTACGTGCTTTTTCCGAAGCCGCCATGGTAGGTGCCCTCGCAGACTGGTTCGCAGTGACCGCGTTGTTCCGCCATCCTCTTGGCCTGCCAATCCCGCATACCAACCTTATTGAAAACAGCAAACAACGGCTGGGAGATAATCTGGGAAGCTTTGTGGTTACCAATTTCCTTTCACCACAAAACATTCGTCCCTACATTCAAAAGCTTAAAATATCAAATTTTGCAGGCGAATGGCTGGGAAAGGAAAAGAATCAGGAGATCCTGATCAGAAATCTTTCAGATATTGTCCTGGATATCCTCAGCAAGCTTGATAACAAGACCGTAAGCCAGTTTATAAGCAGGAAAGTCTCGGAAATGACAGACGGCATACAGCTCAATAAGATCGTGGGAAATGGCATCAGCTATATTCTGGAAAAGAAAGACCATCAAAGGATCATCACCAATCTCTCAAGACAGGTAAAGGATTATATTCTCGAAAATGATGAAATGATCCAGGAACGTGTGAAAAAAGGCAGCTACTCTTTCATCCCTGCATTTATTGATAATAAGATTGCGGAAAAGATCGCAGACGGGCTTGCCGATTTTTTTAAAGAGATTGAGGAAGATCCGGAACATGAAATCAGAAGCCTGATCACCAATAAAATCCAAGAATTTTCCGTTGACCTGAAAGAGAATCCCAAATGGAGTGATGAGTTTAAAAGTATCAAAAACGACCTCTTAAAAAATGATAAGCTGGATGAATATTCCAATGATATCTGGATCTCCATTAAAAGCACATTGATAAAAGAGCTTCAGGAAGACCATTCTTCATTAAAGAATTATATCTCAAAAAATCTGGATGAGTTCTCCCGGAATTTAAAGACCGATGAGAACCTCCAAAACAAGATTGACCACTGGGTGAGGGTTACCGCTTATAAATACATCCTCAAAAATACCCACCAGTTTGGCAACCTCATCAGCTCCACCGTAGGAAACTGGCAGGGAAAGGAATTAAGCGAGAAGCTAGAACTGGAGGTCGGGAAGGATCTTCAGTTTATCCGGGTTAACGGCACATTGGTCGGAGGCCTGGTTGGTCTCATTATTTATACCGTTGCCCACTTTTTCCTGTGAAAAACGGAAACCACATCATCGATATAGGCTACAACGTTATACAGACGCTGCGTAACCGGAGGTTATGTCTTTAGATGGTAAAAGCTATCGTGGTAATCTGCCTGCCCTTTTTAAAAGCTCTTTATTAATCTCATTGATCAGTTCGGGACCTTCATAGATAAATCCTGTATAAAGCTGCACCAGACTTGCCCCCGCATCCAGCTTTTCAATGGCATCTTTTGCAGAATGTATCCCGCCTACCCCAATAATGGGAAAAGCCCTGTTGCTCTTTTCGGAAAGGAAGCGGATCACTTCGGTGGATCTTTTGGTCAGCGGTTTTCCGGATAGCCCTCCAGTCTCAGATTTAGCTTCTGAAACCAGTCCGTCTCTTGAAAGTGTTGTGTTGGTAGCAATAACCCCTGCAATTCCGGTCTCCTTCACAATATCAATAATGTCCAAAAGCTGATCGTTCGAAAGATCCGGGGCTATTTTTAAAAGAACAGGCTTCGGATTTGCTTTTTCGCTGTTCATTTGCTGTAAAGTTCCCAGAAGCCGGGTAAGAGGTTCCTTATCCTGAAGCTCACGGAGGTTCGGGGTATTGGGAGAGCTTACATTCACTACAAAATAATCTACATAAGGGAAAAGCTTTTCGAAACAGATCTTGTAATCATTTACAGCCTCCTCGTTAGGGGTCATCTTATTCTTACCGATATTCCCGCCGATCAGCACATTTTTATTTTTTTTAAGACGCTCTACCGCCGCATCCACACCTTCATTGTTAAAGCCCATCCTGTTGATAATAGCGGAATCTTCTTTGAGGCGGAAAAGTCTTTTTTTCTCATTTCCGGGTTGTGCCTTCGGGGTTAAGGTCCCTATTTCTATAAATCCGAACCCCAAAGCTGAGAGCTCTTTGTAAAGCCTGGCATCCTTATCAAAACCTGCGGCCAGTCCTACCGGATTCTTAAATTTCAATCCGAAAACTTCTCTTTCAAGTCTTTTATCCTCTATAGGCTTCGGAAAAAAAAGCTTCGTGAGGAAAGAAAAATTCTTCAGCATTGAAAAAGTAAAATGATGGACTTCTTCGGGGTCAAATTTAAACAGAACGGGACGGATCAGGTTTTTGTACATTGCCTTTTTTGGGGTACAAAGATACGAAATTTTGAAATGGATAAACGGTAGCTTCAATGGTATATCTTTGCGATCCCTTAGGATACGCTCTACTTTTCCGGCCCGGGAGGAATATATGTGGCCCGTATTATCTGAAGCCGGCTTTCACTCTAGCCCTGATGGAAGCGGCATCCTTTTGCGGAACACCGTGAAGCAAAAGATATAGCGTACAGCAGGTTCCCGGCTCCTGAAATATAAAAACTGACCGATCGTTATTTTTTAACCGCTTTTTTTAGTGAATTTCATGAATTTGGAATCCAAATTCATATTTTTGCACTTCAGATGTAAAAATATGGCAAAACAAGAAGATGTTTTCAAGAAAGTGATCGCTCACGCTAAAGAATATGGTTTTATTTTCCCTTCCAGTGAGATCTATGATGGTTTATCCGCAGTGTATGATTACGGGCAGAATGGTACAGAGCTTAAAAATAATATCAAGCAATATTGGTGGAAAGCAATGGTACAGCTTAACGAAAATATTGTGGGTATCGATTCGGCCATCCTTATGCATCCTACTACATGGAAGGCTTCAGGCCACGTAGACGCTTTCAATGATCCGCTTATTGACAATAAAGATTCTAAAAAACGTTTCAGGGCAGATGTTCTGGTAGAGGATTACTGCGCTAAAATTGAAGATAAGGAGAAAAAAGAGATTGAAAAAGCGGCCAAAAGATTCGGTGACGCTTTTGACCAGGCCCAGTTTGAGGCTACGAATCCTAAGATCCTGGAATACCGGGCAAAACGGACTTCCATTCTCGCAAGGCTGGCAAAATCTTTGGAAAACAATGACCTTGCCGATGTAAAAGCTTTAATTGAGGAGCTTGAAATTGCTGATCCTGACACCGGTTCTAAAAACTGGACGGATGTAAGGCAGTTCAACCTGATGTTTGGTACTAAGCTGGGCGCTTCGGCAGATTCAGCCATGGACCTATATTTAAGGCCTGAAACCGCGCAAGGTATCTTTGTGAACTTCTTAAATGTACAGAAAACGTCACGTCATAAATTACCTTTCGGGATCGCGCAGATCGGGAAAGCCTTCAGGAATGAGATTGTCGCAAGACAGTTCATTTTCAGGATGCGTGAATTTGAGCAAATGGAGATGCAGTTTTTTGTAGCCCCGGGCACAGAGCTTGAGTTTTATGAGAAATGGAAGCAAACCCGTCTGAACTGGCACCTTGCTCTTGGACTTGGTGATGAAAATTACAGGTTCCATGACCACGAGAAATTGGCACACTATGCCAATGCTGCCGCCGATATTGAGTTTAACTTCCCATTCGGCTTTAAGGAACTGGAAGGTATCCATTCCCGTACAGACTTTGATCTGAGCGCCCATGAAAAATTCTCCGGAAGGAAGCTCCAGTATTTCGATCCGGAAAGAAACGAAACCTATGTTCCTTACGTCGTGGAAACGTCAGTAGGTTTAGACCGTTTATTTTTGGCTATTTTCTCCCATTGCTTAAAAGATGAAGTATTGGAAGACGGCTCGGAAAGAACAGTTTTATCTTTACCTCCGGCGCTGGCACCCATCAAGGCTGCTATTCTTCCGCTGATGAAAAAGGACGGCCTGGCAGAGTATGCAGAAAAAATCTTTAACGATCTGAAGTACGATTTCAATTTATTCTACGAAGAAAAAGATGCCATCGGAAAACGTTACAGAAGACAGGATGCCATCGGAACACCGTACTGTATTACCATTGACCACGATTCTCTGACAGATCACACGGTAACGATCAGAGACCGGGATACCATGGCCCAGGAAAGGGTTCCTGTTTCGGAGTTAAGGAGAATCATTGATGAGAAAACAAGCTTCAGAAATTTACTCTCAAAAATATAGATTATAAGCCCTGAAAAATCAGGGCTTTTTTATAGCCAATATTATCCCTGAATTGATTATTTTTGGATCTCAAACTTAAACCATGAAAAAAATGACACTGTTGATGTTTGGGCTGATCCAGACATTCGCTTATACCCAGACCCAGGATCTGGCTTCTTTAGCTTCGGGAAAAAATGTTGGCATGAATGCCTTATTTGATACTAAAGATAATCTCTATGGCTATGTTTCCATATATTCTTACGGTAAAACTGACAAGAAAACCCAGAAATTCGAATATGTAATTTTAGATAAAAACCTTAACCCTGTTGCTAATAAAGAATTTGAGGCCGGCCCTCTTGTTGCCAATTACTTCGGATATGTAGACTTCAGGGGGCAGATCATCCTGCGGCCTTCGGATTTTCACTATATGCAGGCCTTTGCTAAAGACGCTGCAACACCTGTATCAATGGTTATTGATCCCAAAACCAACACTGTCGCCCCTAAGGTCTATTATGATTATCAGGAAGACGGAACCTTCAAGGAAATCAGCCAGCCAAAAAGCTGGCGGGACGAAAGAAAAGAAACCAGAGCCGAGAAAAAGGAAAAAGGCTACAACTATGTCTCTGCCGTTGCCGAGATTAAAGAAGGAGGCTATATCGCGGTTGAATACCATGATTACGGAAGATACGTGAACAATAACAGTCTGATAAAGTTCGACGAAAACAGAAAAGAGGTCTGGAGATACCGCTATAACACAAACGGGGACAAAAAAGCTTTTTCAGATCTTACGATCCTGGATAGAGATGAAAATAATCTGTACGGAATTTTACGGAAAGTAAATGATGATGACAAAACCTTTTCTCTTCTGGTGATTGATATGAAGACCGGGAAAGAGCTTTCCAACAAGCCTGTTACAGGGCTTTCGCCGGAAACGATCTATAATATTGATGTTTTAAATTCCGGAACCGGAAGGATTGATAATGACAAAACTTTTGACGATAAAATCATTTTACTGGGGAGAAATTATATTTCGAAGGCTGACAGAGGCTTTGCCAGATTTATGCTCGATAAGAAGAACTTCAATGTGGATCTGAAAACGATAGCCTATAAACCGGACCTTTCCGCGTTCATTCCGAAATTAAGTGCCGACGGAGGTGTAGAAAACGGCTATTATCTTCAGACCAAGGATGTTTATTTCATGAGCGACGGGAGTGTGGGAATCCTTTCGGAGAAGTTCAAGCCGGGCGGACAATATAGTGTACCCAAAACTACAGATTTAGTTTATATCAATACGGATAAGGATTTTAAAGTAAAGGATGTTCAGGTTTTTGAAAAGGAAAAATCAAGATGGGTAAACAGCGATTATCTCTTTTCTCAATACTTGAATGACGGGAAGGATGTTGTCTTTTTTTACCGTGATTATCAGAAAGACCAGGTGACAAAAGAAAAAAAATGGAACCTTTTTATCAATACCATTATCGACGGAAAATTCAAACAGGAGATTATTCCTATTTCTGAAAAGGACAATTATATTGTGACGCCTTATGTTGCGAAAAAAGGTTACATTTTACTGCGGGAATACAATGAGAAGGAGAAATTTAATAAAATCCGCTTGGAAAGATTAAATTACTAATAGAGAAAAAATCCTGACCTTCGGTCAGGATTTTTGATAATAGTCCGCAATATTTTTTATTTCGTCCAGACTCAGATTCCACATAAAGTTCAGGAACTGCTGGTAACTCTCACTTTGGTTTTTCGGATCTACGCGGTCTAAATACCGGTTTAGATTATAATTCTTCCGGGCTTCATAAATTTTAGCGAAACATTTTCCGAGCCATCTTTTATAATATTCTTCCTCTTCATTATCCTGCAAAAACTGAAGCGAAGCATATACCCCGAGTCCATAATCCTCGGAATGATAGAGGTTCGGCAAAGTTTCCATCCTGGCTATTTTTTCTAGGGTGGCATAAGATCCGGAAGGCTCTTCCTCTGTGCCTTCAGTGTTCAGTTCAGGAAATAACTTTTTAAGGTTATTGATCCTTAGGGTGATTTCAGGATGCGATTTCAACGAATCTTTATCTAGCTTCTCTTTAAAATGGCTGTAATCATAAAGCGAAAAGTCTTCTTTTTTAAGCCATCTATCCCTGAACTCCTGCTCCGGAAGATTAAAATACTTTTTATAAGTTTCTACCTTTAGTTCTCTCGGTGAAATCGTATCAAAATTTTCAAGTCTTTTTAAGGTATGGATAAATTCGCTTTTTTTAAAGTCACTGTTCCTGAAAACTATATACCCTAAAGAATCTGCCTGCATTTCCTGTTTTCTGTTTTCAGCTCCTTTTTTATAGATTCTGTTTTTAAGGATATCAAAGGCTCTCTGATTACGGTTTTCCTTGGTTGATTTAATGCTTTGCACCACTATTCTGTCCATCTGATCCTGATCAATAATGCCCAGGAAGGTTTTTAAGGTATGTTCTGAGATCTTGTGTCCCAATTCATGGGAAATCACTGCTGCCAGCTGATCGTCATTGTTCAGCCATTTAAAGAGTCCCATATTGATCACAAAAGTTCCGTCGGCGAAACAATATGCATTTGGCGTATTATCTTTGGCTATAAGAATTTTCAGATTTTGAGGGACCTGAGGATTATTTTTGCTCAACCGCTCTATCAGGCTTTTTACCTTGCTATCAAAGGCAGAATTGAAAACAAAGCCTTTCTCCTTCACCTTTTTTTCAAAATCTTTTTCAAATTCCTTATAGATTCTGGACAGCTCATTTCCTCTTTTACCGGGATAATCCTCCCTGCTTTTTTTAATAAGGTTCTCAGTATTGATGGAAAAGTTTCTGAGAAAATCTCTTCTCTGTGCATAATCTGCCGTATCAATCGGCTTATAAGCCTGTCCGAAAGAAATTATGAAGCCATAAAAGAATAAAAGGGATATCAGTTTTTTCATCATGCTTTCGTGAATAACTACAAAAATAAATGATTTCTAATCATATTTTCAAATTTATTTTAAATTTGTTACAGATCGATTTATATGATAATCCTTATATATTTTACAGCTTTTATTGCCGTTGTAGTGGTGATATTTTATCTTCTCGGATATGGGTATATTTTCAACGGTATCTCCAAGACCTATCTAAAAGGGAAACTAAGCGCCAATATAGATGACAGAAGCTATTTCCCGGGTAATATCATTGCAGCAGGATCACCAAAGCCCTGGAAAATGGCCCCGGAGTATAACAAAACCGTTTTACCGGAACATCTGGCTGATAATCTAAGAGCCTCCAATACGGCTTCTTTTCTGGTGATAAAGCATGGACAGCTCGTTCACGAACAATATTGGAACGGCTATAACCAGTTTTCAAAGACCAATTCTTTTTCTATGGCCAAGGCTGTTACGGTAATGCTTTTGGGGAAAGCTCTTGAGGAGGGAAAAATCGATCATATTGATGCCCCATTCTCCGGTTTCTTTGAAGAATTTAAAGATAAAGGACCGGGAAAAGATCTTACATTAAAGAATCTCGCTCAGATGGAAGCTGGCCTCGACTGGGAAGAAAATTATAAGAATCCTTTTCTTCCTAATGCCAGGGCATATTATGGAAAAAGCCTTATCAAAGCTACTTTTTCAAGGAAGTTTAAAGACATGCCGGGAACAACATTTGAATATCAGAGTGGTGCTACCCAGTTATTGGGTTTTGCTGTAAGAAAAGCCGTTAACCAATCTTTAGCAAGCTATTTATCCGAAAAATTCTGGATTCCAATAGGGATGGAACAGGATGCGGAATGGAGCACGGATGAAAGCGGAATGGAAAAAACATACTGCTGTATTCATTCCAATTCCAGGGATTTCGCCAAACTTGGTCAGCTTTTCCTAAATGACGGGAAAGCAGATGGCAGACAGATCCTGGATCCGGATTTCATCAGGCAGATGAGAACACCCACCCGGGCTTCCGGGGAAACCTACGGGATGGGATTCTGGATCAATCATGACAATCCCGTAAAACACTACTATTTTTTAGGCCTCCAGGGGCAATACATCATTATGGTGCCCGAACATGACATGGTTATCGTGAGAACAGGCAGCTATAACAATTTACCCAAAAATGACAGAGGACGCCCGGACCAGGTAAGATATCTCGTCAACGAATGCGTAAAACTATTTTAATAAAAATAAAATATTCTTTTCTGAACCCTTTTTAGCTGGCATTCCGGAACATAATCCGTAATATCCAAGAAAAAAAAACCAAGATTGGAACAATCTTTGGTAATCTTGTCACAGACAAATATTGAAAATAAAAACACTTTCGGATGAAGGAAAAGATCACTCTGCTTTTCTTCGCTATTTTTTCCGTTTATATGTACTCTCAGACACCATCCTGGTTTGAGGAGCAGTATAAGCAGGCTCGGATGCTATCCAGCAAAAACCCGGACAGCTCGGAAATTGTGCTTAATCAGATCATTGAAGCCGCACAGAAGAAAAACCAGCCCAATTATATAGCGAAGGCCTATTATTTAAAATCGTATAACAGCTATTTAAAATCTGATGCCGAAAGCACACTCAATCTTGCAGAAAAAGCTTTACAGGTTTCAGAACAAAACAATTATCCTGTAGGAAAAGCTTTGGCCTACCGGATGCAGGGAACGCAATATGCCAAACTAGGACTGTTGGAAGAGGCTTACGAAAGCCTGGATAAGGCTCTCTCCCAGGTACGGAATGATGAGACGGATGAAGGACATGAGCTGAAGGGGATGATCTACAATTCATTTTTAATCCTTCTCAATCAAAATGAATATCAAAAAAAGGATTATTATTCCAGGAATGCCATCGGGGAATTTCAGAAAATAAAAAATATACCCCGCAAGAATGAGCTTTTGGTTTCAGCTTATACCAATATGGGATATAATCTGTCAGAAGTGAAAAGATTCAGCGAATCCAAATCTTATTTTCACAAAGCACTTGCCCTGGTAGGGAAAGATAATCATTACTTGAGATGCAATATCCTGCACGACATCGGTTTTTCTTTCTCTGAACAAAACAAACAGGACAGCGCTGTTTATTATTATCAGAAAGCACTGGGTATCGCAAAAGCCTATGGCTTTAATGAAAAGAAAATCGAGATCACGGAGAATTTGGAAAAAGCCTATAAGAAGCTCAATGACCTGACCAATGCCAGAAAATATAAGCTGGAGCATCTGGAATTAAAGGACAGTATAGCCTATAGCCAGAAAATGGCGGTTAATAAGACGCTTTCGGTAAAGGAAAAGAATTTTGATGAAAAGCTTAATAAAAGCCAGGCCCTTACCGGCGGCCTGATCACCGTTTGTGTCATTCTGATTCTTGTTTTAGGTGTGGTTATATTCAAAGCCACCCGGCTCAGGAAAAAACATAAGGAGATCATTGCCCGGGTGTACCGGTCAGGCATTACTCCGGTTTCCTATGAAGAAGACAGGCAGGAATTTGTGGAAGATGGTAAGGCCGGCCCTGCTTCTTCCGATATAAAAATTTCCCCTGAAGCAGAGGAAAATATTCTGACCGGCTTAAAAAGTTTTGAGGAAGGCCTGCACTTCAACAACAAGAATATTTCACGATACAACCTGGCCAATGAACTGAACGTCAATACCAAATACCTTTCAGCAGTCATAAAAAAACATAAAAATTTCAATTTTAATCAATACATCAACCATTTACGGATCAGCTATATTGTGGACCAGCTTAAAAATGATCCACAATACAGGAAGTATAAAATCAATCATCTTGCTGAGATTACGGGATACTCCTCACACAGCGCTTTTTCCCTGGAATTTAAAAAAATTGTGGGAATGCATCCTTCAGCCTTTATCAAAGCTCTCGAAAAGGCCTGACGGATATCGCAAGTTACTGTTCAACAATTGTTAAAACATTATAGCCTCCGGTGTTAAGAAGCGGCCGCTTATCCGTATCCCATGCAACATTTATCCATACAAAAGGCCTCAATTTATCGCCTTCATTCAGGTACACACTCACTGTACAAGCTGAGCCTACGATCACCGCATTCGGTGGGTTTCCTGTATCCTGGGGATAACCATTATTGGTTTTAATCCTTTGCGTAACCACATTGGAGGAATTTCTTACCTCCCAGATGGCCTCAGTCTGGTTTTGTCCGTAACTCGTATTCACCTGGCTTGGGGCGAGCGCAAAAGTAAATGTTGCAAAGTACACTCCTGCTCTCGGGGCTACAAATTCTCCCGTAGCGGGGTTGAAATTAGACCTGGGCTGGCCGGAGTCAGAATCTAATTTCTCAGTCCACGAGGTCAGATATGAAGAGGACCTGCCGGGGATTCCATCTGTATAATTTCCTGTAGGCCAAAGTCCTGTTTCAAAAACGGTACAGTTGTTATTTGTTTTTTCCGCCATGACCACAATTCTGGGTTTCCCATATGGCAAGATGGGCACCCAGGAAGAGCCGTCGGAATATTCTATATAGCCCTGTACTCCTATTGCCGGGTTAGGATTATAGCGCACTGCTCCTGCTCCGGCCTCGGCGGCGGTTTGGGTGGTCATACCTACCGCCATAGAACCATTGGCCCCGTTTCTCAGGTCAACAGCCACCTTTGGAGTGGCAACCCCCACGCCTACCTTTCCTGTTTTATCAATAATAAATTTCTCAGCCGCCTCCACTTCCAGGACATTGGACGGACTCGGGTTATTACCGCCTATGCTTATCTGTGCCTGCACTTTATTCAGAGGGAAAGCCGATATACCCAAAGCTAAAAATAATATACTTTTATAATGTGATTTCATTTCTGTGTTTTAAAGTTCATAAATACTAATACTGTTGTTCGTCCCATTGTTCGCCGTATCTATATTTCTGCTGCCGCCTAAATTGTGATATACTTTGAACTGAATTGTATTTCCTGCAGATAAATTAAAAATAGCTGTACAGTTGCCTCCCACAATATTGCTCACTGTAGAGACATCCCATGCCGGATATGAATTCACGCTTCTGTAGGTCTGTATATTGTTTGTTGAAGAATTACTTTCAATGATTGTTTCTATTCTTGAATTTTGGGCGATATTGGCCTCAGCCAGGGAAATATTGAAGGAAACGATATAAAATCCTGCCCTGCGTGCAGTAAAAGTCCCTGTCGTGCTGTTAAAATCAGATTGGGAATCTGTAAGCACCGACCATCCGCTTACGGTTGTGGTCGCATTATTGGCAAATGACTGGTTGCTGCTTTTATTGGCCAGTACCAATGCCTTTGGAGGTAAGGTCATTGGGAGATCATGCCACCCCACCCCGTCAGAATACTGGATAATATTGCCCGTGCTGTATCGTATTGCTCCGGGGCCTGCTGCTGCAGGTGTCTGGTTGCTGGTTCCCAAACCAATGATCCCTTTCTGATCAGCAGACCGGAGATCTACCTTTGTCCTGGGATTTAAAAGCCCCACACCTAATTTTCCGTCCGGGGTAACCACCACATCATTTAATATCTGTGACGCCGTAGGTGTATCGCTGTTGTCTTTTCCACTATCAATGTGAAATGGCTGTAAAGGATTTTTTGTATATATGCCTATCTGTCCATTTATAGTTACTCCAAAGGAGAAAAACAGCACAAAGTATAGTGCTTTATATAAAGATTTCTTTTTCATAATCCGGTTTTTAATGTTCGATAATAGTGAGGTTATTAAAGCCCGCATCAGGATTTGTCCAGTCAGAATTCATTCTTAATGCCCGTGACCCGGAACCTGTAATATTCTGGCGGAGCTGCGGACGGACGGTCTGATTAGCCGTCAGCCGCAAAGTAATGGTAGCCGAACCTCCTACCTGAGCATTTTCATTAGCACGGGCAAAGGTCTTGAACGAACGCGCTAAAATGGATCCCGCGCTGGGGCTGTAAAACTGGCTCGTTACCTCTGAAGAATTGGCTACTGATCCTGACACAAAGTTATAGGTCATTAAAAAAGTATACACCCCGTTCCTGGGAGCCGTAAAAATTCCCGTAACGGGATCGAAACTGTTTGAAAAGTCCCTGACCTCATCCCATCCGGTAATATTAACATCTGAATTGTAGGCCACTGAGAACGGAGTGGTCATTCTTGCTACTACTACGGCTTTTACAGGTAGAACTATGGCTGCTTCCCATACGCTCCCGTCTGAAACCTGGATCTTGGATAAGGTTGGCTCATACCGAACGGCTCCTGCCCCGGCGGCCCCGGCACTCATGGTAGTAGCTCCCAAACCGATTGCATTTTGTGGTCCATCCGACCTTAAATCAAGTTTTACAATCGGATTTAATACTCCTACCCCCACAAACCCTTCATTGGTGACCACAACGTCGTTGGATCTCTGAGCACTGTCCGGGATACCAGTAACAGGGTTGTCTTTACCGCCATCAACATGAAGTTTGGCCAAAGGATTACTATTATTTATCCCTACCTGTGCATGTAAATTATTAAAGAATGGAACAGACAATAAAGTAGCTAATATGCTTTTAGTAAAAAGAGCATCGAAATTTTTCATAACATTTTGTTTTTAGAATCTAAATTCTGTCACAAAGATATATTCAAAGTCTGATGCCTCACAATGGATTGAGGGTCTGTAAAATAACAAAATAAGGTAAACGTCTGAAATATTGACAGTTACATTACAAAAAACAGGATCAGATACGATATTAAAATTCCGAATTTTAATATTTTCAGGGAGCCTGAACGCAAAAAAACGAATGACAAAAGATGAAATAAAAGTATATTTTATTATTAAATGATCGATTAATGAAATCTGAAATTGGCTTCTGGAAGTGTATTATTTTTTAAGAAGGCTTCATATTCCGGAGATAATTTGGCGCGCCCGAAAGTATTTTTTCCACTCATGCTTCCCAAGCGCACTTTATCTTTTCCATATTTCCTGTTCATGGCATCCATTGCTTTCATAACCGGCAGATGCCGGTTCTGGATATCTTCTTCAAACAAACTGATCAACCTTTCACTTTCGGGAACAAAATCATTTACAATAACCCCCGCCCTTTTGTAATGAAAGCCATCTTTATAAATTGTTTCAAAAAGTTCATTGACCACCCTTCCTATTAAAATGGAAGAATTGGTAGGATTAGAAAGAACCTGAGTCACAGCCTGTTTATATTCCGGAAGATCTTTCCGGAAACGGTTCGTCTGGACAAAAACGGTAACCATTTTACAGCAGGTATGCTGTTTTCTAAGCCTTTCAGAACAATACATGGCAAAAGTTTCCAAACGTTCTCTTACCTCTTCTTTACTGGTCAGCATTTCCATAAAGCTCCGTGTAACGGCAATAGACTTTTTGGGAGCATATGCGGAAAGCTCCAGCTGGCGGATGCCCTTTAGCTCATTGATCATTCTCACCCCATGGATCCCCATGATCTTGCGTACCCACATCTCCGGTTTCTGAAGAAGATCCCATGCCTTGTAAACCCCATTATCGCGCATTTTTGCCGCCAGTCTTCGTCCTATTCCCCATACATCCTCTATATCCAGCCACCTTAATGCTTTTTCAATTTTTTCCTTAGTATCCAGAATGTATATGCCCTGGAAACTATCCGGAAATTTTTTTACGATCCTATTGGCCACCTTACATAAGGTTTTTGTTGGGGCAATCCCGATACTTACAGGGATATCCGCCCTGGTTTGAATAGCATTCCGTATTTCAAGGCAGTAATTATAAAGGTCTACATACTTAAAAGTCCTTAAGTCCAGGAAAAGCTCATCGATGCTGTAGATTTCATAATCTGATTCTCCCACGTAAGATTTGGCAATATTAATCACTTCCTGGCTTTTATAGTTGTAATATTCAAACTTTGCGGAAAAGCTTTTAACGTTGTGCCTTATGAAAAGTTCCCTGTATTTGAACGCAGGTGCAGCCATAGGTATCCCGAGAGCCTGGGCTTCAATACTTCTGGATATGACGCAGCCGTCATTGTTGGAAAGTACAACAACAGGCTGGTCCTTAAGCGAAGCATCCAAAGTCCTCTCACAGGAAACGAAGAAATTATTGCAATCTACTAAAGCATACATGGTTCAGATAACAGATATTCACCAGAACAAAATTATAATATTTAAAGATAAAATTGCCATTTTATTAAAAAATTATATTAAATATAAACAATTGATTACAAGGATATTAAAATATTCAAATGCGTCAGGTTTTGTCGCGGGCCCTGTCTACTTTTGTGTTCAGCATATAATATATAATTATGGACAAAGTGACTTTACAGAGAATAGAAAAGCTTCATCCGCTGGTAAGGGAAGAGGTAAAACAAATTATTAATGAATGTGACCGGGCCCTTACGGGAAGAGCCAGAGTAAGGATCACCCAGGGCCTGAGATCTTTTGAGGAACAGGAGAAACTTTACGCAATCGGAAGGATCACCAAAGGAAGAAAGGTGACCAATGCGAAAGCAGGCCGAAGCATTCACAATTATGGGCTTGCCGTTGACATCTGCCTGATCATAGACGGAAAAACAGCAAGCTGGGACACCGCAAAAGACTGGGATAATGACAGGGTGGCAGACTGGTATGAATGTGTAAAGATTTTTGCAAAACACGGCTGGGACTGGGGTGGAAACTGGAAGACCTTCAAAGACCTTTCTCATTTCGAAAAGAAGAGCATACTTACTCGGAAAGGAGTGGTAAAAACCAACTGGAGAACATTATCCAAAATGGCCAGAGATAAGGAAAACTACGTCATCTTCTAATTCTCTTTTATTTGAAATCAATTATAATACGACAACTTCTGTCGCTTTCCCTGCCTACCTTTGCTTTACAAATGAAACAGCGAAAAACACGAAATCTATATGTCCAAAGCCAATGGTTATTTCATAAAAAACTATTGGTTTTTTCATCTGGAATCAGTTCGGTTTTTTCTAAATCATTATACATTCATATGAAAAAGATAGCCATTCTTTCTTTAGACGGTGGCGGGATAAGAGGTATCATTACCTGTATTATTTTACGCTACATAGAGGAGCAGCTACAGATTTTCGATAAGCCCGGCGCCAAGCTTGGAGATTATTTTGATCTGGTTGCAGGAAGCAGTACGGGAGCTTTGATTGCATCAATCATTTTATGCCCTGATGAACACCGTAAAGCGAAATATTCCATCCGAAAAGGCCTGGAATTATATGCTGAAAAAGGTGGTGACATATTTCAGGTATCTTTCTGGGAAAAACTGGTCAACCCATTCGGATTGCTGAATGAAAAAATTTCCCAAGAAGCACTTGAAAAAAACCTGAATGACTTTTTTGGGAATCTGGAACTAAAAGAATTAATAAAACCATGTCTGATAACAAGTTATGATATAGAGAACAGAAGAGCAAAACTTTTTAATTCCTGCAAGGCGGTCTTAAGTACCGATAACTTTTATGTAAAAGATATTTGCAGGGCAACTTCCGCAGCCCCCACTTATTTCAGCCCGGTACAGATCAAATCAATGTACGGACAGATTTTCAGTCTTATTGACGGTGGAATGTTTGCCAACAATCCTGCTCTTTGCGCTTATGCAGAAGCCAGGAAAACCCCTTTTGCGGAAGTTTTGAAAAATCATCAGAAAGCTAATCACCCTTCTGTAAATGATATGATCATCGTTTCTATCGGTACAGGAGTTGAAGCAAGACCCTATTCTTTCAGAAAACTGGAAAAAGCAGGAAAGATAGGCTGGGTAAATCCCATCATTGATATACTGATGTCCGCCAATGCCGAAACCGTGGATTATCAGCTTTGCCAGATGTTCCGCACGTTAGGCCAGCGGAACCAGAAAAATTATTATCGCCTAAATCCATCATTGAAAAATGCTTCCCCGGCCATGGACAATGTGAGACGATCCAATATTGAAAACCTGATACAGGCCGGTCTGAGCTATATTGATGATAACAGGGAAACATTGAATCAGATTGTCCAGAAACTGATCAAAAACCGAATATAAGCGTATTTGCTTATAAATACAAAATATAAGCTAAATACCTTATATTTCGTTTGAAAATTTTTTTAAAACGTCGAGTTTTGTCGTCCATGCATACTACTTTTGACGTATAAATCAAGACACAAAACAATCATTAAAGAGTTTCGAAACCTGATTGGGTTCAGCATCAATACATGCCGAACAGCCAAAGATATGTTTAACATTTCAGAATAACCTTAAAACATTAAATATGGAAACATCAAATCACAATCCGGATATTATTTTTGATGAAGATCTCTATACCATTGAATGGAGCGACATCGAAAATGCAGAGATGGACTATGAGAATTATCTCAATGACATTGAAAATTTCTTCAGAGAGGATTTTGAAAATGATATTCTTGAAGAAGATATGTATTAATCTGATTTTTTAACACCGGTTCTGTTGCTGTCCGATATCAGTCGGACACCGATACCATCAACAATCAATTTAATTTTGCTGAGACCTTTGAATTCACCATTCACAAAATGTTGGACAGCCGGAACTGTGTTAAGATCAGCCATTTAAACACTACAAATGAAATAAAAACAATTACCTCAATATACACGCCACAGTTTGTCGTATTAAATTATATATTTGCTGTTAAATATATAACTGTATAACCTGGCACTGCTGCTAATAAATATTCCGAAATGAAAAAAGATTTTTACCTGACAAGATATGCCTTAATCATCAAAAGGCTGGAAAGTTCCCCGGCTACCTATTCGCAACTGGAAGACTATCTTCTTAATTCCTTCGAATTTCAGGATGCGGGGATTAAAAGCTACTCTATCCGTACCTTGCAGAGGGATATCCGGGAGATTTCCGATCTTTTTAATCTTTCCATTCACAATAAAAAGAAAGGAGACAACCGGTATTATATTGAAAGCCGCCCGATCATGGAAGTAGATGAGTACAACCAGAAATTACTGGAATCTTTCCAGGTAAGCAACGCGCTGAATCTGCATCCCGATTTTTCAGGCTTCATTTTTTTCGAAACCAGAAAGCCTACGGGAATTGAGCATTTTTATGATCTTTTCTTTGCCATCCGCAATAAAAGGATAATCACTTTTGAGCATTACAATTATAAAAACAAGGTAATGACTTCCAGAAAGGTGCATCCGCTTGCCCTGAAAGAATCTAAAAACAGATGGTACCTTATCGCAATCGATACGAAGGATAAAGCTTTAAAATCATTCGGGCTGGACAGGATCAATTACCTCAATGTGGACAAGGCAAAATTCCGGGAAAAATACAATTTCAACTTAAGAGAACATTTTAAGAATTCCTTCGGGGTAATGAATCTGGCAGAGCAAAATCCTGAAAAGATCGTCATAAAATGCAGCAGGCATCAGGGAGAGTATATTAAAAGCTTTCCACTCCACCAGTCTCAGAAGGAGATCAGGGAAACCCCGGAAGAAATGTTCTTTGAGTTTTTCCTGCATCCTACTTATGATTTTTTACAGGAGATTCTTTCTTATGGAAAAGAGGTAACCGTTTTAGAACCGAAATCTTTAGTTGAAGAAATCAGGACGCAATTGCAGGAATCCCTGAACAGCTATCTTGAAAGCTGAAAATATATTAAGCCATTTGGCTTTTTTTGACTATTTTTACATAAATATATTCCAGTGAAATGTTTTTTTCTTTGCTTATTTGGTCTTGCCTCTTCTTTTTGTTTTTCACAGCAGGTCGAGGAGTTCAGGCTTGTGAAAAATTTCTATAATCATCACCGGAGCTTGCTCAACAAGGAGTTTAAGAAAAAATTTGATGCCGAAACCAATATGGCCGGTAAGGCCGCCATCGAAAAAGATTTTCTTCTCTTCATCAGTAAAATGGACAGTATCGAAAATGTAGCCCTGATCGGAGCCCTGTTAAAGGTTAAAAATCTTGAAGATATTAATAAAATACGAAACAGTGGTTCTGCTGCGGAAAAAGTCTCTGAAGTATCTTCCGCCACAGATAAGGCCGCCGATTATCCCGGTGGAATCAATGCATTAAGAAAGGAAGTGGCCCGGATTTTTTATACGGGAGGGGTCTATGCGGAAAGCAAAACCGTAAAAACCAATGTAGCTTTTATCGTAGAAAAAGACGGAACGGTAAGTAATGTACAGGCACAAGGTGATAATTTTACCTTTAACAGGCAGGCAGAAATCGCTTTGTATTCCATATCAGAAAAATTTTCACCGGCCCTAATCAATGGAGATCCGGTAAGATTCCGCTATCAGCTTCCTTTAACCCTGAATATTAAGGATTAAATGTTTACAGACGAATATTATATGAAAATGGCTCTCCAGGAGGCAGAAATCGCCCTGGAAAAGGATGAGGTTCCTATAGGATGCGTTATCGTTTCCAATAACCGTATTATCGCCCGGGCTCATAACCTTACGGAAACCCTTAATGATGTTACCGCCCATGCAGAAATGCAGGCAATAACTTCCGCGGCCAACTTTCTCGGTGGAAAATATCTGAAAAATTGCACTATGTATGTTACCCTGGAGCCTTGTGTAATGTGTTCCGGCGCACTGTCATGGGCACAGATCTCTAAGGTGGTAATCGGAGCCCGTGATGAACAGAGAGGCTTTATCAGCAAGCACCTTTCCCTTCATCCGAAAACTGAAATCGTCGTTGGTATTATGGAGAACGAATGTTCTGCTATTGTTAAGGAATTCTTCAGATCGAAACGCTAATCGTTTTTTTTAAAAACAGAATACATAACAACATCAAAATATTCCTCGTTTTTTCTGATATGCTGCTTTAACACAGCTTCCTGTTCCATTCCCGCTTTTTGCATGACTTTTCCTGAGGAAGGGTTATAGAGGAAATGGGTAGCATATATCTTATGAAACTTTAAGCCTTTAAAGCCAAAATCTATAACCGCTTTTGCAGCTTCTGTAGCATATCCCTTATTCCAAAATGGTTTGGCGACCCAATATCCCAGCTCAGCTGCATTATTTCCCCTGTGATGAATCCCCACGGCCCCCAATATTTTATTATTTCCGTCCCGGATGGCAAAGGTATATCCTTCATTTCTTTCAAAGGCCTCCCGGGAGATCTTCAGCCAGAATTCAGCATCTTCATGTCTATATGGGAAAGGGATATTGGAAGTGTGCTCAGAAAAGACTTTTTCCTGCAGATATTCTACAATATAGGGGATATCCTCTTTTTTCAGTTCTGAGAGGATAAGCCTTTCTGTCTTTATTATAGGAAATTCTTTCATGACTGATCTTTTCCGAGGAAATACAATCCTTTCAGGGTATGGAGCCTGTCCATGACATGGATTTTGTCGGTAAGAGGTTTATAGATGTGGGAGACGCCTCCTGTGGCTACTACAAAACAGTCATCATCAACCTCATCATTAATCCGGTCTATGAATCCCTCTACCATCCCTAAAAAGCCATAGACCATTCCGCTTTGCATACAGGTGACGGTATCCAGCCCGAGAACCGATTTCGGTTTCTTCAGCTCTATCTCCGGAAGTTGTGCCGTCTGGCTGATCAGGGAATTTAAGGAAGTGACGATTCCCGGAGCAATGATAACCCCCAGGGTTTCTCCATCTTCGCCCACACAGCTTGCTGTAAGTGCCGTTCCGAAATCCAGGACGATTTTTTTTCTGTCGGGATACATATTATGGGCAGCAACCAGGTTGGCATAAATATCAGTCCCCATCTGCTTGGATTTAGCCTGAACTCCTGAGGGTGTATTTCTGTCAACAATAACCGGATGTATATCATGGATCTTTTTTATTGCCGACCCCATCACTTTCGTAAGTTGTGGCACAACGGACCCAATGATTACTTTATTGATACTTTTCGGTTCGATTTTATAGGTCTGGTACAGCATCATCATCTGGGCATACAATTCATCCGTTGTCCTGTACGGCTTGGTATTGATCACCCATGAGATCTCACAATTGTCTTCATTAAAAAAACCAAATCTGATATTGCTGTTCCCTATATTGATTACGATGGAATTCATTAAATTCTAAACTAAAAAAGGTTTTCAAAAATAACTGTAAAAATAAGTTTTTATCCCCAAAAACCTACAGAAATTGATTTTAAATACGCTTAATTTATGCATTAACATTTAAATGATATCCGGAAACATTTATTAAATCAGGTCAGACACTTGCTGATTTTTCTTTTTTCTGAGAACAGGCTTAATGTAAATTCGTATACAATCAATTAAAAAGTGTAGTATGAAAAATTTAAAGAAAATTTCCAGAGGGGGATTAAAATCCATCATTGGAGGCAATGTGACCTGCCCCATACCCGGCAGCAGTGTACCGGCAATATGTCCGGGAACCGTTTGCCCGCCTGATCCGTGCACCAGCACAACTTGCCTGATCCCTGCCAGCTGTGCAGGAAACGGACCCTTTTAATAAGCGGGCCCAGCTTTAGGGATCTCCAAAAAACCGGAGAAATAAAAAGAGGCTGTCTCAAAAGTAAGATAGCCTTTTTTATATTTTACAAAAAAAGGAAA